>JBILPB010000002.1:0-64115 GCA_044374175.1 Bacteroidia bacterium | reverse complement strand
AATTGATTTAATTGAGCAGCCACAAATATGGTTGATTTTAGCTGAGGGCTGGTGTGGAGATGCTGCGCAAACTATTCCAATTTTTCATTTGATTGAAAAACAATTTCCCAAAATAAAAATCAAACTATTGTTAAGAGACGAAAATGTAGAAGTAATGGACCATTTTTTAACAGATGGTAGCAGGTCAATTCCAAAGGTTTTAATGTTAGATGCTAGTAGCCTTAATTTGCTGGCTCAATGGGGGCCAAGACCTTCAGAAGCAATTGCACTTATTAATAACTTGAAAGCTGCAAAGGTTGACATGATGGAAATTAAAGAGAAATTACACGCTTGGTATGCCAAAAACAAAGGAGTGGCTGTTCAATCAGAAATTAAAGATATAATAGCAGGTTTGCACAAATAAGTTTCTAAATTTTATTCTTTTTTCTTTCGAAAAATTTGAGTCCAACTGTAAAGTAACAAAAAAGTAAAAAGCAAACCAAAAACAATACCTGTAAATGCATTTAAATCTTCAATTTCATTGTTATAAAGATCGCGAATTGAAAGAAAAATAGCAAACAGTCCTATGATGACTAAACTGGCAAACATCCAATTTTCCAACTTGCTAAAATCTGGTTTTTCTTCATTTTTTCGATGGCTTGTGTTTGTCCGATACTGTTTGTTCTCGTTTTTGTAGGCTGTTCCATACTTGCGCCCTTTATCTTGCCGGTACTTTTCATTTAGTTTAACTTCTGGTCCTGAAGCAAAATAAAAGTCATAATGCCTTTTTTTTGCTGCATTCCCAAGGGTGCGGTAAGCTTCATTAACATCCTTAAAAATGGCTGTGGCTAATAAATCACCATTCACATCGGGATGATATTTCATGGCTAATTTACGATAGGCCCGCTTGATTTCAAGTGCCGTTGAATCCTTTTCTATTTCAAGTATTTTGTAGTAGTCTTTCAATATAAGGCATAAATTTACTGAATATTCTGATTTTATTCTAGAATCAAACGCAAATTAAAAATTTAAGTTCAACCACCAAAAGTAAAATACTTCAGAACACTGCAAAAAATTAAATAGGTGATTATTCGGTAATTTTTCCTTTTTTTGTTTTCTGAAACACATAATGCATGATTAAAAAATTATCAATAATAATTCCAGCATACAACGAGGGAAGGACTATTCATTTCATACTTGACAAAGTACGTCAAGTTAATCTTATCAATAATATACAGAAAGAAGTAATTATTGTGAATGATGCCTCTACTGATAATACCAAAGAAGCCATTGAAAATTATATCAAATTGCATGGCGAACAAATAAATATTAGTTTATTTGATCAAGAAGTGAATCAAGGTAAAGGTGCAGCTATTCACAAAGGGATTGAACTTGCTACTGGTGAGTTTTTAATTGTACAAGATGCCGATTTAGAATACGATCCCGAAGAATTCAATGTTTTGCTGAAGCCAGTTATTGATGGATATGCTGATGTTGTATATGGTTCAAGATTTATGGGCGGAAATCCACATCGAATTTTATTCTTTTGGCATACCATTGGAAATAAATTTCTAACCTTTTTAAGTAATATGTTTACCAATCTGAACCTAACTGATATGGAAACTTGTTACAAATTGTTCGATTCAAAAATCGCTAAAAGCCTAAAACTTAAAGAAAAACGATTTGGTTTTGAACCAGAAGTTACTGCCAAAGTTGCTAAAGTGCCTAAAATTAGAATATATGAAGTTGGTATTTCCTATTATGGTAGGACTTATGAAGAAGGCAAAAAGATTGGAGCAGTTGATGGATTCAGGGCTATTTATTGCATCTTAAAGTATAATATTTTCTCTTAAAACTTGTTGAATAAAAAAAGGCGGACTTAATATTTAAGTCCGCCTTTTTTTTGTTTTAATATCAACTACTCCTTAGCTGATAAAATTACTTTTATTGTTCTTGATTGATCTCCATCTAATATAGTAAGATAGTATATGCCTGTACTCACATTTTCAAAAGCAATAAAGCTGTTTGCTCTTGTATCATTTGCCGTTATACTTTTGCTGAAAACTACCTTACCGGTTACATCAGTTAAGCTCAACTGAAGCAAATCACTGCTCAAAGCTCCTGTTACTAAATTGATGCCTTTCAAATTAGACGGATTTGGATAAACAGACCAATTTTGACCCTGACTTGGCTTCACAAAGTTTACAGATTTAATATCACCGTATTCAAATTTACCATCAAAGTCTGTTTGTTTTAATCTGTAATATGATAAACCTTCGTATGGTTTATAATCCATCACCTTGTAATTTAAAATGGTATTGCTATTACCAGCTCCATCAACCACAGACAAAGCTTCAAAATCAACACCATCTTTTGAACGCTCAATGATAAAGTAATCATTATTTGTTTCACTCGCTGTAGTCCATGTTACCTCTACGTTCTCAAGCACTGGTTGCACATTAAAATCAATTAAACTAATTGGTAAAGGTGTACCATTTCCATTTCCGGTAAAATCACTAAATGAATACAATCCATCCCAAGTAATAGTCCTAGTTCCTGGAGTTACTGTTCCGCTACCCATTTCAACGCTGGCACCGCTTCCTAAAGCAGCAATCCACCCTTGTGGATTGTGTTTAAACGGTTTTAAATTTGCTGGAATCGGAACAGGCAAACCATACTCATCTCCAGGAGCCCAAACGTATGTAACACCATAACCAATTTGTGGTGTTGGAAAATTGTTTGGTTCCACTTGCCAGTATCTTTTTAAATAATTATCTGATGTTCCAATATTAGGGTGTGCAGTTGGTATTACATTGACACTTACTTGTGAATTAGCACCCATTGTTCCTGCATAAAGCTGAACAGTCATAGGGGTGTAGTTAGTTACATCTCCAACAGGATAGCTATAACTTGTACTTGCAGTAGTAGTATATCTTACCAATTTTGAAGCTGCTGTTCCTGAAATAAAATATTCGCTTGCCGTTCCACCAGTTAATGTTCCATTGTTACCAGTTGTACCTAAAGTAAATGTGTTGCCATTTAAATTAACTTTTCCACTTACTAAACCAACGGCATTGAGTGCATTTACATTAACATTCATAATAACATTTCCAGCAGCAGGGCTAAAATCTAAATCATAATAGGTTTCAGCAACAACACCTGTATTTACTGTAATGGCCTGATCTCCGACAATTTGCTTATCAAATACTACTTTTTTATTGTTATGCGTAAATGCACTAAAAGCTCCAGTCCTTGTCCAATTTCCACCTATCGCGAAGGTTCCAGAATAAACAGGTGTAAGTGTAAATGTTCCATTTGTTATGGTTAGATTTCCTCTTAAAGCTCTTGTATTTTGCAATTGTAAATCTGTTCCAATATCATTTACCTCAACATTCCAAGGAATACCTGGATTACCAGAACCAATTGCGCCCGAAGCCCAAGTTTTATCATTTAACCCAACTTGATAATCAACAGTATTTGAGAATCGCAATATTGAATTAGTGCCGTAATAACATGGATTCAATATTTGGCCAACTGACCCTCCTAACATCACTTGCAATGCTCCATTAATGGTTGTTGGATACAACCCACCTGAGAATCCAAAATCAACAGCACCATCACCTATGCGCACTAAAACATTACTATCAAAACTTAATAATGTTCCACCAATTGAACTTACAGTTTTTGTGTATAATAATGGTGAATTACCTCCTAAACCAGTAATGTCAAAATTACTACCAAGTGACCCTACAATAAGTCTAGTGCCGCCACCACTAACTGTGATGCTACCAGCAAATGACGGAGCAGTTGCATTTCCTCTATCCGTAAAGGTAAATGTGGCTAAGTTTAAATCACCTCCACTTAATACTAAATTTCTATTTATTGTTTTATTTTCATTAATGCTCAATGTTCCCAATGTTATTTCAAGATCTCTGATCTTATTTAAATCTTGAATAAACTCCACATCACTTGTCATGGTAGCATCGTATTGCATATCCACCACATTACCGCCTACTATGGCTGGTGCAGCACTCATGGTAGCAGCGGCTGCACTTCTGCGTATTTGTGAACCATTGGCCATGGTGTTGGTAAAGCCATTTAAATCATATAAGCCATTGCTTAATCTAAGTCTTGTATTTATTGTGGTGTTTGTATTGATTTGAACACTTGCGCCATTGTTGTCGATATTTAAAAAACTAAAGCTTGGAATGTTGTTACTTATCGTTTGCAATGCCGTGCCATTCATGGTTACTTCTCTTCCATTTTGTGTAAATGTACCTCCTACATTGCGCGTTAAGTTGCCTGCTATTTGTATATCGCCTCCTGCAACTGTACTCAACGTTAAGCTGCCTGATGATGCTCCGCCTATGTTTACATTACCTTTAACGATTAATGGATTGCTCATGGCGCCCATGCTTAAATTACCGCCCTGGTTTAAATTCAGGTTACCTGCTATCTGGCGTATGGCACTGCCACCATTGCTTAAATCCAAGGTGGTTACTGTTCCGTTTTGGTCGATATCTACATGATATGGATAACCCGGACCGCTGGTTGCACTCCACTCTAAACCTCTACCATAATTGCTACCACTAAAATATCTTAGCGTTGAACTGGTGGCATAGGTTGGCGGGTTGCTAGTTACAAAGCCTCCTAAAGCAATCTGTAAGGTGCCCTGGATAGTACTTAACGTATTTCCAAAATCCATCCCTGCGCTTAACGCTACTTTTACATTACTGCCAAATTTTAGGGTACCGCCTAAATTACTTGTTACACTTTTGCTTGCCTGCACATTCATTTGCCCATTAGGAAAGGTACTGATGATGCTTCTTACGCCTCCACTCGCTAAAATACTACCGCCTGCATTGGTTAAATTTAAATTGTTGCCATTCAAGTCTAATACGCCCATATTTAATAGTTGAAGGGTGTTACCAACACTGCCATTTACGGTGATATGGGTGCCTGGATCTAATACTAAACTTCCACTTGGCTTATCTAGTACTAAATAATTGAACGTTTCGGTTCCGCCTCCCATAACAACAATGTTTTGCGTGCCTGCTCTATTAAAGAAAATGGCCTTACCGTTCGGATTAAAGAAACCATTAGTCCCATCACGAGACCAATCGCCATTCACATATAAATCGCCTGTGCCCATATTTAAGGTACCGTTAGATATCCCTAAGGTCCCTGATAGGCCGCGGTCACTGATTGGCATATTTAAGGTCGTAGTGTTTGTGATGCCTACATTGTTAGGAACACCTATGCCTGCTGTTACGCTATTCCCTGTCCACTCTAAATTTACACCATAACTTCCGCCTGTATTGTAAATTAAACTTGAGTTTGAACCATAGGTTGGGGTGGCGCTTACGCTACTGCCGCTATTCAACGTCAAATCACCGTTCACTGTTAATGGGGTAGAAATAGTGGTTAAACCATTGAGCTTGGCACTGTTAATGGTAATGGCGTTACCTCCGGCTATAGTGCCTGCGCCATTGTATATAATACTGCCTAATCCTGTGATGGTATTTGCTGCTCCGCTGCTGTTGGTTAATAAACCACCTGTGCCAAAAACCAATGAAAACGTGGCATCAATAGCTAAACTGCCGCCTGCATTTAAGGTTACTGAACTTAAGGCATTGGTATTGCTTGCTGTTATTTGAATAGCATGACCTATACACGCTGCACTAGCTGTTGTTGGAGGAACACCGCCTGCCCAAATTGATCCATCATGCCAATCACCAGCAGATAACGTAGATACACAACCTACAATCCCATTGATATTACCAATCACAAATGGGCGATTGCTTAATGCGCCTGTATAGTTTGAACTTGAACTACTTAAATATGGATTAACACCACTTAAGGTAGATGAACGCACTTGCCATGCTGCTCCTGAATAATCACCTTGGAAAACGCCATTGGCTCTTATGAAACCTGCAGCTTCGCTACTCAATGGCCATTGGAAATTACTTGATAAATTGTTACCGCCTGCTACACCTTCGTTAATGGTCCATTGTAAGTTTACCATTTGGTTATTATCGTTAACTAATGGCACAAAGGCTGGAGCCGTATTTACTCTTACAGTAATGTCATCTACAGTGCCCGATTGTTGCATTGTTACTGGGGAGTAAGTACTTGCGTTTGGACCTACAGGATAAAGCGTGGCTGTGTTGTTGAAGTTTCTGCTTAACACACCACTGCCATTGGTAACAATATAATTGCTTGATGTACCTCCCGCGATTGGGGTATTTAAACCATTCAATTTTAAATTAAAATTACCTAGGGTTACTTTACCACTGGTTAAATTCAATTGGTTGTTAACCTCTACATTATATGAAGTTAAAGTAACTCCTGCTGCATTATTAATCGTTAAAAAAGCAAATGGAATCACTGTGGTATTTGTTCCTCCTATATTCTGATTGATAGTCCCATTAAAGGTAACTGCCCTTGAATTTGGAAAGAAATTTGTTATGGCAACACCATTGTTGTTCCAATTGCCTTTTAATTCAATATCACCGCCAATAGAATTTGAACCTGATAAATTACCTACCAGGTTGATATTGCCATTTACAATCAAAGGTACTGTCATGTTATTACCGCCATTGTCCATGTAAAGATTGGAACCTCCATCAACCGTTAAATTACCTGCTGCATTTAAAACTAAGCCTGTATTGCCGCCTGCACCTGGATTAAGGGTGGTATTATTACTCACCTGAACATGTCCTGGGTAGCCTCTGCCTGCCGCAGCACTCCACTCTAAATTTCTACCATAGGTGCCGCCTGTAAAATATTGCAGCGTGGAGTTTGCATGATAAAAAGGAGCACTTGTATTTACAAATCCTCCCGCATTGATGCGCAAAGTGCCACCACTTTGAATGGTAGTTGCATTGATACCAGCTCCAAAGTTAACTCCCCCATTGATGGTAACATTATAAGGATTACTAACACCAGTAAAAGTTCCGGATCCAATAAAGTTTAACGTTCCAGCATTAGTGCCTACAATAAAATTACTTGCTGCAATAGCCACAGTAGCGCCTATACCAAGATTAATTGTATTTGCGGCTCCCATATTAAATATGCCGCTAGTTAAGGTGAGTGCGGTATTGATGGTGAAAGAAGCAGAAGTATTTGTTAAAGTACCCGACAAATTCATTATTACTTGCGCAGCAGTGCTTATAACAGGCACTGTATTAAAACCAGTATTTTGATTGGCACCATAAAACTCATAAATACTTGCCGTATTGAAATTTCTGGTTCCTGAAGGAGCCATACCAACGATACCCGAGGCATGTGTAGTTCTGATCAAAGAACCTGCATTGGTTCTGAATTCGTCAGCCGAGGCGCCTCCATCAGCGGTAGTTACAGTAAATCCCTGTGCATCTATTGTGGCATTCGTGCCAACAGCAATATCACCATCTGTAACAGAAAAGTTAGAAAGTAACAGAAGAGATTTGTTTGCACCAATTACAAAATCCACAAATAAATTACCTCCACCCGTTCTTGAATAATTTTGAACTCCTGTGCCATCGAAAGCAAATGTTGGGTTAATGGTATTACTGCCCACTGATGCACAGTTAATAAGACCTCCGGTTGCCGTTAAATTTCCACTTAAATAA
Organism: Bacteroidia bacterium; assembly: GCA_044374175.1. Lineage (GTDB taxonomy): Bacteria > Bacteroidota > Bacteroidia > UBA4408 > UBA4408 > CAIKXD01. The sequence continues at coordinate 56,523 of JBILPB010000002.1, read as the reverse complement.
ACAAAGCCATCACCCGTGCCGCCCACTGAAGTATTAAAATCAAAACGGCCCGCAGATTGAATCCAGTTTCCAAGTACATAAGTATTATTATTACTTAAATTTCCGCTATGTTGAGAAAATCTGGCATTGGCGTTGGTTAAATTCAGATTTCCATTGATATACAAAGTAACACCTCCTAATGTTGTTGTTTGTTCAAACTGACCACCGTTGAGCGTTAAATTACCTGTTATACCATTAGTAATGCCTGCACCTCCCCAAGTTCTGGCAGGGGTATACAAACCAGTACCTTCAATGGTAAGATGATGATAAGATCTGTTAGCAGTGAGTGAAGTAAAAACTGGTACTGTTTGATTTGCGACACCATTAAAAACAACAGTACTTCCAGTGGTTGTATATATGCCAATTCCAGGTGTAAAAGCCCCTGCAATACCTATATTTCCAGTATTTTGAAGTACTCTGTTGTTGTTTGTTGATGATAAATTATTATAATTAAATGCAACTATAGTTTGCCCGTTTGCGCCATTATAATTTACTGTATTCCCCGTCACTAAATAGTTTCCAGAAGTAAAAGTTGCCGAAGGATTGAATACACCTGCAACGTTTATTAAACCAGAAAGCGTAATATTATTTGTAGTTCGGGCATTACTGATTGTAAGGTTATTATATGACGAAGCTGAAACAGTTTGTGCAGTGGTTCCATTAAAATTGACCGTGCTACTTGTAATTGTTATTACACCAGCACCTGGTGTGTAAGTGCCGCAAACACCTATTGTGCCTGCATTAGCAAGTGTTCTATTTCCGCCACTTATGTTTAAATTACCATAATTAATAGGAGGAACATCAGATGCGGCTGAGCCAGCTATATTAAAGGTGCTGCTGCAAGCGCAAGAACCTGTGGCTGATCCACCGTAGCTCATCACCCCATTTACCGTAATTGATGTGCCAGCGGCTAATTGAAAGTTACCTGTTCCATTCAGGTTAAAATTGGTTACAGTAAAACTGCCACTATTAATTACACAAGGATTGGGTGCAGAAACGCCAACAGTAATATTATCAGCAGCAGTTGGAACACCCACAGGCGACCAGTTTGAAGCTGTATTATAATCATTACTAGTTGAACCCACCCAGGTATAATTAGTTAAAATAGGTGCTCTTCTCCCTGTAATTTCCAAACCATTCAGGGGAAGATATGCTTGCGTAAAAGCAGCTGTGGAAGGTTGAAAACCAACAATTTTTACACCTGCAGTAACTGTGGTACCATGTTCTGTCCAAGTTCCTGCAGCGTAGGTACTCAGTTTAATATTGGCCTCAGTACCGTTAACATCTGCAGCCGAGTAGAATGTTGTTATAGAATCTCTATACAAACCGCCTGCCCCGTTTTCAGTAACCATCCAATACCTGCTTAAATAATCAGTAGCAGCAACTGGCGTATTGATATTTGGATTTATGGCATCCACCACTCTTAATCCAATGATTCGGCTTACAGTATTTTTATAAAACTTTAACTCAACAGGACTATATTCCAAACTACCTATATTATCTCCAATTGGAAAAACATAAAGATCAAAACCAACAGGGCTACCGCTTCTTATGTAGGTACTTAATAGAAATTGACCCGTTCCGTTTGTTACAAACATATTAGTTGCCGAAGGGCTTGTAATGGCATAATTCCCATTATTAAAATAATCAATAAACAAATCATTATTTCCTAAAAATAAGGAGCCAGTTGTTAATCGCACCTCACCACCTGCACTTGTTGCCGTTCTTGATGCATGTAAATTAATTCCAGCTGCATTATCAATTTCTACTGAAACCCCGCTCATAACAGCTGGCCACTCCTTATCAGTAGAAGTCATATTAACAGTTCCATTATATCTGAGTTGACTTCCTGCAATGTACAGTATGCCACCAACACCAGAAATTGCACCAGTAGTTCTGATAAATTTACCTACAGAGTTAATGGTAATGTTGGTTGCCATTGTTATACCAGCTGCATTATTTAAACGCCACCAAAGATTATTAAGCGTATTGCCAGAAACACTCACATTTTGGTTCAAAGCACCTTTAAATTCGATTTGACATCTAGGGAATGCTGCACCAGCAGTAATGGTTGCTCCTACAGATTGACTAAAACCTGCATGAACATTTAAATAAATTTCGGGGTTTGTTCCGGAAGATGCACCAGTGTATGATCCTGCTGTTTGATTGAAATTACCCAAAATGTTCCATGTTGAAATGACACCATTGGCAGCACCAATACTACAATTGTTTACTGTTCCACCACTTTGTGTAAAATTACCAGAGATATTGATAGTAGCTGTTGAACCCAAACCAGCAGTAGCAGCAAATATAATTAATGAACCAGCAGTTAAGTTAAAATTAGTGGTCGATACATTAAATGTTGTGACTCCTCCTGTAAGCGCTGGAGGGGGTGTTTGAAAGTGAGTGACACCACCAGAAATATTTATTGAACTGCTTACATTAATTGTGATACTTGGGGTATTTGGCGTTATAACATTTGTAAATGCAAAATTACCACCCGAAACATTTAAATTTCCTAAAATATTGAGCGTCATGCTGGCAAAACTGGTTAGACGCAAAGAACCCGAGTTGGTGGCCATTACGTTAAAATTCCCTGCTATGGTTGCACCATTTAATCCCCCTAAAAGATTCAAAGCTGCAGTTTGTGAAGGGCAATTCCAGGTAAAATTGCCAAAAGTTTGAGAAAGGCCACCTGTAGCACTTATATTTGTTGTATATCCAATAATGTTACAGTTAGATGCAGCGTTCCAGCTGGCAGCAGGCACAATACCTGCAACAGTAGTGTAATTATGCTCATAAGTACCTGTTGCAGAAAAAGTGGTATTTAAAGCAGTCATGCCAACAATTGATCCTGAGGAACCACCGATGCGCAATGTTCCATTAATTAAATTAGCAGCACTCCCTGTTATGGTTAAAGTATTTGCACCCATATCAAACCTGCAGTTGACTCCGGCATTAATCGTTAGATTACTTGTAATTGTTACTGCAACCGATGAAGTTACATTTGCAGTGGTATTTGAAATCAGCAGGTTATTAAAATTTGCGGCTGAGGTTAACATGCTTTGAGCGGCTGTACCATTAAAATTTACAGTACTACCAGTGGTAGTGGTTACTCCTGCCGATGCTGTATAATTACCGCAAATACCAATTGTACCAGTATTTGACAGCACTCTTGGCCCCCCAGTTAAAATAAGGTTTCCATAATTTAATGATGGTATTGTTTGTGAAGCAGCACTTGAAATACTTAAGGTACTTGCACAATTAAAACTTGCAGTAGCAGTATTAACATAGGTTAAATTGCCTGCAATCGTTAAGTTTCCTGAAGCCCCTAAATTCAGGCTTCCGGTACCAATTAAACTCAAATTATTAATGGTTTGTGTAGTATTAAAATTTGTAGGATTTGTACCAACCACATTAAAAATTACATTGTCGGCAGCAGTGGGAACACCATTTGGCGTCCAATTGGTTGCGGTAGTCCAAGCTCCATTTGTTGCCCCATTCCAGGTGTATGTTGTAGCAGATGAAAGAAATGCATCATCTTTACCTAAAGCAAATGTGCCTACATTCACAAAAGAAGCTGTATTGGAAAAAAAGAAAGGATTTGAACCTCCAACTGTTGCACCATTTTGAGTCCATGAAACGCCATTCCATAAACCAAATCTTCTAGTTACACCAGCTGCAAAATTTACAGCTTCTTCGCTTGGTGAATTCCAGTATGCCGACATATTAATACTTGATCCGCCTGCTGCACCTTCTGCAACTATCCAGCTACGATTAATTACTTTTGTTGCATCAAATGGTGAAGGAGGTGTACCATCTACAACTCTAACACTGTAGGAGTCTGTGGTACCACTGTTTGAAATAATTACAGGATTATAGGTACTATTTCCAACAGGGAAATTAAAGGAAAAACCACCACCCATTAATGCTAATTGCAGCACACCCGTGCTGTTTGTTCTTACATAAGCAGTAGAACTTCCACCAACAGGAGGTTCAACAACGCTTAAGTTATTAGCATTTAATACTAAAATACCAGCATTGAGTGTTAAAGTTCCTCCAATAGTTCTGTTGGCATGCAAGGTAACAGTATTTGTTGCAAAAGTGTTGTCAATAATTAAATTCATTGGACTGTTTATTGCAGGAAATTCAACACCAGTAGTTGTTTGAGCAGAAGTGCTTGCGTCATAAACCAAGGTAGAATAACCACCAGTTTGATCATAAAATACAGTTCCACTGCCTATGATGTTACCTTGACTCATTCTTAGAGTGGCTCCCCAAGCACCGCCATTGGCATTGTCATTAAGCGGCAAAGTACCCGTTAAATTTACTCCTCCACCATTTACTCTAAAATTTACGTTACTTAAAACGCTGCCATTTAATGTTACATTTTGCAGGCCAGCTCCATTAAATTCTACATAGCTTAAAGTAGACAATGAAAAACTGAATAACTGTAAGATGGCGGGAGCTGATTGCGTGTAATTTCCACCTATTCTTAAAATTCCATCAAAATCACTGGTAGCAAGATCTATAATACCATCAGAATGGATAACATTGCCCAGTACATTTAATGTTCCTGCACCAGCTATACTGGAAATACTAGATAGGAGCAAAAAGGCATTAGCATTGTTTACGGTCAGGTTACCTGCTACATTAATGACACAATTTTCTATGCCGGTAGCCATCGAAAAAATGCCATCTGAAATGGTTAATGAACCACCAATATTTAATGTGCAGGGTATACTTGTAGTAATCCCTATTTCGTTACTATTAATAGCTAAAATACTGAGGTTTCCGTTCACTGTTGTAAGCGCCCCATCAAGCATTGGTGAGGTAGTTTGTGATGGACAGTTCCAGGTAAAATGGCCAAAGGATTGATTGAGACCTGAGGCAGGTTGTGTGCCTGAAGTATATCCCATCATAAGACATGTTGAACTTGCATTCCAAGTAGCTAAAGGAATATGACCATCAATAGTGGAATAATTATGTTCATAAAAACTTCCTGCGCCAAAGGTTGTATTGCCTGCGGTTGTCCCGGTAATTGCTCCTCCGGTGCCACCTACCCGAAGATTTCCATTGATGACATTAGCGCTCGATCCTGTTAAATTCAGGGTGTTATTGCCCATGTCTAAACGGCAATTTGCCCCTGCATTAATGGTTAAATTGTTGGGCACTGTGATTGAACTATTGGCCGTTACAGTAACACTGGTATTGGAAATTAATAAAAAATTAATTGTTTGTGTTATGTTACTACTGTATATTTGAGCTGTTGTGCCATTGAAATTAACTTGGCGGTTATTGTTGTTATAAGTCCCGCTGGTTTTGATAAAATTTCCTGAAACATTTAAATCACCACCTACACTTCCTGATAGCGTTAAGGTACCTCCACGAATATCCAAATTTCTTGTGGATATTGCGGTGGTTGAAGTGCCTGATGTTAAGCTTCCATTTGCTACTACTAAATTACCAGCAATTGTCCATGCCTGACCACCTCCAGCAGTTCTGGTAATCGTTTGTCCGCTACTATTCATTGTAAAATCGTATACAGAAATACCGCCAAATGCCGCATTAGATGAAGTTAGTGGCTGTGTATATGAGTTTTGCCCAAAAGGATTGGTTGATGTTCCATTTCCAGTATTTGAAACAGTAAAGTACCTCACAATGCCATTGCTGTTTCCAATCACATTACTACCATTGTAATTCTCTACAGGTACTTGCGCATACATCCCATTATTATAGGAAAGATACCCCATCCAATTAAATGCTGTAGGTCGCGCACCACCATTGATTGCCCCTTGTAAACGTAACCAGGAAATTCTGAATTCTCTTCTATCATCACCTCCGTTTCCATTGCCATTATCGTTAGAAGAATACTGGCCATTTGCATTACTCACATAATCGTTAGCTGTACCAGTAATTCCATTGGGTTGACCTCCGATGGAAGTCCATCCATTGGCACCATCTCTTCTGAATATTTCTCTGTACCCGTTGTGCGCATAAATACAAACGTCTGCCCTAAAGGGCAAATTAGGGCGTGTTGTATAACCATCATAATTTAAGCCAACAAGTGTTCCATTAGCGTTTGCCCCTCCATTTACAGGAACAATAGGGTCTACATCAAGATATATAGTTACAGGTTCAGATTGATTGGCATTGTTTATTGAAACAAACAAATCGGTATTATTCCAGGTGATTGCCCAGTTTGTTGTTCCAGAGGTGTAATTGTTGGGATAATTTCCTACTCCATCATTTGCAGCATCAATAGTTGGTGTAGTCCATTGAGCGTGTAAATTTTGAGTAAAAAAAACAACTAATAAGGCAATTATTTTGTATGTGATTTTCTTCATTTTTTTTGCTATTTAAATTAACATTTCAATTTGGATATAAAATTAAGCAAAATAAATAATAACAAGGGTGTTTTTTTAAAAAAAAACATAGGTTTCTTTACAAATTATTGATAAAAATAAATATAGATTCACCTCAATTTTCACCGCTTATGGAGTTGCTTTTATACTGCCAAAGTCAATTTAACAATTTATTAAAGTGATGCAATCTTAATCGAAAGGCTTAACTATTGGGCTTTTTAGACTTTATTTTTTGAATTAATATTAAAAGGAAAATATAACAATTGACAAGTGAATTTTACTTCATTTAATTTACTACCTTTGCGCCCTTAAAAAACAAGCCTAAAAACATGCAAGCTATCAGAAACATTGCAATTATTGCCCACGTTGACCACGGTAAAACAACCTTGGTGGACAAAATGTTGCATCAAAGTAAACTATTTCGTGACAATCAAGAGTCTGGGGAATTAATTTTAGACAATAACGACTTAGAGAGAGAACGAGGGATAACTATCCTTGCAAAAAACGTTTCTATCAATTACGGTGGTGTTAAAATAAACATCATTGATACACCAGGACATAGTGATTTTGGAGGTGAAGTTGAGCGTGTATTAAACATGGCGGACGGAGTATTACTTTTAGTAGATGCTTTTGAAGGCACCATGCCACAAACCCGTTTTGTATTGCAAAAAGCGCTACAATTAGGATTAAAGGCAATTTTGGTTATTAATAAAGTAGATAAGCCAAATTGTCGTCCTGATGAAGTACATGATGAAGTATTTGATTTGTTTTTTAACTTAGATGCTACAGAAGAACAATTGAATTTCCCAACCATATACGGAAGTAGCAAGCAAGGCTGGATGAATACAGATTATAACGAAATTACTACAGATATTGTACCTCTTTTAGATTGTATAATTGAACATATTCCTGCTGCTCCATACCATGAAGGTACCTTGCAAATGCAAATAACTTCTTTAGATTTTAGTAGTTTCGTTGGTCGTATTGCAATAGGTAGGGTTTTCAGAGGTAATATTCGTGAAAATATGCCGGTATCTTTAGTTAAAAGAGATGGTAAAATTGTAAAAACAAGGATTAAAGAACTTTACGTTTTTGAAGGATTAGGCAGAGCAAAAGTTGCTGAAGTTAAAAGTGGTGATATATGCGCTATAACTGGCATTGAAGGTTTTGAAATTGGAGATACAATTGCTGATTTTGAAAATCCTGAAGGTTTAAAGCCAATTAGTATTGATGAGCCCACTATGAGTATGTTGTTTACCATTAATAACTCTCCATTCTTTGGCAGAGAGGGTAAATTCCTTACATCTCGTCACGTACGTGAAAGATTATATAAAGAGATGGAAAAAAATCTTGCCTTGCGTGTTGATGAAACCGACAGTGCAGATGCATTTCTTGTATTTGGAAGAGGTATATTGCATTTGAGTATCTTGATAGAAACAATGCGCAGAGAAGGCTACGAACTTCAGGTTGGTCAGCCACAAGTAATCTTAAAGGTGATAGATGGCGTTAAATGCGAGCCAGTTGAAACATTAATTGTTGATGTTCCAGAGCCTGTATCAGGAAAGGTAATTGAGTTGGTTAGCCAAAGAAAAGGAGATATGTTGATTATGGAACCTAAAGGCGACATGATTCACTTAGAATTTACTATTCCATCAAGAGGAATTATTGGCTTAAGAAATAAAGTTTTAACTGCAACAGCAGGTGAGGCTATCATGAACCACAGGTTAAAAGGATTTGAGCCATGGAAGGGCGAAATTGCTGGTAGAATTTCTGGTTCATTAATTAGTATGGAATTAGGTACTGCCATCGCGTATAGTATTGATAAGTTGCAGGACAGAGGTTTCTTTTTTGTAGATCCAGGAGATGAAATATATGCAGGACAAGTAATTGGAGAGCACACACGCCCCGATGATTTGGCAGTGAATATTACAAAAACAAAAAAGCTTACCAACATGCGTGCATCTGGAACAGATGAAAAAATGAATATTGCTCCAGCTGTTAAGTTTTCGTTGGAAGAAGCTATGGAATATATCCAGGAAGATGAGTACGTTGAGTTAACACCAAAGTCGATACGTATGCGTAAAACTATCCTTAATGAGAATGAACGTAAGCGTGTAAGCAAAAGTGTTTCAGCTTAAATTTTATTATTTGAACTAACAAAAAAAGTCCTTCTTTTTTATTAAAGAGGGACTTTTTTTATGAATGCTTTTTTACATCATAAAGTACAGGATTTAAAATTATTATCCTACTATAAACGATTGATGCTATTTTTGTTTTATGAATTGGGAATGGATTCAAAAATTCAATAAATTAATTTTACTTGCGCAAGAAAAGATGAGCAAGAAGCAGTTTATTCTGCTTTCTGCTATTCTTGTTGGGCTTTCGGCTGGTATTGCAGCAATTACCTTAAAAAGTTTTGTCTATTTAATTTTTACACTTGCTACATACAAGCCCATTGTAAGTCTAAGATATCTGTATTTAGTTTTGCCTGCCATGGGTATATTTTTAACCGTGTGGGCTGTAAAAAAAATACTTAAGGGAAAACTAGAAAAAGGCCTGCCACCAATACACTATGCTATAGCCAAAAAATCGAGTATAGTTCCTAGAGAACAAATGTATGCACAAGTACTCACCAGTTCGCTTACAGTTGGCCTGGGTGGCTCTGCAGGACTAGAAGCACCTATCGTAATTACGGGTGCCGCCTTTGGTTCTAATTATGCTAAAACTTATAAATTAGATTATAAAGACAGAACATTATTATTAGCGTGCGGTGTGGCAGCAGGTATTGGTGCTGCATTCAACGCTCCAATTGCTGGTGTATTATTTGCGCTTGAAGTGCTTTTGTTAGACATAGGAATATCTGCCTTTACGCCACTTATCATTGCTGCTGCAACTGGAGCGCTTATCTCAAAAATATTTCTACAAGAAGATATCTTATTTACATTTCCACAAAGTAGTGCTTTTAACTATTTAAATGTGCCATTTTATGTGCTCTTAGGCGTGCTTACAGGTTTGCTTGCGGTATATCACCAAAGAATGTTTTTAAAATCAGAAAATTGGCTATCGGCTTTAAAAATTGGCGACTACAAAAAGGTGTTTCTTGCAGGCGGCATGTTAGCCCTCTTAATATTATTCTTTCCAAGTTTATTTGGAGAAGGTTATGCAAGCATAAAAATATTAGCTTCCTCCAATTCAAATCAACTTTTTGAGCACAGTATTCTAAGTGATTTTACTAATAACCCCTGGATTATTTTACTATTTATTACACTCACCATGCTCATCAAAGTGTTTGCCACTGCCATCACTTTAGGGAGTGGAGGAAATGGTGGAAATTTTGCTCCATCGCTTTTTGTTGGTGCCTACACTGGATTTGTTTTTTCGAGGTTTATTAATTTAACGCACGTTACTACCTTACCCGAAAGTAACTTTACCTTGGTTGGAATGGCTGGCATTTTAAGTGGTTTGTATCATGCACCGCTTACGGCACTTTTCTTAATTGCTGAAATTACTGGCGGATATAATCTTTTAATTCCACTAATGATTGTTTCCTCCATTAGTTATGCGATAAGCAAGAATTTTGAAAAATTTAGTATGGATGCTAAAAAATTGGCGAGTTCAGGTTTGATGTTTACCACTGATAAAGATAAAAATATTTTAACAACCATTTCAACTTCGCGGCTTGTGGAAACAGACTTTATAAAACTTTTCCCCATGCAAACGCTAGGTGAATTTGTAAAAATTATTTCAAGCTCAAAAAGAAATATTTTTCCAGTAGTAAACGAACAGCATAAATTGCTTGGCATTATTATTTTAGATAATGTGAGAGAAATTATTTTCAAAAATGAGCTTTATGAAAAGGTGCTTGTAAAGGAGCTCATGAGTATGCCTCCCGAAATTGTTGCACCATATGAACCTATGGAAAGTGTAATGAAAAAATTTGATGAAACAGGCGCCTGGAATTTACCTGTGATTGATGGAGGAGAATATGTTGGCTTCATTTCAAAATCGAGTATATTTTCGAATTATAGAAATAAATTAATGGATTATAGTATAGATTAAACGTATGGAAAAAAAATTGAAATTAACTTATGAGATAGCATTTAAGGAATTGAATGGAATTGTGAAGGACATTGAACAAGAAAACGTGCAGCTTGACGAACTATCGGCCAAGATTATAAGAGCCAATGAACTCATCGCCTTTTGTAAGGAAAGATTGAGACAAACTGAAGAAGAATACCAAAAAGCCATAGATAGCTTAAAGGCTTAATTGTTTTGCTTTAGGTAAACTTTTTAAAACAAGCGTATAAGAATCATCAATAAAGCTTTTAATTAAACTGCTTCTCAGTTCTTGATTTACTATTACTGTATTCCAGTGTAATTTATTCATGTGGTAACCAGGCAAAACATTTTCAGGATAAGTTTCTCTGAGCTGCACGGCCTTTTCGGGATCGCACTTGACATTGACTCTTAAAGGGTGTGTTTCCAAGGACATCAATAAAAATATTTTATCCAACACTTTAAAAACAAGGGTTTCATTATCAAAAGGGAAACTCTCCGTGACCCCTTTTTTTTGCATACAATAAGCTCTTAATTCTTCAACGTTGATCATTGTAAACCCTGCTCAAATTACACCTATTCTTTCACTACTTTTTTAGTAGTTATTCCATCTGCTTCAACCATTTGAATCACATAAATACCCACTGGCCAGTTTGCACTATCTAAAATCACATTCCTTTTGCCATTGCAAGTCATTGTCAGCACTTGCTGTCCAGTTGCATTGTAAACGCTTAAACTATTTACATTTTCAGCTAAATTTAAATTTAACTGCTCGTTAAAAGGCACTGGATAAATTACATTTTTTGACTCCTTTGCATTGGCATTAAGATTGGTAAGTGCACCTGTAGTGGTGCTTACAACCATTCTTACCATAATGTCTTCAAGTTCGCGGTAACGGTTTATGGCCCAGCCTGCCCCTAAAACTTCAAATGTTTGATTGCTGTAAGGCAATGTTTGATCTTGACCAATAGTGATACCTTCACCATCCATAATCCATGAAACATAAACGCCTGTGTCGTTTACTGTTAATGGACTACTTAATAATACTTGATTCCAGCCATTAGTAGTAACCGCTGTGGGAGGCACAGGAATATTTACAAGCTCAGTTCCTGGAGTATTGTTAATTCCATCATTGGCATTTACTTTGGCTGTAAAACCAACTGATGTTGGGTTGGTTACAATAAAATATTCGAGACGTTGAATTACAAATGGTGTAAAAGGAGGTTCAAAATAAACACCTACTCCACCATTACCACCTTGCCAACTTAAACCAGCTCCTTCACTTGTATTATCACAATATTGTAAATTTACAAGTACTGTGGAAGTATCAACAACAACCAATTCCATTGTCTTAGTATTATTACTTGGTGTTGCATCATTGCCTAATTGCGTATCTGCAGTAAAACGATAGGTGCCGTTGGCTGTTGGTGTAAAAGTATTAGATTGGATGATTAACTGTTCATCGCCTGGGTTTGCAACTATTGCTGCTGTTGTTGCAGTTGCCATTACAGCATTCGCTGAGTTTAAAACCTGGGATAATACATTGAAGGTGCTTAAATTTTGGTTTCCTGTATTTTTTACTAAAGTTGTCATTGGAAAAGCAGGTCCATTGTTCAATAAAAATTGCGCCCCGGTTTCTTCATTATCGTTCCACATTACTGCTGCATCGGTAACCTGATAAGTAGAATTGGTTGGATAATAAAACTTGACTGCATAATTCGCTAGTGGGTATGCTCCGTATGAATGTTGCAAACCAATGTTACCAGAATTATTTTCAATACCAATACTTAAAATATTTGTAGTTCCTGCCGAAACACCACTTTGCAATTTATATTGAAACGTGATAGAACTATCTACATTACTTAAAATTATTTGAAAGCTATTTTCACCCTGTATATAACCATTGGCTACAGTAGGACTCCAAAACGGAACATTTTCGTAACTGATGATTAAAGTATCGTTGGTAGCATTTTGCCAATAAAAGCAATTGCCAGGATTTGTTGCGCCATCAAAATTGAGGTCGGAAGCAAAAGGAGCAATAAAATTATTGGGTTGTGCTGCACCTGGTATAGTTGGAAATGGAGAAGAAATTTGACCATTATTGAATGTAATATAGCCATTTGATCCCACCCAGTATTGTGAAACGCCATACCAATAATATTGAAAATTGAAACCGATTGGAAACGGACCAGCATTATTATCATCGCTTAAGCCGTTTACTTGCAGAGCGTTTGGATAATTTGCAATGTCAATCCAATTATAAACAGGGCCACCAGGTTCATTGCTATCTTTCCAAATGTAACCATATAAATCGGGGCCACCGCTGGCTGCGAATAGTGATGAATAAACCATAAATGCAAGCAAAGTAAAAAGTATATTTTTCTTCATAGGAGTAAATTTTAAGCTAAGGTAATGATAAAAATCAATTTTCAATATATATTAAACTTGAATTTAAAAAAACCTGCTTCTTTTTATGAAAACAGGTTTTAAAAATGAGATGAATAGCTTATTGTTTCACAAATTTTTGAATGCTTGTAGCATTTTCTGTTTGAACTTTTATTGAATAAAATCCTTTAGGTAACTCACTTATATCAAGTGCCTGATGATTATGATAAAGGCTGTTTTCTAAAATCAATTGTCCATTTATATTAAATATTGAAATCAAGGTTTTATGATTTATATCTACATTTTTAAAATATAAAACTTCGTTTGCAGGATTAGGAAAAACCTGCACTTCCTTATGATTCATTTCAGTTTTACTATTTCCAACGGTAACATCAATAGTTAAGTTATCAATACAAAAAAATGCAGGCGTATTCATGCCAAATGAACCATTATCAGATGAACTCAAGGTAAATTTCAAACTGTCAAAAACTGCAAGAATGCTGCAATCTACCCATTCCCAAGTGCTAACAATATAATCTAAACTATCATTATTAAAACGAAAATCGGCCAAGTAAAATTCTACGCTATCATTGCTAAGTTGCCCACTTACATAAGACTTTACAGTTAACTTAAAAAAATCGGGATAGCTCCCCTGAGGCAATCCACTGCCAGTGCCGGTAGTATCTCCAAACTTTCTGGCAAAAGTATCACCAGATCTCATACTGTTATAAGCATATGTACCATTGGTAACATAAAAGCCTCCTATAACCATTGTTGGCACTACATTATTTAAACGTGCCACCGTATTTTGCTGCGCCACAGCATAATTAGAGGAACCATTATAACCTGCCGCAGGCTTTGCACCATATAAATTGGCAAATCCCGATGTTACTGAATCTATTACCGAAGAATAGGCAAATCCATCTGCCCAAAAGCCACCAAACGATGTATCATAACTATTAGGAAAATACATTCCACCACTTACAAATCCACCCGATTGATCACTTCCATCCCAAAAAGCTCCTAAGGGAGGCATGGGTAACAATAAATTTTCGAAATCTGATACGATTTGAGCTTTGGTAATCAAATTGCAAAACAGCATTAAAACGATTAATAGGTGTAATTTTTTTTTCATGTTACTTTTTGTTTTTAAATAATTAGTTGAACTATTGATAAATCGCGCCAATCAAGAGCAACAAAATAGATAGGATTACAAATCTGTATACAGTAAAATTTTACTTTTCACAAAAATGATATCCTGCCTTCTTCCCGAAGCTGGTGATCTTATAGTGCTATGGCAGGTCTTCTGACTTACTTTATTCGGAGTCTTCCCTGATAGTTGTATACTAAAAAGTGACCTTTGAATTCCGAAAAAAATTGTTTTTACACAATTTAAAGCTTACAGCAGCGGGAACTGTTACTGATTTACACAGTATTCCCTTTTAATTTTTTGATAATAACTTATCTAAAAAACCAGAGCGGTGCAAATGTATTAATAAATTTTAAAGTCCACAAAAATTCTAATTTAGGCGATGAATTGCATTTTTTTACAAATAAAATATTGTAAATTCAATATTAATATTATTTTTGCTGCATTATTATTTTAATTTTTTATTTATTATGAAAACAGGAAAAGTAAAATTCTTTAATGCTACCAAAGGTTTTGGATTTATTAAAGACGATGCTACAAACGAAGAAGTATTTGTTCATGTAACAGGTTTAGTTGATCAAATTAAACAAGATGATAGTGTTACATTTGACATTACGGAAGGCAAACGTGGTTTAAACGCTGTAAACGTTAAGAAAGCTTAGTTCTACTGATACCACTAATTTCAAGCCCTTACTTTTTTGTAAGGGCTTTTTTTTGCTTATTATTTTGTAGCATAAATCGCTTTGTTTTACTTAAATAATTAATCACCTTTGACCTCATGTTGGAAGGTAAAACTATTGTTGTTATTGGAGGAGGCGCTGCCGGCTACTTTGCGGCTATTAATGCAGCTTATAACTATCCAGATGCCAATGTTATTATTTTAGAAAAAACCGGAAAAACATTACAAAAGGTTAAAGTAAGTGGCGGTGGCAGATGTAATGTTACCCATCATTGTTTTGATGTGGCTCAGCTTTCAGAAAATTATCCAAGAGGTGAAAAAGAATTGCGTCAGGCATTTTATCAATTTTCGGTAAACGACACGATTGCCTGGTTTAAAAAACATGGTGTGGAATTAGTGGCTGAAAATGACAATAGAATGTTTCCAAGTAGTAACAGTTCTCAAACTATTATTGATTGTTTTGAAAATGCATTAAAACAGCTTGGTGGAAAGGTTTTTCCTTATCATGAGGTAATTAAAATCTCAAAAAAAGAGGATGTATTTACATTGCATTTAAAAGTTGGAAATGATATTTTAGCTCACAAAATAATTGTTACTTCAGGAGGCTTTAATCAAATCAATGGCTATCATTTTTTAAGTGATTTTAACCTCAACATTATTAAACCATTGCCTTCCTTATTTACTTTTAATTTAGCAGATAAAAACATTACTAAACTCATGGGCTTGAGTGTTCCTAGCGCTTGTGTAAAAATAAAAAACAGTAATTTTCAAAACCAAGGTCCTTTACTTATTACCCATTGGGGTTTTAGTGGCCCAGCTGTGCTTAAGCTTTCGGCATTTTCGGCCATACATTTGGCTTCATTGAATTATGAATTTGAAATAGAAGTCAATTGGAATATAAATTTTACAGTTTCCACTTTAAAACAATATTTAATTGATCTTAAAAATACAAGTGCAAAATTATGGTCAAGTTTATACACTGAACTAGGCATTCCCCGGAGATTACATGAATATTTGTTAAATGAATGTCAACTCAATGAATCAAAAAAATTAGCAGAAACTAACAATAAACTTATTGAACAATTTTGTCAATTGGTTTGTGGGCAAACGTTCCACATTAAAGGCAAAACAACATTTAAGGAAGAGTTTGTAACCTGCGGTGGCATTGATTTAAAAGAACTTAATTTTAAAACAATGGAATGTAAAAAAGTACCTGGATTATATTTTGCAGGTGAAGTATTAAACATTGATGGCCTAACAGGTGGCTTTAATTTTCAAGCGGCATGGACAACCAGTTTTATTGCTGCACAACTTAAAACATAAAAAATCAAAAAGTACCCGAAGGCAGGATTTTAAAACGTAATTTTGTGCAACAAATAAAATACAATTTGTGTTTACTGTATAAAAATAATTGATGAGCAATTCAATACTTGATGATATAAAATTTAATTTAAAAACGGGCAATAATGTGTTGCGTTTTATAATTATTAATGTTGGTATTTTTATCGTTCTTGGTTTATTAAGTTTGTTTGATAACCTCTTTAAACTAGGCGGTTTATTGCAATTTCACGAATATTTTACATTTCCGTCTTCGCTTGTTTGGTGGTTACGCAAACCATGGTCATTGTTAAGTTACATGTTTTTGCACCGAGATTTATTTCATCTGTTGGGCAACATGATTATGCTGTATTTTGGAGGAAGAATTTTTACTGATTTTTTAGGTAACCAAAGAATTGTGGCGATTTATTTTGCTGGTGGAATTGCAGGTGCATTGTTATACATGTTGTTATACAATACTATTCCTATGTTTGCCGATGCAGGAATGAATGCCAATCTCATTGGCTCTTCGGCAGCAGTGTTGGCTATCTTTTTTGCCATTGCAAGTTATTTACCCAACTATGAAGTGAGTTTAATTTTGATTGGCCCTGTGCGTTTAAAATATATTGCTTTGTTTTTGTTTATCCTTGATTTGCTGAGTATTGATAAAAGCAATCCGGGAGGGCACATTGCACATATTGGTGGCGCGCTTTTCGGTATTGCCTATGCCTCTGGTTTAAGAAGGGGTTATGATTTTACAAGTTCATTCAATAAAATGATAAATAAATTTGGCCACTTATTTTCAAAGTCATCTCAACCTAAAACTTCTAACATGAAAGTGGCCTACAAACAGGCAGAGGCACAAAAAGCCAAAGCAGCAAAAGTGGCAAAAAACAAGCAAGAAATTATTGATGCTATTTTAGATAAAATTTCAAAGTCGGGTTACGATAGTCTTACCAAAGAAGAGCAGGAAACAATTTTTAAGATGAGTAAAGAAGATTAAAACAAAGGAAACGATGGATGAAACTGCTATAAAAAAGCACTTAAGTAAAGATAAAAAGTTAGCTCCATTAATCAAGACCATTGACTTTCCAGTTTCAAGAATAAATGAAAATTTATACGCATCATTAATTGAAGCTATCATTAATCAACAACTGAGTGTGGCAGCTGCTAGAACAATACACACCCGCTTTTTAGCACTTTTTAAAAACAAGTTCCCTCAACATAAACTTTTACTTTCTACTGATAACGAAGTATTGAGAAGTGCTGGCATTTCAAACCAAAAGGCTGGTTATTTAAAAAACATTGCTCAATTTGGGTTGGATCATTCACTCAACTATCACACTTTAAAAGAACTTGATGATGAAGCCCTCATAGCGTATCTTACCCAAATTAAGGGTGTGGGCCGCTGGACCGTAGAAATGATTTTAATGTTTAATTTAAACCGTTTAGACATTTTACCTTTAGACGATTTAGGAATTCAAAACGCTATCAAAAACCTCTATAATATTGATGCCACAAGGCGTGAGTTAAAAGCAAGTATGCAAGAACAAGCTGCAAAATGGTCGCCTTTCAGATCTGTAGCTTGTAAATATTTGTGGCGATGGAAAGATACAGGGAAATAAGCCGAAGTGTATTTTCGATTTACGATTTACGATTGAGTGATTTGCGATTTACGATTTAGCTGCCTAAACTTCGGCATTACGATTGAGTGATTTGCGATTTACGATTTACGATTGAGTGATTTGCGATTTAGCGATTTACGATTGAGTGATTTGCGATTTACGATTTAGCTGCCTAAACTTCGGCATTACGATTGAGTGATTCTCGATTTAGCGATTTACGATTTACGATTGAGTGATTTGCGATTTAGCGATTTGCGATTTAGCGATTTGCGATTTAGCGATTTACGATTGAGTGATTTACGATTTAATAGTTGGCGCTTAAGTTTTATAAAACAAATAAGTTTACTATTCTTTTGGCAAGGCCAATTGTGCTTGATTAATCGTATACTCCCACTTCTTTTCACCTTGCTGGTCAAGTATTTCAAAAGTAATTTTACGTTCATTTTTTGAGCCCGAGATACCTATTCTTGAAAAATTGTTTCCAATAAATAAACTGCTATCAACTCTTGTTGGATTGATAAATTCTTTTGATTTATCAACAGCATAAACACCTGATGTAATAGGCGAACAAGTAAAATCATACAAATCGTAAAATCCGGGAGTGGTTATTTTGTGCATTTCACTAAAATGTCTATCACCCGTTAAAAACAATACCCCATTAATTTTATTATCAATTATAAAACTTAGTAGCTCATTAAATTCTGCATCATAACTCCTTAAACATTCTTTATCGGCAATCGCATTTAATACTTGTCCTCCATTAACAATGAACTTAAACACTGCGTTACTACTAATAAGTGCACTTTTTAACCAATCTAATTGTTGTTTCCCATAGTAGCTTTTTGCTTCATTAAACTTACCATTAATACTTCCTGGTATTTCATTGGCGCTCCTGTAAAACCGATCATCCATCATAAAAAATTGAGCATCGCTGTACTTAAAACTTTGATAAATACCATCCAAACCATTATTTCCGTATGATCTTTGAGGGAAATAATTCTTATAACAATTATAGGTAACATGCTTTAAATCGAATGAATGATTTGAGTCATTGGGCCCATAGTCATGATCGTCCCAAGTAGCATAGTTAGGCCTAATAGCAAGCACACGCTGGTACTCTTTTGTAGCTCTATCATGACTATATCTGTACTCAATGCCCGATGCACTGCTGTAATCAGCCTCACGCAAGTATAAATTATCGCCACCCCAAATATTAAAATCAGCCTCAACATCGGCCATCTTTTCAAGCATCATTGCATTTTTACCATAAGGTTTACCAGGTCTATCATAGATAGAATCATTTAAATAAACACATGAACCGTAAAGAAATTTAAAATCGGGAGCAGGTTTGCGCCATTCCCACAAATCTTTAGTTTTAAATTCATATATTTTTGAGGAGGCCGTAATTTTCCCATCAATTTCAAATTGGTATTGATAGCTTGTGTTCATGAGTAACTCTGGCAAAACTATTGTAACTGGATTGTACCTATTGTTTAACTTACCTTTGTAATGCACAGTTTTTTTGTTAGCACTCGCCTCTTTTGGCCAATATTGAATACCAATCTTATTTACTTTATTGTCTGTTTCTACCCAAACTGCGGCTTCTCTGTGCTCTACATAACCTAACATAGGGCCTGCAATTATTTGTGCAAACAATCTGTTTGAACACAAAATAAATAGGTGTAATATTAACTTTTTCATGATATTATTTTGGTGGTAAATTTAATAGATAAATTTACATCATTCGATGGATTTCACAATCTTAACTTAGGTTATTGTTTTAGTGCTATTGAAAACCGAACTTCGCCTAAATTAATTTTAGTTTGATGAACCGAAAAAAGTTTATACAACAATTAAGTGCATTTTCTTTAGCCGCCTATACCATGAATACACAAGCTTTTAATTCATTCACCAGCACGCTTAAACCCAGCGCAAAAATGCCGATATTATTTGTTGGTCATGGTAGTCCAATGAATGCCATTGAAAGCAATGAGTTTACTAAAAAATGGCAACAAGTTGGTGCAAGTTTACCAAAACCTCAAGCTATACTTTGTATTTCGGCACATTGGGAAACAGAAGGCACTTTTGTAACGGCCATGCCCAAACCAAAAACAATACACGATTTTGGAGGATTCCCACAAGCATTGTTTGATGTACAATACCCAGCCTTAGGTAGTTTAGCATTAGCTCAAAATACAAAAGATATAATAAAACAAACTAGCATCGGACTCGATGAAAAATGGGGTTTAGACCATGGTTGCTGGAGTATATTAAAACCAATGTTTCCAAATGCTGATATTCCAGTGGTGCAAATGAGTTTAGATTATCGCAAAGATGCAGCTTATCATTACAATTTGGGCAAAGAGTTGCAACAATTAAGACACAAAGGTGTATTGATTATTGGGAGTGGAAATATTGTACACAATTTAGGCTTAATCAACTGGCAAAAAATGAATGAGCCAGCATATGGATTTGATTGGGCCTTAGAAGCAAAGGCAGAATTGAATGGTTTGATTATTTCGGGCAATCATCAAAAACTAACGCAATATAAAAACTTGGGTAAAGCTGTAACTATGGCTGTGCCTAGCCCAGATCATTTTTTACCCTTATTATATACTTTAGCTTTAAAAACAGAAAAAGATCAACTTAGTTTGTTTAATGACAAAGCATTAATGGGCTCAATCACTATGACATCAGTGCTTATTAATTAAATGATTCAAATTTTAAAGAATCTGTAGTTGTAAGTGGCGCGGTAGCATCTTTAATTAATAAAAAGTTACCAGCATCCAAAGTTTTAATTTTCCATTTTCTTATATTACTCAAGCTTATACTTACGGAATCATTGGCCGAAAATAATGACCAAGTACCGCTTGTTACAGCAGGTGATCCTCCAATCGTTAATGATTGAGTTAAACCTCCTCCTGTTGCAAAATCCATATAGTCATTGGCGCCAAGTGCTATTTGTACATTATTCTCTTTATAAAATTTCATTCTCCATTTTTTTACAATAAAAAACTGGTTGTTAGAAATAGTGGTAAATTGGTTTACAGGTGAATAGCTAGAGTTTGAACCAGGGCAATTGCTTTGCACCCGGTATTCATAGGTTGTGGCTGATGCCAAATTAATAACTTTTGTAGAGGTTCCTGATGTTACTCTAACAACCGTGTAAGTAGGCGTTCCAACTTTACGATATTCGAATAAATATTGTTCTGCATCTTCAGCAGCAGCCCATTTTACATCAACAGATACATTGGTAAGATTTTCTAAAACAATTGATGACGGAAATAAGCATTCTGGTTCATTGGTTAATTTTTTACACTGACTCAAAAAGAGTGGTAAAATAAGAAGTATTGCTGGGATTAGTTTTGATATATTTTTCATAATTGCAGTTTTATAATTGATTTTCTATGGTTGGTTATACAAATTTATCAGGTGTTGAAGACTATCGTTTAATAGGATTCTTTGTGCAGGAGTATATAATTTTTGGTCGGTATTTGTAATTACTTCAATAGCACCTTTTAATTTATCATTTTTAGATGTAAATTCCATAATCATGGTATATGCTTCGATGGCAACCGCTTCATCTCCTTTGATTAAAGCATCAACAAATACATCTAAATTATTTGTATAATCTAAGCCTGATTCCCAGCATACTGCTAAAAGTGATGCCTTGGTGGCATTTGAGGAATCTATACTTTTTAAAGTACTTATGATAGGGGCAATTACAAAATCTTTAGTGCAAAAACTTAACACTTTTGTTATTGCATTTATAGTTGTTCTATCTTCTTTTTCGTTTAGCGCCACCAAATAGTTAAGCAAGCTTTCTACGTGTTTTACAGTGTAGGTGTCCTTTTCAAATGAGGCAATAAGTGCATCAACGGCAGATAATGTAGTTTCGTTCATCATACTTAGATAATGAACAAATGTAATACTTTTTCAGTGTTAAAACATAATTGTGTTTCGACAAATTAAATCATTTTACGCTTTACTGTAATTATTTCTTGATTTTCTTATCTTCTGTTTTAATAATTAAATCATTAGAAGGTTTTTCCTTTTTACTAGTTGCTTTATCGTCATCTTTTTTGGTGGGTGTTTTGCCCTTAGGATCTTTGCTCACTTCAGTTTCGGCAGTTTTCTTAACCACAAAATTAGTTTTAATGCTGGCTTGTAATTTCTTTACATTTTCGTCTTTAGCGTATGCTTTAATTGCCTTTTCTAAATTATTAGGGAATATTTTTCCACGAAACTGCTTTTCTTTAGCAAAAGTGAATAAAAATTCTTCTATTCTTTTATCAATTGTTTTTTTAGGGTCAAGCACCAATGTTTTTGCTGTTGCTCTTTTCTTTGATTCTGCCTGTGCGTCTTTTAAAAAGTTGATGTAATCACTTTTCTTTAGGCTAGGCGCCTTTTCTTCTACTTTCTTTAAGTATAAATATTCGGTAGTGAAAAATGTTTTTAACTCGTTTATCTTTTTAGCTGGTGCATTTGCGGCTTGTTCTTTGTCGGCAAAATACTCTGGATGTAAAAATAATTTCAATGAATCTAATGTCAGGTTCATCATATCGATTGTTCTAAAATGCTCTATTCCTAAACTATCTCTTCTCACAATGAGTCTTCCTTCATTCCCTTTTTCAGTAAATGAAACCAGTCCGTATGCCTTAATATCACTGGCCAACCACTTATCTTTTTCAGAAAAATTGAAAGTTACACTGTCGGGTTCAATATCAAAAACATAGTTTTTAATACCTTCACCTCTGCTCCATAATTTATTGATGGTTGGTTGATTATCTTGCGCCAGCGCACCCGATAGGTTTATGAGTAAAAGTAAAATTAAAAAAAAATATTTCATAAGTATATTATTGTTATCGTTTACAGTTAATTAGCTAACAAAATACTATTTTGGCAAATAATATTTAAAGATTAAATAAAATATTTAACATAATCTTAATGACACAAATCTAATAAGTTTTATTTATTTAGCCCTTTAGTTCATAATAAGTTTTACACATTTAAAATAGGCTAAAAGGCGCCTCAAATAGCATTTTTTGCCTACATTTGTTAAGAAATAAATTTTAACCCTAAACCACTTATCTATAAAATTTAAAGCCATGATGCTTGAAGATTTGTTTCAATATATTTGGAAAATGAAATTGTTTGACAGCAGCAATTTACAGACTACAGCAGGTGAATCAATTACAATAGTGCAGGTTGGAATGCACAATTTAAATGCCGGCCCCGATTTTTTTAACGCTAAAATTAAAATTGACAATACCTTATGGGCTGGCAATGTGGAGTTACATGTAAAATCATCAGATTGGTTATTGCACAAACATCAAAACGATCTAAGCTTTCAAAATATAATATTACACGTAGTATATTTAAATGACAAACATCTTTTACATGCTGATGGAACACCAATCAAAACACTGGTTTTGAAGGACCATATTCCTAAAGAAGTAATCAATAAATATAAAACATTTAAAGAGCATCATACCAAAATAGCATGCGAAAAAAGCATATCCCATGTACCTAAAGCATTTGTTCATACCTACCTCGAAAAGATTATAGTGAGCAGGCTTGCGCATAAATCGCAACATATAGAAAACTTATTGGCCGAAAACCAAAACAATTGGGAGCAGAGTTTTTATATGCAATTGGCCGCCAATTTTGGATTTAAAGTAAATCAAGTACCTTTTGAGTTACTGGCCAGAAACACGCCTCTGTCTATCATAGCAAAACATAAAGGAAATTTACAACAATTAGAGGCATTATTGTTTGGTCAAGCTGGTTTTTTAAATGATACCTTTACTGAAAGTTATCCTTTATTGCTGCAAAATGAGTATGCTTATCTTAAAAAGAAATATCAATTAAATGGCATTGATGGGCACCTATGGAAATTATCCAGAATGCGGCCTGTGAATTTCCCCACCATTAGAATTGCTCAATTTGCTGCGCTTATACATCAATCATCACATTTATTTTCGAAGATAATTGCTACTCAAGCACCCACTGAACTTATTAAATTATTTAAAGTAGCTGCATCGCCTTATTGGGACAACCATTATACTTTTAATGCTTCAGCACTTCCTCTTAAAAAAAATATTGGCAACACCGCCATCGAAAATTTAATTATTAATACCATTGTGCCCTTTATTTTTGTTTACGGAAAACACTATGGGAATGAAGAAAAATGTGAATTAGCACTCCAACTTTTAGAAAAAATAAATCCCGAAAAAAATACCATTACACAATTGTGGAATGCTTTAGGGATAAAGGCTGAAAACGCACTTCAATCGCAAGCATTAATAGAATTAAAAAACAACCATTGCGATTTAAAAAAATGCTTGCAATGCGGGATTGGGCATTTTATTATAAAAAATAATTAACTTTGCATTATACAATATAAAAAAATGATTCAAAAAACTACTGCTTGGTTTGAGCAACATGCCTTTGGTGTTTGTACCTGGTGGGGTAAAAAACTGGGTATTAAAAGTACCAGTATTAGAATGTATTTTATCTATTTAAGTTTCTTTGCAGTAGGTTCGCCAATTATTATATATTTTATTATGGCATTTATTCTTGAGCATAAACATTACTTCAAGCCCAATAAAATCAAAAGAAACAGTGTTTGGGATATTTAAGCTCAGTTAATTACAAAATATTTTTTTGCAGATGGAGTTTAAAGCAGAGACTTTAGATTATAATTTACCTTCCGAAAAAATTGCATCATTTCCACTTCCAGTTCGTCATGATTCAAAGCTACTAGTTTACAAGAACAATACTATAAGCCATCAGCTTTTTATTGATATCTCAAGCCATATAGAGGAAGGCAGCTTACTGGTTTTTAATAACACAAAAGTTTTTCATGCGCGCTTGCACTTTTTTACTGAAAAAGGAAGGCCCATAGAGGTGTTTTGTTTGGAGCCCACCGATGGGAATGACCCGTCTATAGCACTGTCGGCAAGCCATCAGTGCGAATGGATGTGTATGGTTGGTGGAGCAAAAAAATGGAAATCGGGCAAATTAACCAGTAAGTTTGTATTCAATAATACTGAAATAAGTATAAATGCTACTTTAGTGGAGCGAAAATCAGATTTATTTCACATTGCCTTTGAATGGCAGCATAATGAAATAACATTTGCTGAAATTCTAGAGATTTCGGGCGAATTGCCCTTGCCTCCTTACATGAATAGAAAAGCAAATGAAGAAGACGAATTGCGCTATCAAACGGTATATGCAAAACACAGTGGATCAGTAGCTGCACCAACTGCAGGCTTGCATTTTACAGAGGAAGTAATGCAACGCATTCATCAAAAAAATATTGAAACTACCTATGTAACATTGCATGTAGGTGCTGGCACTTTTAAACCTATAACAAGTGCGCATTATAAAGATCATGAAATGCACGAAGAGTTGATTGATGTATCCATAACGAGCATTGAAAATATATTATTACACTTAGGGAAAATAATTGTTGTGGGGACTACTTCCCTAAGAACTATTGAGAGTTTATACTGGATGGGTGTAAAATGTATGCAGAATAATGATATTTCCTTAAAAGAACTCCACATTAAACAATGGGAAGCCTACGAAATGAGGCAAGATATTAGCACCTTCGATGCCATTTCATCATTAATCAATTGGATGAAAAAAAACAATGCCACGCGTTTAATCTCTAAAACGCAAATAATGATTACACCTGAATACAAGTTAAAAATTGCAGAAGGATTAATTACAAATTTTCATCAACCAAAAAGCACCTTGCTTTTACTTATTGCATCAGTAACAGGTAAAAATTGGGAAAATATTTACAAAGAAGCTTTAGAAAATGACTATCGTTTTTTAAGCTATGGGGATAGCTCATTGCTCATGAAAACCAAATAGGATTTGACAAGAAAATACCGTAATAAAAGTCTATTGAAATACACCAAAATTCAGTATTAGAAATCTAGCCAAGATTATTTCAAATTCATATTTTTTTGATTCATATGCATAGTGATACCATTGTTCAATTGCTCACTTAAATTGGGGCGGAGCCTGCTTTTATAAACACTTAATGAGTCTTCTTTGGGTCTGCCTTTTCTAATTACTCTTTGCTTTTCGATGGGTAAATTAATGATTTCCATACAAGCATCACTGCAACAACCCTGCATTGTTTTTTTGCATGATTCGCATTGAATAAATAACAAATGACAATCGTCATTTGCGCAATTAGTATGCGTATCGCACACTGCACCACATTGGTGACATTTACTAATAATTTCCTCGCTAATTCTTTCTCCTAAGCGTTCATCAAAAACAAAATTTTTACCTTTAAATTTTATGGGCAACTGTTGCTCCTTTACTTGGCGCGCATATTCAATAATACCGCCATGCAATTGATTTACATCAGAAAAACCTTTGTGTTTTAGATAGGCGCTTGCTTTTTCGCATCTAATACCGCCAGTGCAATACATTAAAATTTTATGGTCTTTTTTATCCTTAAGCATTTCGGCAACCATTGGCAATTCTTCTCTAAAAGTATCTACATCGGGGCATATCGCATTTTCAAAATGGCCGATTTCTGTTTCGTAATGGTTGCGCATGTCTACCACAACCGTTCCTGGTAATTCGAGTGCCTCATTAAATTGTACAGCATCTAAATGGTTGCCCACATTGGTTACATCAAAAGTGCCATCTTCTAAACCATCGGCCACAATTTTTTTACGCACTTTGATGGCCAATTTATAAAATGATTTGCCATCATCTTCAACACCTGCTTTAATGGGCATAATATTAAACTCCTGGTAAGAATTTAAATATGCCAGAAAGTTTTGATAAAAAGCTGTGGGGACGCTCATTTGCGCATTGATACCTTCGTAGGCTAAATATATTCTTCCTAAGGCATTCATGGCCGATAAATCTTTGTATAATTTATCTCTTAATTCTGACGCATTTTCTAAAATTACGTATCTATAAAATGAAATTGTTTTTCGCGCTGTGGTGTCACTTTTTAAGCGCTCTTTTAGTTCCTTTTTATTGACTCTATTGTGCAAAAACATGGTTTAATTTTATTTGCAAAATTACGAGGCTTTTTTACAAATAGCAATAATTTTTAAAAGACTGTTGAAATAGTCAATCGGCATTTATTTTTTTCTAACTTTTTGCTTAGAAGCCAGAATTCTTATATTATATGCTTATAACGCGGCATTGTTTCATGATACATTGTTTTTTGCCACAGATGCACAGATTATTAACCGCAAAGTACACTGAGAAGTCGCAAAGAGCGCAAAGTAGAATCACTTCCATTTTTTGCTGAAGCCCAGACATTGTTTCATGATACATTGTTTTGCCACAGATGCACAGATTATTAACCGCAAAGTACACTGAGAAGTCGCAAAGAGCGCAAAGTAGAATCACTTCCATTTTTTGCTGAAGCCTAGACATTGTTTCATGATACATTGTTTTTGCCACAGATGCACAGATTATTAACCGCAAAGTGCGCTGAGAAGTCGCAAAGTGCGCAAAGTAGAATCACTTCCATTTTTTGCTGAATATTAGGCATTGTTTCATGATACATTGTTTTTTGCCACAGCTGCACAGATTATTAACCGCAAAGTACACTGAGAAGTCGCAAAGAGCGCAAAGTAGAATAACATCCATTTTTTGCTGAATCTTAGGCATTGTTTAATTGTCACATGCCTGTCGAAGCCTCGGCATTGGCACATTGGCTCATTGGCTCATTGGCTCATTGGCACATTAATCTAGTCACTACTCTTAGGAAAATCGGGTCTAAAGCCTCCTGTTCTGCATCCTTTGGCTTTCTTTTTGATCTGGTATTTAAGGCCAACCCTTAAACTGATTGTTTTATTGGTGATGGCTACAAACTCTTGTTTTAAAGCTCTGTTAATATCGTGGTCGTAGCCTGCTTCAACAAAAAATATCCAAGGGCGTTTGTACAAAAATTCCATCCCAATACCAGCATACATACTAAAATGCATTGGCCTGAAACCAGCAAAAACAGACTGTCCGACAATGTACTTAAATTTAGGACCCATTAAAAAATAGGGTGTCACATCATATAACTCTTGCCGTAATTTTAAAAAATTATTAAAGCAGGCGTAATCAGTTTTAATTTTATCTCCTGTGAGTTTGCTTTTGCTTCCCTCTTGAAAATACTGTACTTCGGTAATCATTCTAACATACTCATGATTGATATATTCAACAAACAAACTACCATTAAATCCAAATTTAAATTTTTGATTTTTATTGTAATCCAAGGTATCAATTTGCCAACGCTGGTTACTCATATTTCCTCCTAGGGTGAGTCCAACTCCCTGAAAAAACTGGGCTTTTGCATCAATGAGTGAGCAAAGAAATAAAGAGAAAACTACATATTTTAACTTCAAATTAAAACAGATTAGGGTATTATTTCTCATTCAAAAAACAATAAAAAATAATTTTTAATTGCCGCCATTGTTTACAGGGCTTGACATTAACTGCACAAATCCATGTAAACTTTCAGTAATATTTCCTTGCAATTTAATGGCAGTGAAACTACAAATATAATAGTAAACACCATCTGAACATGGTTGTTTACTTTGCTGATTTCTGCCGTCCCACAATACTTCTGGGTCGTTGGTAGCAAAAATTAGATTTCCCCAACGGTTGTAAATCTTCATATCAATACTTTCAATGTATTTATATGGAAATGGTTTAAAAAAGTCGTTTGTACCATCGCCATTGGGGGTAAAAACATTTGGCAGTTGATATACAGGACAATTATCTGCGCAAACGGTATCACTTGTAAGGCTTTCATTTGCGTTGCTATCTAGGGCTGTAATGTAGTAACAACCTGCAATAGAAATATTATTATTATTGTGTGTAAAGCTAAGTATTCCTGCTTCATTTATGGTAGCAATCTCTGCAAAATTTGCACTATCGTTGGTGCTAAAGTAAATTTTATATTGCAGTACATCATCGGCACAAGTTAAGTTAGGATTATTCCAAGTTAAAGTGTTTAATATAGAATCACAATTTGGTGTGATAGCTATTGTTGGAGTACAAGGTGCTACATTATCGAATGGCACACCACAAGCCTCTTGCGAAAAGTTTAACAATGGTTTAACAATACCTGGCTCGGTATAATACCCCGATGATCTTATTTTATAACAGTAAGTAGTGCCATTTGTTAAACCATTATCTGTGTATTGTGCAATGGTTGCATAGCCTAAACTATCGAATTCAAGTGTAGTTGGATTTTGACGATACACTGTGAATGTATCTTCTGTCCATGGCACATTTGATGTCCAGTCAAGCGTTAATGAGTTATCACTTGGCGCGATATCTAAATAAACTGAAGAAGCACAATGCGAACTTCCAATATATTTTCTGGGATTTTCATTATAAAACTCGAGGCGATAGCTGTTTGAATTATTATACGTATCCACATTAATATGCTGATAAATGGTATCAGTATCAGTTCCTGGCAAGGTAACATTAGCGATAGAATCAATAGCTGTTAATGTATTGCAATTTGCTCCGGAACTTCTGTAGATGATGTATTTATAGGGCCCTGGAAAAGCAATGGTATCCAATTCACTTCTGCGTGCAGGCGACCAAATAATGGTATTTTTACCTTGCGTGGCGGTTGTATCAACAGTTACATGCGTAATTATTGGTACATCTTTTTTAAGTGTGGTGCAGTCTTCATTTGAAGCATAGCTTTCTGCTCCATCAGCAAAATAGGCACATATCATGTAACAATAATCTACACCATGAATTAATCCTTGCCCATTATTGTTATCAAGGTAAGTATTTAAACTACTTCCTGTTAAAGTGGCAATTAAACTATACCCCGTGCTGGCAGGCACACCTGTTTCGCATTGCGAAGGAACAAAACCTGATGGGCCGCTTCTACGATAAATTTTATAGCCAACAGCTTGAGAACAAATTGTAGGCGTCCAATTCACAGTGATGGAAGTACCCTGTGGCGCCACATTCAGATTAGTTGGAGGTGGTGAAACTACAGTAATTCTGATGGTTTTGATATCTACCAATGCCTGATCGTTGGTGTTGGTTGGAATGTCCTCTGCTTTGAAGGAAACTTGATAAGGAATTTTCTTCACATTACTACATGCTGTTTGCCAAGTAAAATTGCCAGTTAATGGCGATGGACCAGTAATGTTTTGGGTAAAGTTTGCAGGGTTTGGATTAAAATTAAATATAGCACCTGTAGCAGTAAGTGTTATTTGATGATTATCTGGATCGGTTGCCGTAACGGGTAAATCTAATAATGTTCCTGCATCAACACAAATATCCTGAATATCAATTTCAGGCGGGTTGTTGGTACAACTGCCATCCACTGTAATTTGCATGTCGCGCGTAATACTATCAATTGGAATACCATTTCTCCAACTGATGATTAAAATAACAAAATTAAATTCTCCTTGTGGTGTTGGGCATTCCCAAATAAAATCACCGGTAACTGGATTTAATGTTATGCCTTGTGGGATGGAATATCCTACAATGTTATTTCCATTTGCACCTTTGCATACACCCAAAGCGTAAGAGAGGCTATCATTATCGGGATCAATTGCATTTGGGTTATGTATAAATCTTTTACAAACACATGCATTATCAATGGGTGGATTATATAAAATGGCACCGCTATTAAATCCTAAAAATGGACTTAATGTTATTACAGTTTGAACATAAAATGGCACATTTACGGACCCAGGAATGTTAATAATACCATCATTTCTGTTTGGATCAGTGGCAGAAACGGTGAAAATTCCACCACCTGCATAGGTATGTATGCACTTGTAAACATTTTTTTTGACACCACCCTGTCCACCTGGCGCATTTAGGATCACTTCACCCATCATGGCAGGTGATTGACAAGTACCACTAGGGCCATTAACTCTATTGGCCACGCAGCTATCTCCATCACCAAAATAAAAAGTCATTTGACAGCGATCAGCTTGAATTTGATTTCCTATGTTGGTATATGTAGTTAAAGTAAACTCTAGGGTAAAAGGACTGGCCCCAATTTGCGTGTATGTAATTTCTCCTGCTCTGTTGTGTGTAGCAAACAAATTACTGCAAACAATCAAAAAAGAAACTGTAAATATTAATTTTAGTGTTTTCATTACATTTTTATAACCGCAAATCATAAACAGAGTTTAAAATTAACGTAAATTTTCGAATTTGATTGTTAAAGTTTACCTGCCAAAACAAAACTTTTTCTAATTTTATTTGTGTTTCCTTTGGTATCAAAATATTCAAAGAATAAAGTATAGACGCCAATACTGCCTTTTTCGTTGTTTTCTGTAATGCCATCCCAGCTAAATACACCACTCGTTCCTAGTAACTCATTTTTCATAATGGATGACATCAAACGCCCCCTCGCATCGTAAATAGAAGCATTTCCAACAAAACCAGGTTCCGAAAATAAATAATTGATTATCAAAACATCATTGTAACCATCATTATCGGGCGAGAATATTTCATTTGCAAAACTAATTATATCAGTAGCTTCGCTATCATCCATGAACTGAGAATTTTTATCTCCTGGCGTTGCAAAGCCCACTTGTTCGGCAGCCGAATGCCAATTGCTTAAATCACTACTACTTCTATTAAAACTTATTCTTTCCAATGAAACACCTTTTTTATCTCTAATTAATGGATAGTGCATATCTTCGGTATACATCAGCGCATCAAGCAAAGTATCATTTTTTAAAATCAAGCCAAAACTTCCATCACCCACATTCATCGAGGGCATAGTACTTACGTTGATAAAGTTCTTTTCGTTGGTGGTATTGTATTGTTTTATTACAGTTTCAGCACCTTGGCTTAGCACATAATATTCCTTTGGAAAAATTAAATAGCCCAATGTATCAATAAAACTTAGGTTTGAAAAAGCATTTGCAAGTGTGTCAACATTGGCTGTTTTAACCTCATCTAAACTTAACACTTTGCTGCTTGAATTATAAAATTCTGCAAAATCATAGCCATCTGTTTTAGGATTAAATAAAATTTCATTCAAAATAAGATCACCTTTCACCATAGGTTGAGGAATAGCAAATCTGCCGGTAATAATCGTATTGATTAAATTACCCACACAATCGGTTAATGTACCGTTTATAGTTAATGTATAGATAATACCTGTTTGCAGCGGCACCGCTAAGTTTAACCCCACTTTTTTCAATTCAGGGAAGTAAGGGATAATGATAGAAGGACTACCTATACCATTATTGATGGTATAACTGGTAGCATTATAAATTGAATTCGCATGAAGAGATTCTGAAAAATAAATCACAATATTGGTATTATTGAGATAGGCAATTCGAATAATTTCAGGTGCTTTTGTATCGGGATTTAAGGAATTGATACTATTAACTTTTCCTGGGGTGCCACCATTTGCATCATTGCTGGCGCTCCAGTTATCTATACCTGCACAAGGGTTTAATGGGTCTTTTTGTTCTAAACTCCAACCACCAAGAGCTTTATTGCTGTTCTCATACCACTGATCAGAAAAATAAACATTAGAAATAATAGTTCCTGAATTTGTACTAAGTGTTATTTCAGTCCCTGAGTTAGTTAATGAACTGTAACTTTCGGCTACATAACTGTTGCCAAAAATAACATCTTCACTGTTCCCTGTTTTTTGTAAAATAGTTAAAAAATCGCCTGCCTGAATACTTGCACAACCCAAAATTGTGTTGGAGCTTCCAGTCTCTAGCTTATACCCCAATAGGCTAATTGGATAACTTGTTTTATTATACAACTCAATAAATTCGGTAGCTGGCAAACCAACAACAGGTGTTTCATCGGCCATAATTTCATTTACCACTACATCATAAGCTTTTGCTTGGTATAGTGAAAACTTTTGACTAGCTGTGGAAGCAATAGCATTTCCAGCACAATCTTTAACAGTGCCATTGATACTTAAAGTATAAATTGTATTGTTTGAAAATCCATTCGTATACGTGAGTAATAACTGATCATAAAGAGGTCCGGATAATTGAATTGCACTTGGTGCACCTATTCCATTGTCGACAACATAAATAGCGGCATTCAATAGGGTAGTACTGTCTTGTGGCTCATTAAATTTTACCCTTAAAGTATTGGCTGTTTCTGCACAAAGCGCTTTTAAAAATGGTGCTTTATTATCTGGATTGCTGGCTGCCACACTGTTAATGGCACAGGGTGTTCCTCCTAAAACATTAGATGAAGCCATCCAATTACTTTTTCCTACACACGGATTTAGTGCATCAATTTGTTCTAAACTATAACCGCCATCAGCTTTATCTGCATTGCCATACCAGGTATCATTATAATTAATGGCATGAATTACTTTTCCAGAAGTATCGGCAATAATAAGAGATGTTCCAGAATTTGTGATAGCACTTGATGACAATCCTGGTACAATAATAGTTTTACCAAAACTCTGTAACGATTGATATGCGTTGGCTGCACAAAGAATAATATATTCACCAGGGTTAATGCTGGCAGATGGCAATGTTTTAAAACTTGTCCCATATTTTAATTGCCATTGTGCCAAATTAATTGGAAATACAGACCTATTCAACAATTCTACATATTCAAAATTTGGAAGCCCAATAGCAGGATCCGGATCAGCCATAATTTCATTGATAACTATATCAAAAGGTTTAGCATTATAATTTGAAAAATTTGCCGAAAGCGCTGCTGCACTGTTGTTTCCAACACAATCACTTAAAGCAGTAGAAAGGGTAACTGTATAAATTATATTTAACTGTAAAGCGTTTGAAAATGACAGGATTACTCTATTAGCTGGAGTACCAACATAATTAATTGTTGCAGGACTTCCTATACCAACATTTACAGCATATTGCGATGCATTAATACTGGTATAATTAATGATTGGTTCTGTAAATTCTATTTCAATTTGATTACTGTTAATAATTCTTACACTTCCTAAATTAGGGGCAATAGCATCTGGATTTGAACCATAAACCGAATTCTTTTTTCCAGGCGTACCACCATCTGGATTATTAGAAGCAGTCCAATTAGTGCCCGCTGCACAAGGGTTCGAAGTGTCAATCATTTCTAATGACCATCCACCAGCAGCTTTTCCTGCATCGTTGTACCATTGGTCGTTGTACGTAACCTGATGAATAATTTGTCCATTATTATCTTTAATAGTGAGTGTAGTGCCAGCATTTGTGATGGCGGTGCTGCTTAAACTTGTAACTGCTACCACATTGCCATAAATACTCATATCTGCTAATGCTGCCGAGTTGGTTAACACTAGAAAGCTATCGGCAGGAATAACCACATTAGGTAAACTTCGAACAGTAGTGCCATGCTCAAAAGTCCAGCCATTGGTACTTATGGTATAATTAGTTCTGTTATATAATTCAATAAATTCTGCATCTGGCAAACCAACAATAGGTGAAGGATCGGCCATAATTTCATTAATAACCACATCGAACTGTGCTGGTAAAAAGTAAATAAAATTAAAGCTGGGTGGCACAAGTGCGTTGCCCGAACAATCGCTTAAATTGGTGCATGTGATGGTATAATTAATGCCAACCTGCAATGCAGTAGATAGTGTTAAGCTAATGCAATTGGCATTTATGGTAACAGCTGTTGGCGCTCCAATTCCATTGTTAATGGTAATATTTGAACTCGTCAACAATTGTGGATTGATTGGCTCGCTAAAGCATACATTGAGTGTTGTAGCGTTAGGCGTTTCAATACCAATAATTTGTGGAGGAGTATTATCTGGTGTTCCATTAAATACTGAATTTACCTGCGCTGGCGTGCCACCTGAAGGATGATTACTCGCAATCCAGTTGCCACCACCAGCACAATTACTTGCTATACTTGGATTAATTAATTCCAATGTCCAACCGCCTGCAGCCTTTACTACATCCTGATACCAAGTGTCAACATAAGCTACACTGTCGATAAAAATACCTGCATCTGTTTTTAAAAATAATCTATCAGAAGCATTGTTTAAGGAGGGCCATGAGGTAACCCCTTTTACATTCCCAAATGATTGATATAAGGCAGTATCGGCATTCGCACAAAGTACCAGATACTGACCTGGTAGGATAGTATAATTTCCAATGGTACCATTTGTTGTTGGATCACTAATTTTCCAACCACCAATATTAAATGCGTTTGCTGAACGATTGTAAATTTCAATAAACTCGGCATTAGGTAAACCTACCAAAGGGGTTTGATCAGTATAAATTTCGTTGATAATAATATCTCTAAATTGTGCGCTTGCTGCCACTATATAACTAAAATTTACATTGCTTGCTGGTGTAACTGCATTATTTGCAAGGTCTTCAATATTATTGACCACCAGATTATAAGTAGTATTATTTATTAGACTGTTGCTTAAAACCAAGTGTACCAAGGTTGGATCAATGGCATCTCTTGTGGCTGTTGAAATATTGATACCATTATTAATGCTGTAATTTAATATATTTTCGCAAGTAGCAATACTTACAGCTTCACTAAATAAAACATCTACATTAATATTGTTTAATGCTGTTGCACTCAATAATTGTGGTGGTGTAGTGTCTACTACAATTGGTCCTATTAAAATATCGTCAAAAAAATGTTTTTGAAAAAATGAAGCGGTAGATTGTACAATGGAGAATCCAAAAAAACCACTTGTTACAACAGCAGCATCATTAATACTTCCTTCTAAAGTGTAAGTATTTCCTGTGCCAGTCATATCGCGCTCCAATGACCAATCATTTGTAGCAGTTCTTACGACTTTAATTTTCATACTGTTGTTAGAAAAATTAGTAATCCCATCAATCCCATCAATAATTTTGACATTTGTGCCACTCACTCTTCTGTAGAGGCAAATATCATCTTGCGTACTTCCTATGCGCACAAAATAACCGCTTGATGATGCATTTTGTAAATCGGCATTGTCTGATGTTAAAAAAACATCTACATAATTGGCACTTGAAGTATTAAATTGAAGATTTGCAAAAAACTCCCATTGGCAATCATTGATGAGTGCATTTGTTGTTGAAAGGTAAAAACTACTATTGGTTATTGTTTTGTTGGATCTAAGTTGATTGTCTGAAACAACTGGAATCACAACAAATACTGAATCATCGCCAGTCCACAGGGTACCAATATTTAGGTTGCCATCAGTAAAATCATCAGAAACTTGTGCAAATGCAAAGTTTAAAGTTATAAAAGAGAAAATAGTAAAAATGATTCTCATACCTGTAAATGATAGGGATAGTGAACTGTAAATATAAAAATTACTTTTAAAACTATCGTTTTTGAGCAATCATTTAACATTGAAAGCTATTAAAAACATAAAATTAATGACCAATTTTATTTTTATAATTCTCATAAAACGGCCATGTTGAATTAAATACATCGCTGCTATTAACCATTTTTTAAGCTACTTTTGTTTTGTAAATGATGATACCATTGTCACTAAATTTTAAAATACGTTATGAAAAGTGCCAGCAGTAATGAAATAAAAGCAGCCTTACATAATTTGAGTCCCAAAGAAATACTTCAAATTTGTATGCGCATGTCGAAATACAAAAGAGAAAATAAGGAACTGCTTTCCTATTTGCTTTATGAAGCCCATAATGAGTTGCAATACATTGAAAATATAAAGCTTGAAATTGATGAGTACTTCAATAATTTAGTGGTACTAAACTTCAGCAATATGCTTAAAAAGTTAAGAAAAGTAATCCGCATAGCAAATAAATACATTAAGTTTTCAGGAAGTAAGAATGTGGAAGTGGCCGTACTCATCTATATTTGTTATCAATTACAACCTTTTACCAAGCAAAATAATAGCACAGCTTTGCTGAATTTATATAACCGACAAATTATTAAAATTGACAAGGCATTGCTTAAATTAGAAGAAGATTTACAATACGATTATAAAAACGATATTGCAGCCATTCAAATAGCATCACTATGACAATAACACAAGCACAACAGGCCGTTGACGAATGGATTAAAACCCATGGCGTTCGGTACTTTAACGAACTTACCAATATGGCCATTTTAACCGAAGAGGTTGGCGAAGTGGCCAGAATTATTTCAAGGAAATATGGTGAGCAATCATTTAAAGAAAGCGAAAAGCAAGATTTAGGTCCAGAGTTGGCAGATGTACTTTTTGTATTACTCTGTCTTGCTAATCAAACTGGGGTAGACCTGCAAAAACAACTTGCATTAAATATGGAAAGAAAAGTAGCACGCGATCATGAAAGACATCACAACAATAAAAAATTATAAGATTTTTTTTGCACATAATTTATTTACATTTTCATTCATCATCTTTTAATCAAACAAATTAATATTGGATTAACCTATGTCATTCGCTTTAATCTATATAAGATATTTACAGGCAATTCGCATATTAAAAGATGGTGGATTAGGTTCAATTTTACTCCCGTTTCTAATTATAGGTTTATCTATTGCTTCATACAAAGCTTATGACAATATGCGCTATGGAGCATTATTAACCGCAATACTAGTTTTACTTTGCGTTAGTATTCATATTCGTAGAAAGGATAAAAAATTTGCTCAATTGCATCTCTCCAATGATCATTTGCAAATGTATGTTGAATATATCTTGCTTACTTTGCCCTTTGCATTCACTGCCATTTTTACACCACATTATTTCTACTATCCCTTATTGCTTATTTTACTTTGGTTTATTCCTTATTTGCGCTATTCACCAACGCCAAAAACCAGTTTAAAAAATATATCTACCTTGTTTCCAACAGCTCATTCCATTGAATGGGTGAGTGGGCTCAGAAATTCTTTTTTGACTATTCTACCTTTGTATACACTAGCACTTGCAACTTGCTGGATGCGCTTTTTACCCCTTTTACTACTTTGGATAATAACCACAGCAATTCTAAACTTTTATAGCGAGCATGAAGCCGTTCATATACTGAGGGCACAACATAATAATGCAAAGGATTTTTTAAACGAAAAAATAAAAGTACACTCTTTTTATGTTTGCATTTATTATGCGCCTGTGCTCATTTTAAATAGTATATTCAATCATGACTTCCTAGAAATTAATGTATTGTTTTTATTGGTACAATTATCTCTAATTATTTTTGCCATAAACGCAAAATACAGCAGCTATGTACCTGCGCAGCAAAATTTGGCTTCTAACATCAGTGTAGCTATAATTTCAATTGCTTCTGTTGTTCCTTATTTATTGCCATTGCCAGTTATTTTTGCAATTGTGTATTACAAAAAAGCCATTCAAAATTTAAACAATTATTTTCATGATTAGCATTAATGAACTAAGCATTTCTTTTGATAAAAAAATAGTTTTAAATAACTTGAATGCACAATTTAATGAGCCTCAAATTATTGGCATTGCAGGTTTAAATGGTGCTGGAAAAAGTACACTATTTAACGTGCTTTCAGGCATTATTAAAACAGAAATTAACACCATTTTACATCAACAAAATCCGATTAATTACGATACCATTGCCTATCTCGAAACAACTAATTTTTTTTACAGCAACATTACAGGTAATGAGTATTTAAATATTTTTAAAAATAGCAATTCGCATTTTCAACTTGAGGTTTTTCAAACACATTTTAAATTGCCTTTGGATGATTTAATTGAAACCTACTCCACAGGCATGAAAAAAAAATTAGCCTTGCTTGCTGTGCTCAAACAAGACAAACAAATTTACTTGTTTGATGAGCCATTCAACGGCCTCGATTTAGAGAGCAATAAAATTTTAGAATGGATTATAACCGCTTTATTTAACAAAGGAAAAACAATATTTATTTCATCTCATATCATTGACCCTTTGCTTGCTATTTGTCATCAAATCTGTTATCTTGAGGAAGGTAATTTTACAAAAATATTTAATAAAGAAGATTTCGATAAAGTAGAAGAAGCCATTTTTGGAAAGCTAAAACAACAAGCACAGCAAGGCATTCAAGATGCAATATAAAAAATAAGTTGCTCCTTCTTTTGATGGTAAAAAATAGAGTATTCTCTTTTTGGGCAAATCCAACATGCTAAAATTAGCATGCAGGCCGGGCTGTTCGAGGTACGTGGTACCTAGCTTCCATCCCTTTTGCGATTATGTAGAAGAATTAAGTCTGAGCGTTTTGATACAATAAATCAATTAAAATAAATTCATTCAAACTGAAGCATAGCTGTAATTAGGAATAGTATTTTTATAATGCAGCCAGAAATTTCGTTTGACCATTTTAAAATAATAATATTACTTTTGAAAATCAAGTTGAGTATCTAAATCGATAAAAATAAATAACAATTCAAGCGTACTGATGATAAAAAACTATTTAAAAAAGGCCAATATTATGGCTTATCCTCAGCACTTGTTTTATGCACCACAATGGATTATTTTAGGCGTAAATAATATTTGTAATTTACATTGCAAAATGTGTGATGTTGGCACAAAAAACACACAAAGTAATTTTTACGATCACATGGTGGGAACGCATCCTATCAATATGCCCAAGGAATTAATTTTAAAAATAATAGATGAAGTACATGAATATTATCCAAGCACTAAATTAGGTTATGCTTTTACTGAGCCAAGTGTATATCCTTTTTTAATAGAAAGCTTACAGTATGCAAACAAAAAAAATATTTATACATCTATTACCACCAATGCACTGCAATTAGGCAAGCAGGCCGATGATTTAATTGATGCAGGATTAAATGAATTATGTATTTCGCTTGATGGTCCAGCTGAAATTCACAATGTTATAAGAGGTAACAAACAATCATTTGAAAAAGCTTTAATTGGTATCGAAAAAATTTATAGTAATAAAAACAACAAGATAAAAGTTTCCGTTTTTTGTGCTATTACCGAATGGAATATTGGTCATTTAACAGCATTTCTAAATCAGTTAAAACAATTTCATTTGCATCAGGTAGGCTTTATGCATACGGTCTTCAACACGACAGAACAAGCTGATGAACACAATAAAATATTTGGCCATAAATACTTTGCAACTTCAAGCAATATTGATGAATTAAATTTTAACGCTTATAATTTACCCTTGCTTTTCGAGGAAATTACAGCCATCAAAAAAATGGAATTAAAGTTTCCTGTTCGATTTCAGCCCGAAATAAACAGTTTAGAACAATTGCAAAATTATTACCACCACCCCGAAATCAAATTTGGCAAACTTTGTACTGATGCATTTAACCATATCATGATTAAATCTGATGGTTCTGTAATTCCAGCGCACAGCCGCTGCTATAATATTAAAGCTGGTAATATTTATCAACAGTCACTCAAAGAAATTTGGAATGCAGAAGTGGTACAAAACCTAAGAAAAGACCTTCTAAAAGCAGGTGGTTTGTTTCCTTCATGCACAAGGTGTTGCAGTGCTTATGCGGGCTAAATAAACCTTTCAAAAAACTCTGTTTAGTGCTCTTATATATATGTCTTAGGCATTTTTGTATATACACAAGTTGATTCTTCAACTTTCACACCAATATTTTACGCAAGAATCCATGATAAGAATCATTAAT
Source organism: Bacteroidia bacterium (assembly GCA_044374175.1). GTDB lineage: Bacteria > Bacteroidota > Bacteroidia > UBA4408 > UBA4408 > CAIKXD01. The sequence goes on along the minus strand of JBILPB010000002.1, from coordinate 16,388 downwards.
TTGTTATGATTTGAGTCATAAGTCTAAGGAATTTTAGGATGTAGTTTTGTGTCAAAATTATACCTATGAAAAAATTAGCATTATTAACAGCAGTATTAATTTCGGCACTGATTTTAAGCTGCGGTGGCGAAACAAAAAAACAAGAAGAGAATTCTCAATCACCAACAGCTACTGGACCAGAAAGTAATGTACCAGACTATGATCCTAAAAGAGGTGAAGGCAAATTTGATGAGAGTAATGTAAAATTAGGCCCTTTGGACGAGGCTATGGCAGCAAAAGGTGAGGCAATTTCCGGAACTAAATGCACTTCTTGTCATAAACTAACGGATGAAAAATTAGTAGGTCCAGGATGGAAGGGCGTAACCACTAGAAAAACGGCACATTGGATTATGAATTTCATCACCAATCCAGACCCCATGATTGACAAAGACCCAGAAGTTCAAGCACAATTAGAATTGTGTTTAGTACGTATGCCAAATCAAAGTTTGGCCGATGAAGATGCTAGGCAAATAGTAGAATTTATGCGCAAAAATGATAGTTCAAAATAAATAATAATAATCATGAAAATTTCAAATCTCACTTTAATTGCAGCTGTTGGCTTAGCCTCCAGCATGTATTCATGTAAACCTAAAAACACCAGCAATGCAGTTAGTGGCAATGCTGCTGCAAAAGCTTATGTAGCTCCAGGTAAATATGATGAATTTTATAATTTTGTTTCAGGTGGCTTTAGTGGTCAAATGAGCGTTTACGGTTTGCCTAGCGGTAGATTGTTCAGATACATTCCTGTTTTTTCAGTTGATCCGGAAAAAGGATGGGGATACAATGAAGAAACTAAACCTATGTTAAACACTTCACATGGATTTGTGCCTTGGGACGATTTACATCATATTGAACTTTCTCAAACAAAAGGCGAACAAAATGGCAAATGGGCCTTTGCTAATGCCAATAATACGCCTCGCTTAGCCCGTATAGATTTAAAAACTTTTCGCACTGCCGAAATACTTGAATTGCCAAACAGTGGTGGCAATCATAGTTCTCCGTTTGGCACAGAAAATTCAGAATATATTGTTGCTGGTACAAGATTTAGTGTACCAGGCGATAGCGACAATGGTGATGTTGCCATAAATACGTATAAGCAAAACTTTAAAGGTCATATCAGTTTTGTAAGTATTGCGCCTGAAACTGGCGAAATGAAAATTGCATTTCAATTAAGAACACCAGGTGTAAACTTTGACTTGGCCCGCGCTGGTAAAGGTAAATCCCACGGCTGGTTTTTCTTTTCGTGTTATAATACGGAGCAAGCAAGTACCTTGTTAGAAGTGAATGCATCACAACGTGATAAAGATTTTATTATGGCAGTGAATTGGAAAAAAGCTGAAGAATATGTTAAGGCTGGACAAGGGAAAAAAACGACTGTAAAATATGCTCATAATGTATTTAATGAGAGCACACAAACTGCTACTTCAACCATAGAGAAAGAAGTATTGGTTTTAGATATTGCTGAATTTAAAGATATCTGCTATTTTATTCCTTGTCCAAAATCACCGCATGGTTGCGATGTTGATCCAACAGGCGAGTACATTGTTGGTAGTGGAAAATTGGCTGCTTTGATACCTGTATTTAGTTATGATAAAATCCAAAAAGCAATTGCCGATAAATCTTATGATGGAGACTATGAAGGTATTCCTGTAATTAAATACGAAGCCGCACTTTATGGCGAAGTTAAAAAGCCAGGATTAGGGCCGCTGCATACCGAGTTTGATGCTAATGGAAACGCTTATACTTCATTCTTTGTTTCATCAGAAATTGTAAAATGGAATATCAAAGATTTAAAAGTGTTAGACAGAGCGCCAACTTATTATTCTGTTGGTCACCTTTGTATACCAGGTGGAAACACAGTGAAGCCTTGGGGTAAATATTTAATTGCATATAATAAAATTACAAAAGATAGGTATTTACCTACTGGTCCAGAGCTTACACAGAGCGCTCAAATTTTTGATATCAGTGGTGATAAAATGCAAATGATACTTGATTTCCCAACTATTGGTGAACCGCATTATGCACAAGCTGCGCCTGCTGAATTGATAAGAAATAATGGTCAATTAAAAATTTACAAAATAGCAGAAAATAAACATCCCTATAAAACAAATGGAGAAGCGGAATCGAAGGTTGTTCGTCAAGGTAATAAAATTCATGTATATATGACTTCTATTCGCTCACACTTTGCGCCAGATAACATTGAAGGTGTTAAAATGGGCGATGAAGTTTATTTCCATGTTACGAATCTTGAGCAAGATTGGGATGTACCGCATGGATTTGCCATCAAAGGTGCTAATAATGCCGAATTGCTGATTATGCCAGGAGAAACTTGTACCTTAAAATGGACGCCAGATCGTACTGGTATTTTCCCAATGTATTGCACTGATTTTTGTAGCGCTTTACATCAGGAAATGCAAGGATATGTTCGCGTATCTCCTGCAGGTAGCAATGTTCCTATCAGCTTTAGTTTAAATAAGCCTATCGCAGAAAATAAATAAAAAATAAATTGATTATTGGAAGGAGCAGCAAGGTGTTACTACCAACTGCTCCTTTTTTTTACCTAATAATTAAAAATCATGATAACCAGCATTTCAATTAAATCTAAGGTGTTACTTGTACTCAGTACGATTGCTTTAGTTACTTCAATATTTGTTCCGCTATGGCGTATTGAGCTAGATGCACCGCAGTATCCAGAGGGATTAATGATGCAAATTCATGCCAATAAACTTGGTGGTCAGGTGGATATTATTAATGGCTTAAATCATTATATTGGAATGCAAACATTACATGCCGAAAACTTTATTGAATTCACTATACTACCTTATATCATAGCTTGTTTTGCAGTACTATTTTTAATAACCCTATTTGTTGCACGCAAAAAACTATTATATTTTTCGTTTTGGGCCTTTGTTGGTTTTGGCGTAATTGCCATGATTGATTTTTGGCGCTGGGAATACAACTATGGCCACAATCTCGACCCAAGTGCAGCTATTATAGTGCCAGGTATGTCGTATCAGCCTCCATTGATTGGGTTTAAACAATTACTCAACTTTGGTGCCTATTCAATACCCGATATTGGGGGATGGCTTTTTGTGGCAGCTGGATTGCTTATGCTTATTGCTGTTTTAATAGAAACTAATTTGTTAAAGCAACTTTTAGCAAAGAAAAATAAGGCTGTTAAAATTGGTATGATGATACTAAGTTTTTCAATGGCTTCATGCAATAATTCATCTTCTCAACCCATCAAATTTAATGTTGACAAGTGTGATTATTGCGCTATGACAATTTCCGATGGCCGATTTGGCGGTGAATTGATTACTCAGAAAGGGCGTTGCTATAAATTTGATGATCTAAAATGCCTGCTCAATTATAAAAAAGAAAAAACAGCTGTTATCTATCAATCGTATTATGTAAATGCCTATATTGAAAAGAACCAATTGATTGATGCCAGCAAAGCTTTTTATGTACAAAATGAAAATCTGAGAAGCCCAATGGGTGGTAACTTTGCTGCTTTTTTAAATCAAGATAAAGCCATTGATTTTGCAAAAAAACAAAATGCCTTGGTGCAAACATGGAATGAGATTAACGAATAACTAATGATGAGCAAATATTATCTTATCTTCCTTTCAATTTTATTTGTGCCAACAATACAGGCCAAAACTATTTATGTAGGAAAACAAGGTAATTATACATCCATTAAATCTGCATTGCTGAATGTAAATAATGGCGATACAGTAATTGTAACTAAAGGTTTGTATAAAGAAGGCAATATCTTTATCAATAAATCTATTTGCTTTTTAGGCGAAAACTTGCCTGTAATTGATGGGGATAAAAAGTATGAGGTAATCTCCATTAAAGCGAGTCATGTAGTTATTAAAGGTTTTAAAATTCAACATTCTAGTTATGCTTCACTTGATGATCCTGGAGGAATAAAAATATATGAAAGCCGCAATGTTACTATTGAAGAAAACTTATTGTATGACAACTTTTTTGGTATCTATTTACAATATTGTTCGAAATGCATTGTTAAAAACAACACGGTAATTTCATTTGGCAAACAAGAACAGGAAATAGGGAATGGTGTACACTGCTGGAAAAGTGATAGTATACAAGTTATTGGCAATAAAATATCAGGCAATAGAGATGGTATTTATTTTGAATTTGTGACCAACTCTGTTATATGGCGGAATATATCATTCGATAATATTAGATATGGTTTGCACTTTATGTTTTCTAATTATGATGCCTATTTTACAAATTGTTTCACCAATAACGGGGCTGGTGTTGCTGTAATGTTTTCAAATCATATTACCATGATGAATAACACTTTTCGTGAGAATTGGGGAGATGCAGCCTATGGCATGCTATTAAAAGAAATTTCTGATTGTTACATGGCTGGTAATCATTTTAGCAATAACACTTCTGCTATCTTTATGGATGGAACCAATAGAATTAAAATAGAGAAAAATATTTTTGCAGCCAATGGTTGGGGCATGAAAATTCAAGCCAACTGTATGGAAAACATAATTGAACACAATAATTTTTTGGGAAATACTTTTGATGTAAGTACCAATGGAACCCTAACGCTGAATGAATTTAGAGAAAACTATTGGGATAAATATGAAGGTTATGATTTAGATAAAAATAAAATTGGTGATATACCCTATCATCCATTAAGTTTATACGCTGTAATTGTTGAAGGAAACCCACCAGCCATGTTACTCTACAGAAGTTTTATGGTAACCTTACTCGATAAATCAGAAAAAGTTTTACCGAGTTTAACGCCCGATAATTTTATTGATAAGCAACCATTAATGCATGCTATCAAATTATGATTGAAATCAAAGAAATAGAGAAAAAATTCGGAAAGCTCAGCGTTCTAAATGATATTAATTTGCATTTATTAAATGGCGAGTGTATTGCCCTAATTGGCCCAAATGGCTGTGGTAAAACAACATTAATTAAGTGTATTTTAGGCATGGTTTTACCCAATAAAGGAGAAATATTTTTTCAGCAAAAATCCATATTTAAGGATATTGCTTACCGTAGCAAAATTGGCTACATGCCACAAATAGGAAGGTATCCCGAAAACATGTCGATCGGGCAAATTATGAATATGGTAAAAGCCATTCGCAATTCTAATGAAACCTTAGACATGGATTTGTATGAGCAATTCGAGATTGAAAAATTACTTCACAAAAATATGAATACACTGAGTGGCGGCACTACTCAAAAAGTAAGTGCTACACTTGCTTTTTTATTTAATCCCGATGTATTGATACTTGATGAACCCACTGCAGGCCTAGATCCATTGGCATCTGAAATTCTTAAGGAGAAAATAATTAAAGAACGTAGTAAAGGTAAATTGATATTGATTACATCGCATTTATTAAGTGAACTAGACGATATGGTGAGTGAAATCATATTTATGCAGGAAGGTGCGCTTGTTTTTCACAAAAGTGTTGAAGCCTTAAAGCAAGAGACTCATGTTGACAAAATCTCTCAGGCCATTATTCATATCTTAAAACAAAAAACGGTATGAACAAGATTTTAAAATATGTTATTTTAGATATCATAAAGAACAAAATTGTAATTTTTTACACAATTCTAATTGCACTATTTTCATGGAGTTCCTTTAGCTTAGAAGATAATGCTGCCAAAGGATTGCTAACTTTATTAAATATCATTTTACTGACAGTTCCACTTGTTTCAATATTGTTTTCTACTATCTATATTTATAATAGCAGTGAATTTATTGAATTGTTGGTTAGCCAACCTATCAAAAGAAGTAAAATCTGGTATAGCTTATTTGCAGGGCTTGCTATTAGTTTATCTTTTGCATTTATATTGGGAGCAGGAATTCCAATACTTGTTTTTGCAGATTTTTCAAAAGCCTTCATCATGATTGTGGTAGGTATATTTATTACGATAATATTTGTGTCTCTGGCATTTTTAAGTTCCATTTTAAGCCGTGATAAAGCCAAAGGAATTGGTGCATCCATTTTATTGTGGTTGTATTTTGCATTGCTTTTTGATGGTTTAGTTTTGTTTTTACTATTTCAATTTAGTGATTATCCTATCGAAAAAATGATGGTGATTATTACTGCTCTTAGTCCCATTGATTTGTCAAGAATATTAATGTTACTTCAATTAGATGTTTCAGCCATGCTGGGATATACTGGAGCTATTTTCAAAGATTTTTTTGGCACTCATTTAGGTTTATTAATTACTTTTTTACTACTCCTTCTTTGGATAATTATTCCATTTTCTATCTCACTTAAAAAATTTAAAAATAAGGACTTATGATCATCAAAGAAATAATACATCAATTACAAACAGCTGAAAACCCTGTTGCAAAAGCCATACACAAAGGAGATCATTTTAAAGTACTGGCTATTGGGTTTAAAAAAGGCATGCATTTAAAAGCACACAAAACTAGCTTAGCGGCAAAACTTACCGTATTAAGTGGAGTAGTAATTTATAAGCAAGGCGATATAAATAAAACACTATTGCAGTTTGATGAAACAGACATTCCCATTGGAATTATACACGAGGTTGAATGCACAGAAGATGCATTGTGCCTATTAACTCAAGGCTAAACTAATGACCATGAAAACAGATATCAAAAATAGACAAGATATTGAAATGCTTATCAATACCTTTTATGAAAAAGTTAAAGTAGATACAACCATTGGCTATTTTTTTAATGACGTAATTCATGTAAACTGGGAAAAACATCTCCCAAAAATGTATGACTTTTGGGAAAATGTTATTTTCAATACTGGCACTTATGAAGGCAATCCAATGCAACAACATCAAAATTTGCACAAAAAAAGTCCAATGAGTAAGGTGCATTTTGATCACTGGTTAATGCTATTTAAAACAACTGTTGATGAATTATTTGAAGGTGAAAAAGCAGAACAATCAAAACAAAGAGCAACTAGCATTGCAACTGTAATGCAATTAAAAATAATTTACTAATTAATTATGTTAGATAAAAAACAAAAAACACTTTGCGAACCATTTAAAATAAAAATGGTTGAACCTCTAAAAATTACAACCGAATCGTATAGAGCAATAGCTTTAAAAAAAGCTGGCTACAACCCATTTTTATTATCATCCAATGATGTGTTTATTGATTTACTCACCGATAGTGGCACAGGCGCTATGAGTGATAATCAATGGGCTGCTATAATGACTGGAGATGAAAGTTATGCTGGAGCCAGAAGTTGGGAAGCCTTAGAAAAGGTTGTTAAAAAATTAACCGGTATGCCTTTTATCTTACCAACACATCAAGGAAGAGCCGCAGAAAGAATATTGTATGGCATTTTAGGTGGAAAAGGCAAAATTTTTATTAGCAATACACATTTTGATACCACACGCGCTAACATAGAATTTACAGGAGCTACAGCAATTGATGTAATGCCTAATGAAGCAAAAGATTTGGAAAAATATTTACCATTTAAAGGAAATATTGATCTCGACAAAACCGAACAGCTTATTCAAAAACATGGCCAAGAAAACATTGCTGCCATTATCATCACTGTTACCAATAACTCTTCTGGAGGCCAACCTGTGAGCATGGCTAATGTAAAAGCGTTAAGAAACATTTGCAATAAATACAATTTGCTACTGGTTATTGATGGATGCCGAATAGCAGAAAATAGTTACTTTATCAAACACCGAGAAATTGAATACCAAAATAAAAGCTACTATGAAATAGCGCAAGAAATGCTTGCCCTTGGCGATGCTTTTATTATGAGTTCCAAAAAAGATGGACTGGTAAATATTGGTGGATTACTAACTTTAAAGGATGAAACCTTAAGCGTTAAATGCAAAAATTTACTCATCATTTCCGAAGGATTTACAACTTATGGTGGAATGGCTGGCAGAGATATGGCAGCATTAGCCGTAGGGCTTGAAGAGGTTTTTGATAAAGATTATTTACATTACAGAATTAAAAGCACCACTTATTTAGGGGAAAAATTGAAAGAAAAAGGCATCCCTGTAGTATGGCCTATTGGCGGTCATGCAGTGTATATTGATGCTAAAAAATTATACCCTAATATTCCAGTAAATGAATACCCAGGGCAAGCCTTAGTGTGTGATTTATATATTAAAGGTGGCGTAAGATGCGTGGAAGTTGGGAGTGTAATGTTTGGTAAGTATGATGAAAATGAACAATTAATTCCAGCTCAAAATGAATTAGTACGTCTTGCTATTCCTCGAAGAGTTTATACACAAAGTCATATTGATTATGTATTAGAAGTTTTTGATGAAATTTTAGAAATACAAAATCAAAAACATGGATACAAAATAACCTATGAGCCTCAATTTTTAAGGCATTTTACTGCCTTATTTGAAAAGCTTTCATAAAAAAAGCAACTCGTTTGAGTTGCCTTTTTTTAAATTATGCTTAGCTCTAATTACTTAGGCAAAAGTACATCTCCTATAACATGAATAATACCATTTGAGGTTGGAATTGAGGCGAGAATTTCTGAACCATTTACAAAAGTTTTACCCTCTTTTTTGGTTATTTTTACCTTACCGCCAAAAACCATATCAAACTCTTGACCGTCATTCATATACTCTGTTTTAAGACTTCCCACATAGGTGTGATAACCTAAAATATTAGCCAAATCTTCCTTTTTTTCTGGCGCTAACAAACCTTCAACAGTTCCCGGAGGAAGCTTTTCGAAAGCAGCATTGGTGGGTGCAAAAACGGTAAATGGCCCAGCGTTGCTTAAGGCATCAACAAGTTCTGCCGCTTTTACAGCTGTAACCAATGTTGTGTGATCTTTACTTCCAACTGCAACTTGAACAATATTTGGACTCGATGTTTCATCAACAACAGCACTTTGACCAGGTCCAACCTCTGAGGAGGCAGCTTCATTAACTGCTGGAGTTGTTTCGTTATTACTGCAAGAAGAAAGGACAAAGCCCACAACTAATGTAAATAAGAATGCTTTATTTTTCATGATTTTGTAAATTATATCTACAAAGGTCATTGATTAAATACAATTGATTTATGATTCAAATCATAATGATTAAATTAAGCTTAATTCTTTTGTTTTACTAAGGAAACATTTAATAAAACTAGCCCCACAAACATCATCAATGCCATGATAAATAATATTTCGTTAGCAAAAGGAACCATGGTATAACTTATCGAGAAAATACCCTGAATACCTAAAATGATTTCATTCAACAAAACTCCAAGTACGAAAATAATAACGCCAAATTGAGCCAGTTTTGTTTCAACAATCAAATTATTCATGTAGGCATAAACAATTAAAAAAACACTAGTAAATGCAAGCAATACTAAGTGCAAGTATGCAATTACAATTGGTCTAAATCCAAAAGCAAATTTGCTTATTATGGGAACAGTTGAACCTACTTGAAGCGTAACTTTACATGCAAGTGCTGTACCTACAAAAATTAATAAAAATTTAGCTATAAAAGACAAATTAAATTTTTCCCAGAACCTTGATACTATAATTTGTTTTAGAAAGATAAATAAGCCTAAAAATTGACCAACAGCAGCAATAACAACAATCAAATAAATCCATAATGGCAGGTTCAACCAAAGGACTGATAAACCATAGGCAGGAACACAAGACAATGCAAACAATTTAAATATTATGCTTTCTTTGGATAGCTCAACCCCTTTTGAATAAAGAAAATTTACAAATAAGCCCACGCAAGCAAAGAAAAACCAACCATTGTATTGAAAGTGCAAATACCAATATACCGAAACTAAATAAGCATGTTGCTCTAATTGTCTGGTGGCCATCATGTAACTTAAAGCTAAGGTCCCAAATGAAGAAAGAAGGTTAAAAAACAAGGCCACATACATCCACTTTAATCCTGGAAAATTAACACTAGATTTAAGAGTAACATAAAATTGATAACTAAACCAAAATGAAATTATGATTGATAGTGATGAATAAGCAATCGAAAAAAAAGCATATCCTTGCCATGCAAAGGATAAAAGCATACCATATGCTGTTATCAAATTAGCATACAGTATTGGCTTCATTTGCCTTAATTGGACTTGCGACAATTTTTCCTTAACACTATAAAGCATCAATACCATAATCATCATCGATATCCAGCCACCAAAAGCAAAATGAGAATGTGCATGTTGTAAATTCTTTTGATTCAAGTAGGGAAATTCAAAGCCAATTTTATAGCGCATTACAACCCCCAAAAAAGCAACTATCAAAAGATTAATTATAGCTACATGAATCCAAAATTTGAACTTAAAAATCATCTTAATAGATCAATTTTCTTTCAATAATTTTCACTTTATTTTTTATTTTCATTTTCGCCAAGGTTCTTATCACTGTTTCAACCCTTAGACCTGTGAAATTAGCTATTTCCTGTCTTGTAAATGGAATTTCTATTGGTTTGCTTGTGACTTCTAACTTTTTCTTAAACGTATTTAGAAAACATAAAATACGTGTTTCGGGATTATTATTAATAACTTCTCTGGCAGTGCATGCCTTATTATATAACCTGCGTGCAAAAACCTTAATTAAATCGAGTTGCATTGGAGGATAATCATTTAAAATTTCGAAATACTTTTGTTTATTAATTTTAATAACCACCGAGTCTTCGCTGGCAACGGTAGAACAAGGATAAGTTTCTTCTATAAATAAAGGAGGTTCTCCAAAGCTACTCCCTTCCTTAAATTCAGCTTGTGTAAACTCTTTTCCGTCAATATTTGTATTAAACATTTTAATTGTTCCTTGTATCACTTGAAAATAATTGTTTGGTGCATCGCCTTCAAAAAAAATATACTCACCCTTTTTATACTTCTTAGTTATTGCACCCCAAGCTACTAATACATTAATTTCTATTGGCATGATGTGTTATTTTAATATTTGTTTAAATGAATTATCGGCCTTTCCTAAATCCAAAACATTGTTCTCTAAAAGTAAATTTTCAATTATTTTTCTCGACTTTTTAAACTCTTTATGAAAGGCACAAGGTTTTTTCTCAGAGCATTTACTAAAACCCATGGCACATTGATTAAATACGAATTTGCCATCAATGGCTTCCACAATTTCTATTACCGGAATTTGCAATTGTTTGCCTTCAATGTAAAAGCCCCCTTTTGGACCTTTCAAACTGCTAATGATTCCATGCTTAACCAACAATTGTAGAACTTTCCCGAGTGTATGGTCGTTTTCTTCAACTGCCATTGATAGTTCTTTTGCTGAATATTTCTCTTCAACATTATTTTCAGAAGCCAAAAATGCGATTGACTTTAATGCCGCCTGACAAGTTTTAGTAAAAATCATAGTACAAATATATTAAGTATTTAAATACTTTTATACTTAATTAAAAATATTTTCTAATTAAATATAAAATCGGCAGTTGAAAGTACTTTAACTTAAGCCCGTATTCATATAATTCAGCAAATAAAATTGTAATTACAAGAAGGGGCAAAATCTTAAGTACTTGTTATTTCACCAACAATAATATAATGATTATAGGTACTAGAATTAGAAATAGATCTGGCACTTGAACATTGTTCCCGAAATCATTTACCTAGTATAATGAAAACACCCTGCCTTTAAATGCTGCAAAGCGATAAATAAATAAAAGTATATGATGCCTCGTTATTTAACATTTAACAATCCATCCAATGTGCTAAAAACTTAGTAGCAAAATCGATAATTAAAGATTAAGCTTTACATTTGCTCGCTTATGATATCATTCTAATTTCGCTCAAAATATGAAATATTTTTACTTTAATTGCCTTTGTTTTCTGCTGGTTTCTCTGCTTGCAACAGCACAAACCCATCAAACACATTTGCTCTCCTATACCACGCTAACCTTGGAAATTGCCGATTTAGATGATGATGGTGACCAAGATTTTTTAACTGGTGGGATCAGTAATTTACAATGGCAAGAAAATAATGGCAGTGGCGTTTTTACGAGCCATACCATAACTCAAGATTTTGATGAAACACATGCCTTTAAAGTAGTTGATTTGGATGGGGATGGCGATAAAGATATTGTAGCTTCGTCATTCACTACAAATCAAATAATTTGGTTAGAGAATGATGGCAACGAAAATTTTGCAATGACAACCTTAACTGCTGCTGCAGGCAGTTGTGCTGGTTTAGATGTAATTGATTTTGACAATGATGGCGACCAAGATGTGGTTGCAACAGGATATAATAGTGATGAAGTATTTTGGCTACAAAATAACGGAAGTCAAGTATTTACTAAAAATGTGATTAGAGGTAATTTTGATGGTGCAGCCTCTATTAGAGTGTTTGATGTAGATACTGATGGCGATAAAGATATTGTTACTTCTGGAATCCTTTGTGACAGTATCATTCTATTGCGCAATAACGGAAGTCAAACGTTCGTTCAACAATTTTTGCATCCTTTAGATGGTCCTAGATCGTTAAGATTGGTTGACTTTGATAATGATGGCGATATTGATATTACCTTTGCTGGTGATGGAGGTTTAGGTTGGATTTTAAACGCAGCCGGTGTGTTAACTCCAAATCAATATAGCCCTGTATACACACGCGATTTCTTAGTGGCAGATTTGAATAATGATAATTTTAAAGATTTAATTTTTACCAATTATGCCGATGATTACATTACTTGGCAAAAAAATAATGGCAATGCAACATACACTGGGATGGGGTATATTGATAACTTCATCAATAGTCCGGTAGCTGTTGGTGCTGCTGACTTTACAGGTGATGGTTTTAAAGAAGTAATTGGCGTTTCTAACCAAGAAGTGAAATTTTGCACCAACAATGCTGGATTAACTTTTACAAAAAAAGCATTAAACTATTATATGTACACCGCTAAATCGGCCTGCCATGGCGATTTTGACAATGATGGTGATGTAGATTTAATGGCCGTGGGCTATTTCAATGTTTACTTTTACAGAAATGATGGTAATGACCAGTTTACCACCATCAAAGTATTTTCAACCAATAATTCATTTGGTGGCGAAGAAATGAGAGCTGCTGATATGGATGGTGATGGCGATATGGATGTGCTATACACCGAAGGTGTTGGAAATAAAATTGTTTGGCTCGAAAATCAAGGTGGTGGAAATTTTGTATATAGAATAGTGTTTAGTATAGTTGATCCAAAGGGTGTTTTTGCTGTTGATTATGATTTTGATGGTGATATGGATGTAGTGTCAGTAACTGTTGAAACATATTCTCTTTCGGCTGTTTATTGGTACGAAAACAATGGTAGTGAAGTGTTTACTGAGCATTTAGTAAATGGTAATTATGCCTTTCCAAATGGGATTTTTGCAATGGATTATAACCAGGATAATTTTATGGATGTTGTGGCAGCCTATTCGGGCACCGGTGGCTCTCAAAAAGTTATACTACATGATGTCCACAACGGCTATAACATTCAGGTTAATAGTAATTCACAAGGTGCAAGTTCTGTTTACTCCATTGATATAGATAATGATGGTGATCTTGATATTTTATCTTCAGGATTTAATGACTATGATATTATTTGGTACGAAAATCCGAATCACACCCCACATGTTATTGATTACAACGCACAAGGTGCAACACATGTATTTGCAGGCGATATGGATGGAGATGGAGATATTGATGTAGCATCAACCTCAGCAACAGATGATAAAGTAAGTTGGTATGAAAACAATGGCAGTCAATCATTCACTAAAAAAACATTAGCCACCAATGTGCCCTATCCCGAATCAATTGAAGGTGGTGATATTGACGGTGATGGCATTATGGATTTATATAGTGTTTGTAAAGAATCGCATAGCGTGGCCCTTTATCGCAAAGCACCAACTCCACCCCCAACATCTTTGACTACATGTGGCGATTTATTTATTTCTGAATATATCGAAGGTTCTGCAAGCAATAAAGCTATTGAAATTTACAATCCAACAACAGCTGATATTGACCTAGCAACATACAGCATCGGAGTTTATTCTAATGGAAGTACATCACCCTCACAGTCAGCCACATTAACTGGAATACTTGCGGCCAATAGTACTTATGTGGTTACTCATCCATCTGCGGTAGCAGGCATCTTAAACAATGCGGATCAAACATTTGGTTTTAATTTTAATGGTGATGATGCTATAGGTTTATTAAAAGGTGGGCAACTGATTGATATTGTTGGTAAAATTGGTGAAGACCCAGGAACAGAATGGTCAAGTGGTGGGGTATCTACATTGGATAAAACACTTGTACGTAAAAATACCGTTTCAAAAGGGAGCAATTTAAATGGAACGTTTGTGGCAAACACAGAGTGGGATGTATACCCTATTGATGATGCCTCGCATCTTGGGGCACATACATCACTTTGCGCAAATTATTGTCCTGCCAGTGTTTCCATCAATGCGTCATCTACAAGTTTTTGTGCTGGCACTTCTGTTACATTCACTACAAGCGCTGTAAATCAAGGTACAACCCCAATTTATCAGTGGAAAAAAAATGGAGTGAATGTGGCTACTGGCGCTACTTATACCACCTCAACGTTAGCTAATAATGATACCATCAAATGTATTATGACCAGTAGCCAAAATTGTGCTATTGACCCAAGTACAAGTAATTCAATTATTGTTACCGTAAGTCCATCCGTTACACCAACAATTAATATTACGGCCAGTGCTACTGTAATTTGTAGTGGCACTAACATTACATTTACGGCCAATGCCACCAATGGAGGAAGCGCTCCAACTTATGTTTGGAAGAGAAATGGAAATACCGTTGGCACAAATTCATCAACATACAGTAACAATGCATTGGCAAATAATGATGTTATAACTTGTATATTTACAAGCAGTGCTGGATGTGTTTCTACAAATAACATTACAAGCAATAGCATTACAATTACCGTTAATACATCAAGTACACCTAGCGTTTCAATTAGTGCTACCAACACAACCATATGCGCTGGAACTGCCATTACATTTACTGCAACACCAGTGAATGGTGGATCTATTCCTGCTTATCAATGGTACAAAAATAACAATCCTATTTCTGGTGCAACAAGTGTTACTTACCTTACGAGCACAGCAGTAAATAATGATATTTTCAAATGTGTACTTACCAGCAATAGTGCCTGTGCCACAATACCAACGGCAACTTCAAACAGTATCACTATTACTGTTAATCCGTTACCGGTAGCTGCTACGATTACTGCTGGGGGCCCAACAACATTTTGCGCTGGAGGCTTTGCGGTGCTTAGCGGAAATAACAATGGTGGTACATGGAGCAATGGCGCTACAACTTCAACAATAACAGCTACAACAACTGGAAGTTATTTTGTTACCAATAGTAATTCTTGTGGTTCTATCAATTCAAATACAATTAATGTTACTGCTAACCCTGCTCCTACTGCATCCACTATTTCAGCGGGCGGTGCTACAACTTTTTGCGCAGGAAACATGGTTACCTTATCGGGAAATAACAATGGCGGAACTTGGAGTAATGGCGCTACAACAGCTACCATCAATGTAAATGCAAGTGGAAATTATTTTGTTACCAACGCAAACAATTGCGGCACTATTAATTCAAACACAATAACAGTTACAGTTAATCCTTTGCCCACAGCAGCAACAATTACAGCTAATGGACCAACAACAATTTGTACCGGATCAACAGTTACTTTATCAGGAAATAACAATGGAGGAACATGGAGTAACGGGGCAACAACTTCTTCAATAAATGTAACTAGTGCCGGTAATTATTTTGTTACTAATGCTAATGGTTGTGGAAGTATTAATTCAAATACTATCAATGTAATTGTTAATGCTGCCCCAACTGCATCAACAATTTCAGCCAGTGGTGCAACTACTTTTTGTGCCGGAAATACGGTTACCTTATCGGGTAATAACAATGGTGGAACCTGGAGTAATGGAGCTACAACCGCTACGATCAATGTAAATGCAAGTGGAAATTACTTTGTAACAAACTCAAACAATTGCGGAACAATAAACTCAAATTCAATTGCGGTTACTGTAAATCCATTACCAACGCCTTCAGTAATTTCTGCCAATGGTGCAACAACTATTTGCACAGGTTCTACTGTTACTTTATCAGGAAATAACAATGGTGGAACCTGGAGTAATGGAGCTACAACTTCAACAATTAATGTAACAACAGCAGGTAATTATTTTGTAACAAATACCAATAGTTGTGGAAGTATTAATTCAAACACCATCAATGTAATTGTTAATGCAGCCCCAACTGCATCAACAATTTCAGCCAGTGGTGCAACTACTTTTTGTGCCGGAAATACGGTTACCTTATCGGGTAATAACAATGGTGGAACCTGGAGTAATGGAGCTACAACCGCTACGATCAATG
>JBILPB010000243.1:0-3414 GCA_044374175.1 Bacteroidia bacterium | reverse complement strand
CTCATTTTTTAACATAATTTTTATTTTAATGCTGTTATGTTGTAGCGCTAAAAACACAAGGGCTCAAAATCCTATCAATACTTTTACCAGTGCTACCTATATAGGTGGTTATCATATTAAGTGTTATGGACAAAGTACAGGCAGTATTCAAGCACAACCAAGTTTTGGAACAGCACCTTATACTTTTTTATGGAGTTCGGGCGAAACAAGCGCACAAATCAATAATAAGCCAGCAGGAATTTATATCGTTACAATGACAGATTCTATCAATGTTTCCCATAGCGATACCTTTGAATTAAGACAACCCAATGCCCTGAATTACCAAAGTACTTTAAGCGATTATTATGGTTATAACATACATACACATAATGGCAATAGTGGAAGCATTCAACTGAGTGGTGCAGGAGGCACACCACCTTACACCTATTTATGGAGCAATGGCGATAACTTAGTCACAAGAAATGGTTTAACAGCAGGAAATTATAGCTTTAGCATTACAGATGCTAATCAATGCAGCACCAATGGCAATGTTACCTTAACAGCGCCAACGCCCATACAATTGAGTTTTAACAATGTGCAAAATACACAATGTGATAGAAGCGAAGATGGTGCAGCTACTTTAAATATGAGTGGTGGTTTAGGTAATTTTAGTGTAGTTTGGAGCAATGGAAGCTTTAGTTTATCGCCTAATGATTTACCTGCAGGCTATAATGAAGTAAGAATTTATGAGCAAGGTAGAGCGGTTATTGATACAGGAGTTACCATTAATGCGCCTCAGCCCTTAGCACTTGCATTTACACTTAGCCAATACAATAATGGTTACCAAGTAAGTTGTGTTGATTGTTACAATGGTAATATCACAACTACAGTAACAGGTGGCACTGCACCTTATACTTATTTATGGGAAGACGAAAACAGCAGCACCACCGCTAATTTAAGTAATTTAAATGGAGGAGAATACAATTTAAGTATAATTGATGCACATGGTTGTAAAACAAGTGATGTTGTTACGCTAAAAATGCCCAGCCCAAAAGATTGGAGCCGTTTCGGAAATAGTAATATTGATACCACAGAGTTTATTGGAAGTACTGATACTAGTGCATTAGTTTTTAAAACAAATAGCCAAGAGGCTTTAAGAATAAGAGGTAATGGAAATGTTGGCGTAGGAACAAGCAGCCCAACAGAAAAATTAGAGGTAGTTGGGGATTTGAAAGTTAACGGTGAAATAAAAATTGGGTCACTAGGAGCAATAAGTTATAACGATGGTGCAGGTATAAGAGGTTATAAATTTGAGGACTTCTCTAACCTTCTTAATATTGGAAATATTCAACCAACGTTGCCAAGTTGTATGTCAAATTTGCCTAACTTATACAATTCATTCACAGGCTTTCTTCGCGTTACTCATCCAACCTTGTCAACTACAACTACAACTTATATTGGCAACGATGCGCAAGGCGGAATAATAGAATCTGCCAGCGATATTGGAAGCAATTCTGCCCTAAATTTAAAGATAAATTATTTTTGTGGTAATGATGTACTCATTGGAAACAATTCATCTGGAAATTTAATTGCAAATAACAAACTTGGAATTGGTGTTTCTTCACCTAATGAGAAATTGGAGGTTGATGGTAGTGGATTATTTAGTGGGAAGATTGGGATAGGCGTTACAACACCCAACGAAAAATTAGAAGTAAATGGTAACACATTAATTTCGGGTATG
Organism: Bacteroidia bacterium; assembly: GCA_044374175.1. Taxonomy (GTDB): domain Bacteria; phylum Bacteroidota; class Bacteroidia; order UBA4408; family UBA4408; genus CAIKXD01. The sequence goes on along the minus strand of JBILPB010000243.1, from coordinate 1,694 downwards.
CTTGGCATAGCCACCACAAATCCTCAAGCTGCTTTGCACATTAAAGATGGTATTTCAAATTCAATTATTCTCGAAAATACACAAACACAGGATAAACTTCAATTGGAAGTAACCGCTGGCACAAGCAATATCATTAGTAAAGGGGGCTTACGTTTATATGTAAATAGCGAAGAAGACCCAAGTAATACAAGTGCTAGCTTTATAGTAATTAAAAATGCTAAATCATACCTGCAAACGCCAACAAGGCAAGAACTTTTTAAAATACAAAACGATGGCACTGGCTTTATTCAAGACCTTTGGGTTAAGGCAGTGGCCTCCAATGGTGCATTTCCTGATTATGTTTTTGCCAAGGATTACAAACTAAAAAGCTTAGCCGAGGTAAAAGCTTTTTACCAAAAACATCAACATTTGCCTGGCATGCCCTCAGCAAAGGAGATAGAAGTGGCTGGTGGTGCAAGTATGAGCCAAATGTTGATTAACCTAACTAAGATTGTTGAAGAAAATACCATCTATTTAACTCAACAAGATGAGCAAATAAAACAATTACAAGCTGAAAACTTGAAATTGAAAAAGTCGATTGAGAAACTAACTAAAAAATAAGTGTTATGAAAAAGTTAGTTTTAATTGTTTTAATAGTTGGTTTAACAGTTAATTTATTTTCTCAAACGCCATTCCCTTGCACCACAATTTTCAACAACCCATCAATTGAGTACTCTCAATTTATTGGGAATAAAAAATATAAAGCAAATTGTTTTGAAATTGTCGACAGCCCATTTGGGGCTTACGGTCCTATAATTTTACAGCAATTGGCACAAACAACTATAAGAGCAAATAAATCAATTCATTTAAAAGAAGGCTTTCAAGCAAAGAATTATATATCAACTGGTTTTGCACATTTTACCTTAGGAAATCAAGCTATTGAGCCATTCATAATGAATTTAGGCAGTGCAGTGGTAGGAAAACATAAGAAAATTGAAATTGGTTTTAAAATGCCTGAGGATATAGAAAATCAAGTTTTTAGTTATCTATACAGTGCAGGTAATTTTTTGGGGTTGAATCCTTATGATCCGAATAAAATAAGTATTGAAGCAGAGTTTAAGCATCAATCTGGTTCTATTACTTTAAAAAGGCATGGATTTTATTACGAGTATTTTGAAAAAGAATATGGTTCTATTACCACAAATGGCACTATTACATCAGGTGGTTTGATTAAAAAAATACCCAATAATGATAACATGTTTAAATGGCGTGTTCGATTTGCGCCAACAGAAGTTGGGTTTTGGTATGGCACTATAAAAATCTTTATTAACGGCAATTTTTATACAGATATTATAGGATTAAATTTCGAATGTGTACCTTCTAATGAGCATGGCTATTTAGAAGTTGGCGAACACAAAAGGCAATTCCGATTCAGTGATGATAGTACAAGCTTTTATGCTATTGGGCAAAATTTAACTTGGCCTACAACTCTAAAATATCTGCATTACAGCAATGTAATTTCAAACGGAACCCAAGCTTATCAAGTTGGAAATGGAACAGAAGAATGGCTACATACCTTTCGGAATTTAGGAGATAATGGAGGCAATTTTGCTCGAACAGTTTTATATCAAGGTGATAACATGAATAGTCCAGATGGCTATGATGGCGGTCAAGAAATTGAGTGGGAAAAACTAGGCGATTACCAAAGCAGGCAG
>JBILPB010000048.1:0-19543 GCA_044374175.1 Bacteroidia bacterium | reverse complement strand
AAAACCACTAAAGCGCTATCTTGTAATCCTAATGTACTTAACGGAGCAACATAAGTTGCCACGGTAGTAGTTCCTGAACTATCAGTTACTGAAATATTATAATCGGCAGTCGGCAATTGCAAATAATTAGTGCTATAACCACCATATGAAATGTTATTTACTAAGGTGTTTCCACCACTAGTGATGTCTACTATTGGCGCATCAGTCGCACCGTGATAAACTAAAACATTTGTGTTAGCTGGATTTCCGGCAGATAACTGAGCCGCTGCAAAAACGGCTAAACTAAATGGTTGTGATGGCGCATAGCCAGTTGTACTTACTATACCAGAAGCAACAATAATATATTTTTCTCCATCAACTAAATTGAAATCGAATGATACCAACGTATCGTTAACACTTGTACTGTTTGCAAGGGCAACGCCAATGGAAATATTTACACCAGCAGGTAGACTTAGAAATGGGGTAGCTTTTCTAAAGCCAAAATTGTCTAAGGCTAAATTTCCATTGATATAAATATCCACTTGAGCTGCTGCAGTGTCAGCACAGTTGTGAATTACTTGAACTTGAGCAGTTTGAGCAAAAGATGCAGCCGCAAACAAAAGCATTAAGGCAATCGAAAAAAGTTGTTTTTTGAGCATAGGTGTATTTTTTAATAATTATTGATTGGTTCTACAAATATAAATAAATATTAGAATAATTTAGTTTTATTAGAGAACGAAATATTTGCAAATGTAATTAAAAATGTGAAAGTTGATAAATTGTTGAAATGAAAATGTTTTTTGGTCTTAATTAGATGGTAGAATTGATATTTACTTTTTGAGACAATTGGTGTCAAAAAATTAATTTTACTCATACTTCAAACATAGTTTTGAGCAGTTTTTAACGCTCATAGTTTTAAACTGTTAAAACCTCCATATCCCTTATTAATAAAGGCTTTTATAAGAATTTCTTTAACAATAATTAACATGAGATGGGGCCTTTAAAACATTCACGCAACTAAATTTGTCATCGTTAATTTAATAATGCATTAAATCAAATTTTTATATGGAAACATCATCTGTTGATATTCGTGAATTGAATGAAAGAATTCAAAAAGAAAGTGCCTTTATCGATTTAATTAATTTGGAAATGGATAAGGTGATAGTTGGGCAAAAATACATGGTGGAGCGTTTAATGATTGGTTTGTTATCCAATGGGCACATTTTATTGGAAGGGGTTCCTGGGCTAGCGAAAACTTTAGCTATTAAATCGCTTTCTTCAACAATTCATGCAAATTTTAGTCGTATTCAGTTTACACCCGACTTACTGCCTGCGGATGTTGTTGGAACAATGATCTATAATCAAAAGAAGGAGGAATTTACTGTTCGTCAGGGACCAATTTTTTCAAACTTTATTTTGGCCGATGAAATTAACAGAGCTCCCGCAAAAGTGCAAAGCGCTTTGCTGGAAGCAATGCAAGAGAGACAAGTTACCATAGGTGATCAAACATTTAAATTGCCTGAGCCATTTTTAGTATTAGCAACGCAAAACCCGGTTGAACAAGAAGGAACGTATCCTTTACCAGAAGCGCAAGTTGACCGTTTTATGTTAAAAGTAGTGATTGGGTATCCTACAAAGGAAGATGAAAAGAAAATTATCAGACAAAATGTAGCTGCCGTATTTCCTAAGCCCAACACAGTTATACAACCTGCCGATATCCTAAGAGCCCGTCAAGTGGTTAAAGATGTTTATATGGATGAGAAAATTGAGCAATATATTGTTGATATTGTTTTTGCAACACGTTTTCCAGCCGACTATAAATTAAGTAAATTGTCGCAAATGATTAGTTTTGGTGCTTCTCCTAGAGCAAGTATTAACCTGGCCATGGCTTCTAAAGCATATGCATTTATTAAGCGCAGAGGCTATGTTATCCCAGAAGATGTAAGAGCTATATGTGCTGATGTAATGCGTCACAGAATAGGTCTTACTTATGAAGCTGAAGCAGAAAATATTACTTCAGAAAATATTATTAATGAAATTTTAAATGTAGTTGAAGTGCCTTAGTGCAAGTGTAAAAAATTTATACATCATTCAATTCAAATAAAATGGAGTCTTCCGAATTAATAAAGAAAGTTAGAAAAATTGAGATAAAATCTCGTGGACTTTCTACACAAATATTTTCAGGAGAATATCATAGCAAATTCAAAGGAAGAGGTATGGCTTTTAGCGAGGTTAGAGAATATCAACCTGGCGATGACATTAGAACAATCGATTGGAATGTTACTGCTCGTTTTAGTCATCCTTTTGTAAAAGTATTTGAAGAAGAAAGAGAAATGACAGTGATGCTTTTGGTGGATGTGAGTGCCTCTGAAAACTTTGGAACAAAAAAGCAATTAAAACAAGATTTATTAACTGAATTATGCGCTGTTTTGGCATTCTCAGCCATGCAAAACAACGATAAAATTGGGGTCATCTTTTTTTCTGATAAAATAGAAAAATTTGTTTCTCCTCAAAAGGGTAGAACACACGTTTTAAGAATTATTAGAGAATTAATTGAATTTAAACCAAGTAATAAAGGAACTGATATTGCCTACGCATTACGCTATTTTAATAACATGATTAAAAAGCGTTGTACAGCATTTTTAATTTCTGATTTTATTGATAATAATTTTAATGATGCACTCAAAATTGCGTGTCGAAAACACGATTTAGTTGCCATTAGACTTTATGATGAAAGAGAAATGGAGTTACCAAAGGTTGGATTAATCAATTTGCTTGATAGTGAAACAGGAAAAACAGTTTGGGTTGACTCTAGCAATGAAGAATTTAGAAAGTATTTTATCAGTGAGGCGCGCAAAAGAGAGGATAATTTATTTACAACATTCAGAAAAAATGGGGTTGATCACACTTCAATCGCTACTCATGAGAACTACGTAAAACCTTTGATTGATTTATTTAAAAGGAGGGGAGCTTAAATGGTATTCATGCAAAATAAAATAAATAGTTTAGTTTCTTTTTATACTTCATTTTTCTTTTTGTTGCTATCTTATCAAGGCCTCTCACAAGAATTAGTGGTGTCAGCCAAATTGGATACAAATCAGATTAAAATTGGTAAACAAGCACATATTACACTTAAAGCCACAGCAGCAAAAGGTGTACAAATTATTTTTCCTGAAATTAAAGACACCATAGCTGAAAAAATAGAATTGGTGAGTGTCGGTAAAATTGATACAGCCTTGGCCGGTACCCAATTTACCTATCAAAGAGATTTGGTTATTACAGCTTTTGATAGCGGATTTTTTGCCATTCCACCTTTTAAGTTTCAAATCAAAAATGATAGCACTAAAGTATATGAAACAGAGGCATTGCTATTTTCTGTTCAAACTATTCCTGTGGATACAACGCTTGCTATAAAAGGAATTAAAGGTCCTATTGATCCAACATGGAGTATTTATGAAATACAGAAGGAAATTTTAATCGGGCTTATAGGATTATTTGCAATCATCATATTAATATATTTCTTAAAACGTAAAAAGAAGGTTGAAGTTGTGGAGGAAATTGCTGTGATAAAAAGACCTGCACATGAAATAGCCATTGAGGCGCTTAATGAAATAAGAGAGCAAAAAATGTGGCAGCAAGGCAGAGTTAAAGAATATCATATTCTAATTTCAGATACTGTTAGAACCTATATTGAAAATAGATTTTCTATTGGTGCAATGGAAATGACAAGCGATGAAATTTTAAAAGGTTTGCGATTTATCATTACTGAAGTGCAACTTAAAAACAAATTGTCAAGTATCTTAATTTTGAGCGATATGGTTAAGTTTGCTAAGGAACAACCCTTACCCAATGAAAATGAATTAAGTTGGGAAAATGCAATAGATTTTGTTAAACAAACAGCATTAATAAATCAAGAGGAGGAAGAAAAGGCATGAGTGAAATGAGTTTTGCAAATCCTAATTTTTTGTGGTTGTTGTTGTCATTGCCACTTTTAATTGGCTGGTACATTTTTAAAAATTATTACAGATCCAATGCTTTTGTAATAGCCGCGCCTGCTCTTTTTAATGGATTTAAGCCAACTATTAAAACATACTTACAACATATTCCCTTTTTGTTAAGATGCCTATCAATAGCAGCACTAATAATTGCATTGGCTCGTCCACAATCTAAGCATAGTTGGCAAGACGTAAGAACAGAGGGTATTGATATTGTACTTGCTATTGATATTTCAGCTTCTATGTTAGCTAAAGATTTTAAGCCCGATAGATTGGAGGCATCTAAAGTTGTAGCTACTAAATTTATTGAAAATAGACCTGATGATAGAATAGGCTTGGTAATTTTTAGTGGTGAAAGTTTTACACAATGTCCATTAACAACCGATCATACGGTATTAAAAAATTTATTTGGATCGGTGAAAACAGGTATGGTTCAAGATGGAACTGCCATTGGTATGGGGCTTGCAACAGCAGTAAGCCGATTAAAAGATAGTAAAGCCAAAAGTAAAGTGGTTATTTTACTTACCGATGGTGTAAATAATAGTGGTTCAATTGCGCCAGAATTAGCGGCAGACTTAGCACGTCCTTTCGGGATTAGAATTTACACCATTGGTGTTGGCACAAAAGGAATGGCCTATTCTCCGGTTGGTATTTATCCTAATGGTCAATATGCTTATGATTATGTTAAAGTGGATATCGATGAACCTGTGTTGAAGAAAATTTCGAATGCAACCGGTGGAAAGTATTTTAGAGCAACAGATAATGCTAAACTCAAAGCCATTTATGCCGAAATCGATAAAATGGAAAAAACAATTATCGAAGAAAAACAGTATTCAAGAAAGGCCGAATTGTTTCACCCACTTGCTATTGCTGCATTTGTATTATTGATAATAGAGTTTTTATTAAAGAATACTGTTTTTAAAACCATTACTGGATATTAATATGATATTTCGTTTCGAAAATAGTTTGTTTTTATATGGCTTAGCATTGATACCAATAATGTTATTGATTTTTCTTTTTATCCTTAAATGGAGAAAAAAATCATTAAATAAAATGGCAGAAGCCGGACTTCAAAACATAGTTTTGCCGCAACTTTCAAAAGCAAAAATAGTTTGGCGATTTATATTTTGGTGTTTAGCCATGGCATTTTTAATCATTGCAATTGCGAATCCACAATTCGGTACTAAACTGGAAGAGGTGAAACGCGAAGGTATAGATATTATGGTAGCGCTAGATGTTTCAAACAGTATGAAGGCCCAGGATTTGCAGCCAAACCGGCTTGAAAATGCTAAACAATCAATTGGAAGACTTATCAATAATCTGAATGATGATAGAATTGGAATCATCGTATTTGCAGGTCAAAGCTATGTGCAGTTGCCTATTACAACAGATTATAGCTCTGCCAAGTTATTTTTAGAAAGTATAGCTTGTGATATGATTCCAACACAAGGTACGGCTATTGGTTCTGCCATTGATTTAGCGATTGAGTCATTTGATCCCAAAAGTGCTGCTTCTAAAGCGATCATAATTATTACCGATGGCGAAAATCATGAAGACGATGCTGTAAAATCGGCAGAACTAGCAGCCGAGAAAGGAATTGCCGTACACACTATTGGAATGGGCTCCGAAGCAGGTGTTCCATTGCCCCTTGTGTCAAATGGAAATATTGTAGGTTACAGGAAAGATAATGAAGGAAATACTGTTGTATCTAAATTAAACATAAGTTTACTAAAAGAAATTGCCGCTGCAGGAAAAGGTATTTTTGTGCAAGCAGGCAGAAGTCAGTCGGCTCTTAATGTGGTTAAAGATGAATTAAACAAAATGGACAAAAAGGAATATGCATCAAAAAGATATACGGATTATGAAGGCCGTTTTCAATTTTTTCTTGCTGCAGCAATCATTTTATTGTTATCAGAAAGTACACTTTCCGAAAGGAAGAGCAAGTTTTTGCAGAAATTAAATTTATTCAACGAATCAAAATAATGTAATGATGAAGCGCCTATTAGTTGAATCAATATTGAATAAATTTATTTTAATGACTTGTATTCTTTTGAATGCATTTTCAATAGCCTTTGCGCAACATGAAAATAAAGTTATTAGAAATGGCAATCAATTATACCAGAACAAAAAGTTTAGTCAAGCTGAAAATAAATACAAGCAAGCATTATCAAAAAATAAAGAATCGAATGAGGCTGGTTTTAATTTAGGGGATGCACTTTATGAGCAAAAAAAATATGAAGAAGCAACTGAACAATTTAATGCTACAGCCAAAACTGCTAAGGATAAAAAAATACAATCACAAGCTTACCATAATTTAGGGAATTCATATCTTCAAAATAAGAAATATGAAGAAAGCATTAATGCCTATAAAAATGCATTAAAAATGAATCCTGATGATGATGATACACGCTATAATTTGGCTTATGCAAAATCAAAATTGATACAACAACAACAGCAAAACAAAGATAAAAACGACAAGAAAGATAATAAGGACAATAAAGATAACAAAGACAAACAGGACCAACAAAACAAAGATAAAAAGGATCAAGAAAACAAGGACAAGAAAGAGCAAAAAGAAAACAAAGAAAACGAGGAACAGAAGAAGAACGAGGAAGAACAAAAACAAGCGCAAAAGAATCCTAAGATGAGTAAAGAGGATGCTGAAAGGCTTTTAAACGCACTCAACAATAAAGAAAAGGATTTGCATGACAAATTGAAGAAAAAGAATGCACAAGGAGTGAGGATACAAATTGAAAAGGACTGGTAGTTTAATTGTTTTGAATAACAAGAAATAGCAAATAAAATGAAATTCATACCCATTGCAAAAATTAAAATGAAGTTAACGCTGCTGCTTAGCTTATTGCTTTGGCATGTGGCACAGGCTCAAGAGGCTTCGTTTACGTCAAGCGTCAGTAAAAATAGAATTGTTGTTGGTGAGCAATTTCAATTAAGCTTTTCAATCAACACAAATGCATCAAATTTTAATGCCCCTGATTTAAGTAATTTCGTTGTTTACAGCGGCCCTAATCAGTCGAGCAGCATGCAAATTATCAATGGAAGTGTGTCGCAAACTATTTCTATTAGTTATGTTTTGGCTGCAAAAAAAGAAGGTAAGTTTTCTATTGGTGCTGCAAATATTCAGGTTGGAAATAAGTTGTTAAACACTAAACCTATCACCATTGAAGTAGGTAAAGGTAATGGCCAATCGAACCAGCAAGGAAGTGGCAATAATGCAGCTAAAAATAGCAATAGTGCCTATCCCGAAGATGTTGAAAGTAACATTTTTATGCGTGCCACTGTTAGTAAAAGCAAAGTTTATCAGGGCGAACAGTTATTAGTAACTTACAAGGTTTATACAAGATTAAATATTGTTGATAATGCACTTTCTAAAGCGCCTTCTTTTAACGGTTTTTGGTCAGAAGAAGTGCCTAATCCAACCAGACAATCAGAATTACATTCCGAAGTATTGGATGGTATTCAATATCAGGTAGCTGAAATAAAGAAAACTATACTCATTCCGCAAAGGTCTGGTAAACTTACCATTGACCCGCTAGAAATGGAGGTTGTGACCAGGGTTAAATCAAAATCTAAGAATAATAATTTTTTTGATCAATTTTTTGGTGGAGGCTATCAGGATGTAAAACTTAGTATTGCGAGTAAGCAGATTATAGTTGAAGTGATGCCCCTTCCTGAAAAAGGTAAGCCAGAAAACTTTAACGGTGCAGTTGGGCAATTAAGCATTGAAGCAAGTATTAAGAATAATGAGTTAAAAACTGATGAGGGCTGTAATTTAACCTATACCATCAGTGGCAAAGGAAATCTTAAGTTGCTTGAAGCTTTTAAATTAAAATTACCTGCCGATATTGAAACTTACGATCCTAAAATTATTGATAAAATTAATGTCAGTATTGATGGAGTTAAAGGGAGTAGAACATTTGATTACTTATTGATTCCAAGATATGCAGGAAATTATACTGTTCCTGCTTTACCATTTTCTTATTTTGACCCTCAAAAAGGGCAGTATGTTAATTTGCCTGGTCCTGATTTTGTGCTTAAAGTAGCTAAAGGAGCAGGTGGCGATGCAATGGCAATATCAAGGGGCACCGAAAAGGAAGATGTTAAGCAACTTGGCAATGATATTAGGTATATAAAAACAAACACACCAATATTTACTGATAAGCAAAATGCCTTATTTGGTTCTGAGGTTTTTTGGGTATTGTTAATTATACCTGCCATATTATATTTTTTGTTTTTCATATGGTTTAGAAAATATAAAAAGGATTATGCCGATACACAAGGAACTAAAAAGAGAAAAGCAAATTCAATGGCTCAAAAGCAGCTGAAGCTAGCCAATGAGTTTTTGCAAAAAAATGATTACAATCCATTTTTTGATGAGGTTTTTAAAGCTATTTATGGTTATATTGCTAATAAATTATCATTAAGTCCTGCTGATTTAAATAAGGATAAAATAAAGACTCAATTAGAAGCAAAAAGCATAGCTTCAAGCACAATTACACAATTATTGGAATTAATTGAAACTTGTGAGTTTGCAAGATTTGCTCCTGTAAAAGACGATCAGAAAATGAAAGAAGCATATGAAAAATCAGTCGAATTGATTTCTATTCTAGAAAATAAACTTAAAAAGTAATAGAAGCCCATGAAAAAAAATAAATCAATCATACTTTTATTTGCTGTATTTATAAGTTTTTTTGTCTCGCCTGCGCTGGCTATAGAAAATCAAGTACTTTATTTAACTGCACAAAAAGCTTACAAGAATCTAGATTATGCAAAAGCAATAGCATCTTACCGTCAAATTATTGCCAATGATGCTTTAGCGCCTGAAGTTTTTTACAATTTGGGTAATTGTTACTTTAAAACCGATAGTATTGGAAAAGCAATTCAATACTATGAAAAGGCACGAAAACTCATTGGTGATGATGATGATTTGATGCATAACTTAAAGATGGCGCATAACAGAACAGTCGATAAAATTGAACCAATGCCAGAGTTTGTAGTTACCTCTACTTGGAAAAATATTGTAAATTTTAAAACAGCCGATGCTTGGGCAAATTACTCTTTAATCAATTTTGCGCTGGTATTTATTGCGCTTATTCTTTTTCAGCTTGCAAAACAACCTTCTTTAAAGAAAACCTTTTTTGGCTTGTCAATTTTATTGGCATTAATTGCAAGTTTGTTTTACATGTTGGCCAAAAGCCGCACTAATGCTGATAATAGCGTTAATCAAGGTGTAGTTATTGTAGGTTCAGCAGCCATTAAAAGCGCACCACAAAATTCATCCACTGATTTGTTTGTTATACACGAAGGAACAGTTTTCAAAATTTTAGAAAATCAATCCGATTGGCTCAAAATTAGATTAGACAATGGAAACCTTGGTTGGATACAAAAAAATGCAATTGGGGAGATTTAAGGCAAAAAAGGCTGTTAATAATTCTTTTTTTTGTTTCACTAACGTTATTTAAATCCATTGTATAGTTTAACCTATCGATTGCTAAGTGTGCATATTACACTTCGATGTATTCACATTTTTTATCACAAGTTATTGTTTCTGTAAAATTAATTTTATCTTTACAAATTGATTATCATTTCATTTTAAAGAGATAATTGACAATTCTTATGACCATGAAAAAACTAATTTTTACGATTGCAGCTCTTACCGCTAGCGCTTTTGCTTTTGCGCAGGCCACTTTGTCTGCAGGTCCCGATCAAACTATATGTGCTCCCAATAGTGCTACTCTAACAGCAACCATCGTTCCTCAGGCTCCCATTGCTTATGCTCCTGATTCTTACACCAGTGGAACTATTGTCCCGTTTACTCAAACATGGTCTGGATCTGTTGTAGATGATTGCTATTCAGATGTAATCCCTATAGGATTTAATTTTTGTTTTTTTGGTAATACTTATACAAATCTCGTTGTTTCAAGCAACAATTACATAACTTTTGATCTAACTGTTGCTGGTGCATATTCTCCATTCACAACTATGGCTGTGCCAAATGCAGCTGCACCAACTAATGCCATTATGGGCCCTTGGCAAGATATTAATCCTGGTGTGGGAGGATTCATAAGATATGCTGTTTATGGTACCGCTCCATTTCGTCATTTAACTATTTCATGGTATCAAGTTCCAATGTTCCTGTGTACGGGTATTTCTTATTCTAGCCAAATTCAGATATATGAAACTACTAATGTTATTGAATCTCACATTTTAGATAGACAATTATGTGCAAACTGGAACAACGGTAATGCAGTGCATGCGCTACACAATTCAAACGGCACCATTGCTGATGCAGTTACTGGAAGAAACAATACGCCATGGACTGTTACAAATGAAGGCTATCGTTGGACTCCGCAAGGTTTAAACCCAACAATAAACTGGTATGCAAATGGAATTTTGGTTGGGACCGGATTAAGTATTACCGTTACACCAACAATTGATACTGAGTATATTTGTGAACTTGTTGGTACAGGCGCTGCATGTGCCGCTGGAACAGTAACAGATACTGTGAAAGTATTTGTTTCAAGTCCTATAATCACTGTTACATCTCAAAATGCCGATTGCCTTACTGGTGTAGGTGGTTCAATGTCTGCGACGGTTACAGGAGCGGCTACTCCTTTTAATTTTGTCTGGAATACCGTACCGCCTACCAATGCGGCTAGTGCCTCAAATGTAAGTCCCGGTGCATATACTGTCACTTTAACAGATGCTAACGGTTGTGTTGCACAAGACAATGTAACAATCACACAACAAGGTACATTAGTTACTTCCATAGTTTCTTCCATCGATTTAATTTGTAACGGAGTGCCTACAGGTAATCTTGAGGTAGTTGCAAATGGTACTGCAGGTCCATATATTTATACTTTAGGCACTGATACAAGTTATATAGGTGTTTTTAGTAATTTGTATGCAGGAACCTATGATGTTATAATTTATGATGCTATAGGCTGTAGTGCAACCCAACAAGTTACTTTAAACGGACCTACAAATCCAATAAGTATAACCCAAACTGCTCACCTTGATGCATCATGTTTTGGATACAATGATGGTTCAGTTAGTTTTACCGCCAGTGGAGGAACTCCACCTTATGTTTTTAGTAGTGGTGTTACTAATTCTTTCACAGGAGTATTTAATAATCTTGTGGCTGGTTCTTATTTGTTTTCCGCATCAGATGCCAATGGATGCTTTGTTACTTTCCCAGATATAATACTGCAAACTGCACCATTTAGTGCATCAATCACAAGCATGTCGGATGTAGTTTGTTATGGTCAAGGGAACGGAAGTGCCACGGTAAGTGTTACTGGTGGAGTTGGTCCTTACTTTTATAATTGGAATTCAGTACCACCACAAAATAGTTCAACTGCTACCAACTTAAATGCGGGTTTTTATACTGTTGCAGTGAGTGATAACAATGGTTGTGTTTCAACTGCCTCTGTTCAAATTATTGAGCCAGATTCAATATTCTTGGTTACCAGTGATAGTTTATATATCTGCCAAACTTTTGACACTACTTTAATTGCAATGGCATCAGGAGGCTTCGGAACTTTAAATTACAATTGGTCACCTGGCAATATCAATAATGATACAATTACCGTGATACCATCAGCTACCACCACCTATACTGTAACTGTTACAGATGATCATGGTTGTTTTGTAAATAAAGATTTAGTTGTAGAGGTCTTCGGAAGTCCTGAACCTCTTATAAGCCAAAGTGCTTCAAGTGGTTGCCCTATATTTTGTCCAACATTTACCGACTTAACTTTAGATCCTCCAGGAAGTTTAAATATACTTAGAGAATGGAATTTTGGAGATGGTGAAACTGCTTCTGGAAATAATATTTTGCAGGATCATTGTTTTAAAGTACCCGGCATATTTGATGTTACTTTAACTGTAATTACTGATAAAGGATGTAAAAAAACAGTTACCTGGGATGATTATATTGAAGTTTATCCTAATCCAGTGGCTGATTTTGTAGCTAACCCTATACAAACGGATATCATGAATCCTTCTATCAGTTTCACAAATTTATCAAGTGGAGCAACCAATTATATCTGGAACTTTGGAGATAATGATTCGTTATTCACCTCTTCTAACCCTAATCATACCTATAGCGACACAGGTTCATTTGTTGTTAATTTAATTGCTACCACCGACAATAACTGTATTGATAGTATAAACTCAATAGTTATTATCACACCTTATTATCGATTCTTTATCCCATCTTCATTTACGCCAAATGGTGATGGTTTAAATGATTTATTTGAAATACGTGGTGCTTATATACAAGCATGTAATTTAGAAATTTATGATCGTTGGGGAAAACCATTCTATAATAAATCAGGTACTTACGGTGTTTCTTGGGATGGCGCTAACGCCCCACAAGGTGTTTACGTATATAAAATAAAAATGAAAGATACACAAAACAAAGACTATGAATACATAGGGCAGTTGACTGTGTTTCGTTAATAGAATATGAATAGAAAATATTTTAAAGCATTATTATTTTTAGTAGGGATTTTCTTAATTTTTAATTTTGAGACCAATGCTCAAGGACCATGTGTAGGTTTTTCAAACTTTACAAGTAACCCTACATCAATACCACCTTGTGTTGCCGCAGGAACCGTTATAACCTATTGTTATACCATGGGGGGGTATACACAGAATGGCACAAATTGGTTTGAAGGAATAACTATTGGACTTGGGACTGGTTGGTTGCCAGGTTCAATAACTCCAGTTACTCCTCCAAATAATTTTAATGGCGGTGGAGGTCAATGGATTTGGGTAGCTAATCCGTTTCCATCACCATTAAATGGAAATATGCTTGGTCCAGGTTACTTTTTTGATTTAAACAATAATGGAGTTGCTTTAGACGATTTTGGTGATGCTGGCGCTGGCCCCTGGACGATGTGTTTTAGTGTAACTGTAGGAAGTACTCCCAATGCACCACTTACAGTAAATGTGGCTCCCCATAGCGATGGTTATGCAGGTTCTTGGGGTAGTAATGGTTGCGGAAGTAGTATTGTTAATACTAACTTTACACCATCAAGTACCATTGTATGTGGCTGTGGTACACTTGTACCTAGCGTTTCAAATCAGGTTAATGTAACTTGCAATGGTAGCAGCGATGGATCCTTTGGTGTTTCTACAGCTAACGGTAATCCACCTTTTACTTTTTCATTTATGGGAGGTGCTTTTGGCCCAACAAATTCATTTAATTCTCTGCCAGCTGGAACTTATAATGTAGTAATTCAAGATGCCAACGGCTGCACAGTTCCATTTCCAGTAACAATTACACAACCAACAAACCCAGTAAGTGTAACTTTAATATTTAAAAACAATGTAGGTTGTGCTGGAGGTGCAACCGGAAATTATAGAATCATAGGAACTGGAGGAACTGGACCATATACTTACTCTACTGATGGTGTAAATTTTGTACCACCAAACAATGGTACTTCTTTTCAAACAAATGGGCTGGTAGTGGGTACTTATAATGTTTTTGTACAAGATGCAAATGGCTGTACTGCTACTCTTCCTATTGCTATTTCAGAGCCTTTACCTTTAACTGGCGCTATTACCGCACAAACAAATGCTCCCTGTACAGGACCAGGCACAGGAAGTGTTACCATTGCGGGTTCAAATGGAACGCCAGTCTATTCATTCTCGATAGGCGGAGCATACCAGTTATCAGGTACATTTAATGGACTGGCTCCAGGCACTTACACAGTAACAATAAAAGATGCCAACAATTGTACAACGCAAGTCCCTGTTACTATTTTACAACCTAGCACACCAACAGGTTCAGTACTATCGCAAACAGATGTTGATTGCTTCGGAAATGCAACAGGTGTTTTAAACTTTGATGGGGCCAATGGTACCGCACCTTACACCTTTGCTATTAATGGTGGTGCGTTTGGTTCAAATCCCTTCAATGGTTTAGCCGCTGGAAACTATACAATCACTGTGCAAGAGGCAAATGGTTGTACCGGAACCTTTAATGCTACCATAAACCAACCTAATACACTTAATCTTGCAGTGGCCTCTCAGGTTAATATTGATTGTTTTGGTGCATCAACTGGTGAAGTAACTCTTTCGGCTACAGACGGTACAGGTCCATATACTTATGCTTTTGGTGCTTTAACCAATACCACTGGTATTTTCACTGGTTTGTCAGCGGGTAATATTGCTTTCGATGTTACTGATGCAAATGGTTGTACTGCTACTTTTATGGCAAATATAACTCAACCAGCCACTGGCGTTGGTGCATTAATTACCGTACAAAATAATGTATTATGCATAGGTACAAGCACTGGTAGCTTTACCTTACAAGGAAATAATGGAAATGCGCCCTATTCATTTACATTGAATGGTGTTACAAATACCACAGGTACCTTTAGTAATTTAGCTGCTGCGGTTTACAATGTAACTGTTACAGATGCCACAGGTTGCACCTTTATTCAACCAGTGAGTTTAATATCACCAACAGCTTTAACAGCTAGCATTACTGCGCAAACTGCTGTTAATTGTTTTGGAGGAAATAATGCAAGTTTAACTGTTTCTGCATTAAACGGAACAAATCCCTACACCTATACTTTGGGTGCCAATACTAATGCAACAGGTGTTTTTAACTCTCTATCGGCAGGTAACTTTAATGTTATTGTAACAGATCAAAACGGATGTACATTTACGCAACCAGTAACGATTACTCAGCCTTTAGCAGCATTGTCATCAACTATTACCAATCAAACCAATGTTTCTTGTTTTGGCGGAAATGATGCTTCAATTTTAGTTATTGCATCCAATGGTACTGGACCATATTCTTATACATTGGGCGTAAACAATAATATCACTGGCCAGTTTAATGCGCTCACCAGTGGCAATTATACAGTTGTTGTAAGCGACAATAATGCATGTACTTTTAATCAAAATGTTACTATAACTCAACCAAATGCTCCTTTGAATGGTGTAACTGTAAGTCAAACAGCAGTTGATTGTTTTGGTAACAATACAGGACAAGTTCAAGTATCAGGCACTAACGGCACCTCGCCATATAGCTACACTTTAGGAGCTACAAATAATACCACCGGAAATTTCACCAACTTAATTGCAGGAAATTATAATGTTACCATTACAGATAACAACGCTTGTACTTTTGTTTATCCAGTTGTGATTACACAGCCAATTGCGCCACTTAGTGCTGCAATTGCAAATCAAACTGATGCTATTTGTTTTAATGGTTCATCAGGAACAGTTACATTAATTGCAGCCGATGGTACACCCAACTATCAGTATGGGGTGAGTGGTTTAACTTTATCTAACAATCCATTAATTACTGGACTTGCTGCAGGGAATTATACTGTAATTGTGCAAGATAACAACGCTTGTACTGTAGCTGTAAATGTTTTAATTGGTCAGCCTGCAGTGCCAATAACTGCTACTGTAACATCTACTACCGATGTATTATGCAATGGCAACAATACTGGCGCTTTAACTGTAATTGCTACCGATGGCATAGCGCCTTATGATTATACTGTTGGTCCAAACACCAATACAACAGGCGTATTTAACAATTTAAACGCTGGGAATTATACTGTTAATATTACTGATAATAATGGTTGCATCGCAACAGTGAATACTGTTATTAATCAACCTCTAGCCCCTTTGAGCGTTACTATTGTAACCGCTTCAAACCCAGTTTGCAATGGCTTTAATAATGGTAATGCTACAGCAAATGCCAGTGGTGGCACTTCTGCTATTGGTTACACTTATGTATGGAATACAGTTCCTGTTCAAAATTCAGTGCAAGCTAATAACTTAATTGCAGGCGCTTACACTGTTGTTGTGACTGATGATAATCTTTGTACAGCAAGCACCAATATTACGTTAACTGAACCAAATTTTCAGTTAACTAGTACAACAGCGATCACTATTTGTGATGGTGAAGCTGCTAATCTTACAGCTACATCTTTAGATGGTTCAGCGCCAGTAATCTATTCTTGGACCAACCTTAGCAATGGTTCTGTTTTGTTGGGGAGTACAGTAAATCCAACCCCTAATAGCGCAGTAAATTATACAGTTGTTGCCACCGATGCTAATGGTTGTGTTACAACACCCAATAATGTTGCAATAGCCGTTAATCCTACGCCAGTGGCAGCTTTTACACAAGATGTTGATAAAGGTTGTCAACCTCTATGTGTAACTTTTAATGCAGCTCCAACCATAGCAAATACAAATTGGCAATGGGATTTTGGGGATGCTCAAACTTCTTTAGGACAAACACCCGTTAATTGTTTCATGGAAGAAGGAATTTATACTGTTTCCTTAACGGCCGTTTCTGACCAAGGTTGTGCAAACACCGTTCAAAAAGTAGACCTTATTAATGTTTATAGAATACCAAAGGCTTTTTTTACTGCTGAACCTAAAGAAACCACCTTATCCAACCCACTCATTAATCTTGTAAATCAATCGGTTGGTGCCGAAGAGTTTCTTTGGCGCTTTGGCGATAATGAAACATCAGCATTATTTGAAGAGGATCATTCTTACAATGAAACAGGAAATTATTGTATCTGGCTAATTGCAAAAAATGATTTTGGGTGTATAGATTCTACAAAAGATTGCGTTAAAATAAAGCCTAATTACACTTTGTTTATTCCAAACAGTTTTACACCTAATGGGGATGGATTAAATGATGTATTTATACCACTCACTCAGTCAGTGAAAGACTATGAAATGACAATCTATAATCGTTGGGGTTTGAGTGTCTTTAGGTCGCAACAGCTCGAATATGGCTGGGATGGCGGAACAGAACCACAAGGAGCCTTCAATTATGTAATTCAAGTGACCACCTTAGCGGGTGAGGATAAAATCTATACAGGAAGCGTTACATTGTATAGATAATATTCATTTTTTTAAAACCTTTTGTTTAGCTTTTTTACTTCCCTTTCTTAACTTTGCAAAATGCTTAAGATAGGCCTTCTTTCTGATACACATGGTTTTTTAGATCCAGCGATTTATAAATATTTTAAAGATTGTGATGAAATTTGGCATGCCGGAGATCTTGGCAGTATTCAAGTATTTGATGAATTAGTAAAGTTTAAACCTACAAGAGCAGTTTATGGGAATATAGATGGGCATATCATTAGAAGTGCGATGCCTGAGCATCTTTATTTTGAGGTAGAAGGATTAAAAGTTTACATCACCCATATAGGAGGTTATCCTGGAAGATACAATCTTGAAGTGAAATCTTTTCTCCAAAAAAATGCAACAAACCTATTTATTTGCGGGCACTCACACATTTTAAAGGTGATGTATGACAAGACATTTAACCTGCTTCATATAAATCCTGGAGCTGCTGGCAATCATGGTTTTCATCAAGTTAAAACATTAATAAGATTTGAAATAAGTGAAGGTAAGCCTCAAAATTTAGAGGTCATAGAAATTGGTAAAAGAGCAGTTTAAGGCTTCATTTTTAGAAGCTATTATTGAAGATTTAAGGCCCCTGAAGTATGCTGGATTGAATTAAATTTCTGCGTAAGGTTTACCTAATAATTCAATAATATTAAAAAAAACAATTTTTAATCTTGTTAAAATAAGATTATTGCTAAATTTGACCGCCTTTAAAATTTTTTTTATGCAAAGTAGTTATTACGATTATCTTCCAATTGTGCTCATGTTTATAGTTGCTGCGGGCTTTGTAGTTACCACCATGGTTGTTACTCACATGTTAGGTCCACAAAAAAAATCAAAAATAAAACTCGACACCTTTGAGTGTGGAATTGAATCGCAAGGAAATGCGCGTATTCCATTTAGTATCAAGTATTTTTTGGTGGCCATATTATTTGTATTGTTTGATGTGGAAGTTATCTTTATGTATCCATGGGCAGTTAATTTCAAAGATTTAGGGATGTTTGGATTTTTAGAAATGCTTATGTTCATGGGATTTTTGCTATTAGGCTTCTTTTACATTGTTAAAAAAGGTGCATTAAAGTGGGAGTAGTAGAACCAAACCAATTATTATTTGTCTAAGTATTCAAATATAAAAATTATGTCAACTTTAGAAAAACCAAATTATACAGTTGCAAATAAACCAGATGGTGTTGAAGGCACAGGTTATTTTGTTACCTCATTAGATAAGGCTGTGGGCTTGGCGCGTAAAAATTCTTTGTGGCCACTGCCATTTGCAACATCATGTTGCGGCATTGAATTTATGGCAACCATGGGTGCACATTACGATTTAGCACGCTTTGGTAGTGAGCGTTTAAGTTTTTCGCCAAGACAGGCAGATTTATTAATGGTGATGGGCACTATTGCAAAGAAGATGGGGCCAGTGCTTAAGCAAGTTTATGAACAAATGGCAGAACCCAAATGGGTTTTGTGTATGGGCGCTTGCGCTTCAACAGGAGGTATATTTGATACTTACAGTGTGTTACAAGGTATAGATAGAATCATTCCGGTTGATGTTTATATTCCGGGTTGTCCTCCTCGCCCAGAACAAGTAATTGAAGGAATTTTACATATACAAGAATTGGCACATAGTGAATCTTTACGCAGAAGAGATTCTCCTGAATATAAGGCTATGCTTAACGAATATGGAATGGAATAATGGCAATGACTGAAACAATACAAGAGCAAATAGTAAATGCTATCAACGAGCATTTTAACCATGCAGTGCAAAAGCAAGAATTGCTGTATGATATGTTTACTATCACATTAAGAAAGGATGCTGTAATTCCTACAATTCAATGGCTTTATGAAAATGAAACATTGAAATTTAGGTTTTTAACTACGATGTGTGGGCTACATTTTCCAGATCAAAAAGATGAATTAGGAATGATGTATCAATTACACAGTTTAGAAAATAACTTTCGTATCAGAATTAAAACATTTTTTCCAAAGGACCTTGCTGTAATGCCTACCTTGACTGGTATTTATAGTGCAGCCAATTGGATGGAACGTCAGGAATATGATTTCTTTGGAATAGACTTTAAAGGTCATCCTAATTTGAAGCGTATATTAAATGTGGATGATATGATTATTCATCCTATGCGTAAAGAATTTCCGCTCGAAGACCAAACTCGTAAAGACAAGAATGATAATATGTTTGGCCGTTAATTTTAATTGAATTTACAATGACACAATTAAGTACAAATATAGTTGACCATTTAGCTGAGCAAAAGGAATACACTACTTTAAATCTTGGCCCTACGCATCCGGCTACACACGGGATATTTCAAAATATTTTGAAAATGGATGGCGAAATTATTGTTGATGCTGAATCTACAGTTGGCTACATCCATCGTGCCTTTGAAAAGTTAGCCGAAAGAAGACCCTATTATCAAATAACACCTATCACTGACCGATTAAACTATTGTTCTTCTCCCATCAACAATATGGGCTGGCACATGACAGTAGAAAAATTGATTGGTGCTAAAATTCCCAAAAGAGCGGAATATATGCGTGTTATTATTATGGAATTGTCGCGTATTGCTGATCATATTGTTTGCAATGCTGTTATTGGTGTGGATACAGGCGCTTTAACAGGTTTCGTATATTTATTT
>JBILPB010000178.1:0-5573 GCA_044374175.1 Bacteroidia bacterium | reverse complement strand
GTATCACTAACTACTGTGGATGATTTTGTTGAAAAACATAATATCAAACTTATTGAATTTCTAAAAGTGAATATTGAAGGTGCCGAATTGGATATGATTGAGGGTATGGCAAATAGTATTCACATCATAAAAAAGGCAGCCATTAGTTGCCATGATTTTTTAAGTAACGATAAAAGTATGCCTATCATGAATAAAATAAGGTTTTATTTTGAGCAAAATGGCTTTACTGTAACACATATTCCCAATCAACACCCAGTAATGAATAGTTGGTTGTATATCGAAAAAAAATAATTGAGTGCTCCTTATAATTGCTTGTAATATCAATTTTAATATTTTTCAAAATAAGCTGTTTGTAAGATACCATTAGCAGTTATTTTAAGGCGTATTTTTTTAACTGTATTTTAGATATTTAAAAATTGTGATCAGCAAAAAAGAAAATAAAAGTGGCTAAAAATATAATAATATTAACCGACTATAAAGGTCATTTTGGCAGCAAGCATTTTGATATTCCTTACAGAAGCGGTATGGATAAAAATCTGCTTAAAGCTGCATTTCAGAAATATAATTATGACGTAAAGTATATAGGCATAAGCGAAGTTAAAATAAATGACTTAGATAAGAATGATTGTATTTTATACACCTCTAGTGAAGATTTAGGATATACCTATAAAGATTATATTGAAGATAAAGTATTGATTTTAGAGGAAAGCGGGTTTAATGTTTTACCTAAATATAGATACTTAAGAGCCAATAATAACAAAGTTTTTATGGAAGAACTTAGGCGCTTGCTTTATGCTGATTCTGGTTTTTTTGCACAATCATTTGGTACATTAGAGGAATTAGTTCAAATTAAAAATAGTTTATCATTCCCATTGGTTTTAAAGGTCTCAGAAGGAGCATCGGGTGAAGGCGTTTTTCTTGCAAAAAATTATAATGAATTGGTTTCACAGATTAAAAAACACCGATCAACTTTTGATTTTAAATTAAGATTAAAAGATATTGTTAGAACCTATAAGCATAAAGGATATATACAAGAGTCGCAAACACGCAAAAAATTTATTATTCAACCTTTTATTCCCGAACTAAAGCACGATTGGAAGGTTTATATCTTTTATGATGAATACTATGTTTTTAAAAGACCAATTCAAAAAGGTAGAGGAATAAAAGCCAGCGGTGGAGGTTATGATAATTATTACTATGGCGAAAAAGCGGATGTTAGTGATGCCCTATTAAACTTTGCTAAAAATATTTTCAAAAAATTAAATACACCACATTGCTCTATTGACATTGCGTTTGATGGTAATACTTATTATTTAATTGAATTTCAATGCTTGTATTTTGGTACTGCAGGTATTCTTTATTCAGATGGATGTTTTATTAATAATGAAGATAAATGGCAGTTTGTTAATTCCAAGAAAAAAATAGAGGATGTTTATGCAGAATCCGTTGTAAAGTTTTTAAAAAATAAATGAAAGTTTTATTTGTATCTTCAGGTAACTCGGGTAAGATAGATCCTATTGCAAGTAGCCAAACTCAAATGCTAGTGAGTGCAGGTATTCACGTTGATAATTTCTTAATTGTTGGTAAAGGATTTAAAGGTTATTTGCGAAATATTCCAAAACTAAAAAGCCATATAAAAAATAATAACTACGATGTTGTGCATGCGCACTACTCATTAACAGCCTTTGTTGCTGCATTGGCTGGAGCAAAACCACTGGTGGTTTCTCTTATGGGCAGCGATGTTCACACCAACAAATTAAACAATTTGATTATTAAATTATTTAACCTGTTATTTTGGAATGAAGTTATAGTTAAGTCCAATGAGATGCGGATAAAAATTGGGCTTAAAAATGTCCATGTAATTGCAAATGGAGTAAATTTAGACCAATTTGAATTTATTGATAAACAGCAGGCAAGACATCAACTTGGTTGGAATTCTGATAAAATTCATCTTTTTTTCCCAGCCAATACAAGAAGATACGAAAAGAATTATCCATTGATTGCATCGTCTCTTAAGATGTTTAATGACCATAGCATTGAAATTCATAACCTCGACAATGCGATAGATACGGAATTGATGAATTTACATTATCAGGCGTCAGATATAGTGCTTTTGTCAAGCCTATGGGAAGGATCACCTAATGTGATAAAAGAAGCATTAGCTTGTAACAAAATTGTAGTTTCGACAGATGTTGGCGACGTTAACGAAAGATTTGGCAAATTGAAAGGCGTATTTATTGCGAAACATGATACCCATGATTACTTTTCACAAATTAAAGAAGCAATTGAATTTTTAAAAGCAAACAATAGCGTTGAAGGAAGAAAAAGTATAATTGCACAAGGCCTTGATGGGAAATCTTTTGCCCAAAGGCTCATAGAAATATATATAACATTACAATCCAAAGCCCAATTTTCATGAGCAGTGTCGGTATAATTAATTGTCAGCTAGGTAATATTGGTTCTATCGTTAAAAGGATAAAAGGACACACGATTACCATTATTGATGAACCACAAAAGCTTAAACAAGTAGATAAATTGATTTTGCCTGGGGTAGGTCATTTTGGCAAAGGTATTGAATTCTTAAAAAATAATAATCTATTAGATGCGCTTAATGAGGAAGTTCTAATAAATAAGAAACCAATTTTAGGTATTTGTTTAGGAATGCAGTTACTCATGAATAGCAGTGAAGAGGGAGATGCAAAAGGTTTAGGATGGATTGATGGTTCTGTAAAAAGATTTCATGTTCAAAATAGTAAGCAATATAAAATACCTCATACAGGTTGGAATACAGTGAACAGCCAAAATAATTCACCTTTATTTAAAGGTGTTGAAAATGAAAAATTTTACTTTGTTCACAGTTATTATGTTGATTGCACTTTGCCTGAGCATATAATTGGTTCCTCAACTTATGAAGATACTTTTACTTGCGCCGTTCAAAAAGGCAATATATTTGGAACACAGTTTCATCCTGAAAAAAGTCATAATCAAGGACTCGCTCTAATAAATAATTTTCTACAACTTTAAAAAAGAAATGTATTTACCTCGAATTATACCTGTTTTACTTTTAAAAGACAAAGGATTGGTAAAGTCAATTAACTTTAAAAATCACAGATACATTGGTGATCCAATAAATGCAGTTAAAATTTTTAATGACTCCTATGCAGATGAACTTACTTTTCTTGATATTTCTGCATCAAGCAATAAAGTAATAAACTACACCGTAATTCAAAATATTGCCGAGGAGGCAAACATGCCATTTTCATATGGCGGAGGAATTGATTCACTCATGCAAATTGAAAAACTAGTTAAAATAGGAGTTGAGAAGGTGGTATTGGGTTCAATAGCCTGCCAGAATGCTGCTTTTGTAGGAGATGCTGCCAAAGAATTTGGAAGTTCAACAGTATGTGTGTGTGTTGATATAAAGAAGAATTTTTGGGGAAAATATACAGTTTTTCATTCGAATGCATTAAAAAGTGGGAGTTTAAATTACCTAGATTTTGTAAAACAAATGGAAGATGTTGGTGCAGGTGAGTTAATAATCCAAGATGTTAATTTAGATGGCACTCAGGAAGGATACAATCTTAATTTGCTTGATCAAATTTCAAAAGTAACCACTATCCCAATTGTTGCGCTCGGTGGGGCTGGAAATTTTGAACATCTAAAAATTTTAAATGACTCAACTGTTGTAAATGGTTTAGCAGCCGGAAGTTTGTTCATATATCATGGTTCTAGAAATGGCATTTTAATTAATTATCCTACAATACAAGAAAAATATAATATTTTAAGCAATGAAGACATGTAAAATTGGGATTTGGAATGATACTGTTCCCGGAATATACTATGACAATGATGGTATTTGTAATTATTATCATTTGCATAAAAACTTGTGCGAAACTTTTAAAAGAGGGGAAGAGGGTAAGGCAGATTGGCAGGAGTTTGTAAAGAATATGAAAGAAAAAAAAGGCAACTCTAAATACCATTGTATTGTAGGTGTTTCAGGGGGTGTTGATAGCTCATATTTGATGCACATACTGGTTAATGAATATGGCTTAAATCCACTTGCTGTTAATCTTGATAACGGTTGGAACTCTGAAATAGCAGTAAATAACATAAGAAAAATAACGCGTAAGCTTAATATTGATCTTGAAACCTATGTTGTTGACTATGAGGAAATGAAAGGAATTATGAGGGCATATATTAAATCGTGCTTGCCTTGGATTGATATTCCAACAGATGTTGCAATCAAATCATCTCTTTATAAGGTGGCGGCTAAAGAGGGAATTAAATTTATAATTAGAGGAAACGATTTTAGATCTGAAGGAAAACAACCTCGCGAATGGACCTATTCAGACCACAAGCAATTATCCTTTATTATCAAGAAATTTTCTAATGTTAAAGTTAAAACATTTCCTACCTTATCTTTTATAGATATTATTTTTAATTCTTTTGTTAGAAATATTAAAGAATTAAAACCTTTTTATTACCTAGATTACAATAAACAGGAAGCTAAAAAATTGTTGATCAGCCAATATGAATGGCAAGATTATGGTGGGCATCATCATGAAAATTTATTCACAAAGTTTGCAATGGCATATTGGTTGCCAAAGAAATTTGGAATCGACAAACGAATAATCAACCTCTCTGCACAAGTAGCAAGTGGTATGATTTCTAGAGATGAAGCGCTAAATGAAATAGCTAAGGATTTTGACACACCAGAAAAATTAAATGAATTAAGAACTTATTTTCTAAAAAAGTTGGATTTTAGTGATGAAGAATTCGAAATTATAATGAAACAACCGAATAAATTCTATTACGACTATCCCAACCTTTTTAGCACAATTGAAAAAATATACCCTTTCTTTAAACCTTTTCAAAAACTATTGTTTAAGCAGGTTCCAATGTCGTTTGTTGAAATTGAAAATAGAAAGAAGTTATGATATTTATTAAAGATAGTGCAGTTGAAGAGGGGAAATGGGAGCGTTTATTAGAAAATTCGTTACAAGCTTCACCTTTTCAAACCATAGGAACATACAATTTTTTTAAAGGAGTAGAAAACTGCAGTGCACATGTTTTTGCGTGTGAAGAAATGTCGGAATATACGGCATTAGCAGTTGTTGCTGTATATAAGGAAGCTGGTATAAAAGGGTTTTTATCAAAAAGAGCAATAATTTATGGCGGTCCTGTTTTTCATGACAACAATAATCAATCTATTGAAGCTTTCCTTAAATATGTAAACACATCGTTAAAAAATGAGGTAATATATAGTGAAATAAGAAATTTTTTTGATTACGGTAAATTTAAACAGCAGTTTACAAATGCAGGTTGGAATTTTATCGATTACCTAAACGTACAAATTCATCTTGAAAATAAAAGCCATAATGAAATATTGGCTGCCATGAACTCAACAAGAGCAAGGCAAATAAGAAACACCTATAAACTTGGTGCCTTTGTTGGCACATCAGTAGAAGTTAATGAAATTACTAGCTTTTATAAAATACTAAAAGAATTATACGCTCAAAAAGTTAAACTGCCAATTCCAGAACTCAATTTTTTTGTAAATCTTATTCAATCTA
>JBILPB010000177.1:0-5601 GCA_044374175.1 Bacteroidia bacterium | reverse complement strand
CGGTGCATTGTTTGAAAATTTCGTGATTAATGAATTACTAAAACAAAACCAATACAAACAAATACATGCTAATTTTTATTTCTGGCGCAATACCGATCAGCGTGAAATTGATTTAGTAGTGCAAAAAAACAACCAATTACAAACCTTTGAAATAAAATGGAATCCAACAAAAAAAATGCAGCTTACTAAAAGTTTTTCTAACATTTATGGTGAGGTGAATTTCGCAACCATTCATCGCGAAAACTTTTTTGAAGTAATTGAAAATTTCAAATAACTCATTTTCAAAACCAATCAATCTTTTATTTTCGCATCATCACAACAAATAAACTCATGCGATACCTAGTTTTATTTACCAGTCTATTTTTCTCTCTGAATAGCAATGCCCAAACCCCATTCGACAGCCTCTTAAGGACGAAGTACTGTAAAACGATGCCCAAGGTTTGGCGTTTTCGTCAACATGCAACGAACTTGAAGGTATAGGTTGGTTGGCGAGGATGCCAACCAATTACAGAAATTCTCCTCTCGGGAGGGGTAGGGTTGGGTAAACAATGTTCACTGAGTTTGAAGTTTCGTTACCGAAAAACGATGCCCAAGGTTTGGCGTCAGATATCGGACCTCGCCAACCTTCACCGAACTTGAAGATGTAAGTTGGATTGGCCATTTCCGATAGTTCCGACACCTATCCGAATCGGTTATCAACCAATTACCTATATTCACTATGCTAAAGATACATTTGGTGCAAATTGAAAGTATGAGTTTCGATTTGCACCAAATAAAAATATTTATTACTTTTGTACCTGATAATCAAATTATTACTAATGTACATTGAAAGAAATTTAGAAGTAGAATTAAAAAAGTATCGAGAAATTTTCCCTATTATAGCCATATTGGGTCCACGCCAATGTGGTAAATCAACTTTGGTAAAGCATTTACTGGTTGCTCAGGAAAACACCATTTATCTGGATTTGCAAAATGTGGAGGATTTGAATAAGCTTCATGATCCTCGTTTGTTTTTTAAAGCGAACGAACATAAAACGGTATGTATTGACGAAATTCAGATGATTCCGGAACTTTTTAATGTTTTAAGAAGTTTAGTTGATGAAAACAGAAAGAATGGGAGATTTATATTATCAGGTTCGGCTTCACGTGAATTAGTTCAGAAAAGTTCCGAGTCCTTGGCGGGAAGAATTGGATACTTGTCTTTGAGTCCTTTTCATTTAAGTGAACTGAAAGCTATTGATATAATGGAGTACTGGAATAGAGGTGGATTTCCTGACAGTATTTTAGCTGCAAATGATGAGTTTAGCTATATATGGCGCGATAATTTTGTAAAAACGTATGTTGAAAGAGATATTTCACAATTAGGATTTCAAATTCCGGCTTTACAACTGAGAAGATTTTTAAGCGTTTGTGCGCATAATCAGGGGCAAACCCTTAATTTAAGCAAAATGGCAAGCATCATGGAAATGACAAGTCCAACCATGCGAAAATACGTTGATCTTTTAGAACAAACCTTTATTTTACGGACACTTCCACCGTATGAAATGAATGTAAAAAAACGTCTGGTTAAAGCGCATAAAGTATATGTTAGAGACAGCGGGATATTGCATTTGTTATTGGGAATTAAAAATTTAGAAATGCTGTTTGGGCATCCTGTTTTTGGCGCATCATGGGAAGGACTTGTGATAGAACAATTATTATCAGCTATAAATGTACCTGCGAATTTTTACCGAACAGCAAAAGGAGAGGAAATTGATTTAGTTTTGGAAATAAATGGCTCAGTCATAGCTATTGAGTGCAAGGCATCTTCTTCTCCACAACCAACCAAAGGATTTTACAAAGCAATCGGAGACCTAAAACCAGCTAAGACATTTATCGTGGCTCCAATTTCATCACCTGGCTATTTAATCGCAGAAAACATAATTGCAGTAGGCCTTAGAGAGCTTATCGAAATTTTAAATAAAATGAAAAAAGATTAATTCTTCTCCTTGGGTCGTTTGCCGAATCATCGGCATTGCCACCGACCATTTTTCACTTCGTACTTGCATGTCAGCACGTTTTAAAATCTTACTCCTGCCAAAGTACTTCCAACACTGTTTGGCCAACCACCTTCAAGGTGTTTTTATCAATAATATCCATAGTATCTTTATGCGTATGATGATGCTCGCCATAAGAGCCAGTAACAGGGCTCATGTGCACAATATCAATACAAGGTATTTTAGCTATGGTATTTACATATAAATGATCATCAGTAGTACTACCTGTTTTATCATCAGTAAAATAGCTGCTATAACCTAAGTTTTTAGCTGTGCTCCATACTTTATTCACTACATCTGGAGCAAAATAACTACCTGTTCCTTCACGCGGGAATACTGCTCCTTTGGCGCCAACCATGTCTAACAAAATACCATAATTTGCAGTATATCCTGGCACATGCATGTTCTTTGCCCAATATTGTGTGCCTAAACACCAGCTATCCTGCATCTTAGGCTTATCACTATCATCAGGCTGTCCATAATCTTCTAAATCAGAAAAAAATAAATCAACCCCTACTTTTAAATCTGCTTTGCTTAATTGACGCGCTATTTCAAGCAACACCGCCACACCACTTCCACCGTCATCGGCACCATCAATGGGTTTGTTTTCATCCTTGTCATCATTATCAGCAATCGGTCTGCTGTCCCAATGCGCCAATAAAAGCACTCTTTTTTGAAAATCTGGTTTGTAAGAAGCAATAATGTTTTTTAAATTAAATATTTTGCCATCGTAGGTTGTTATAGGAGCTGATTGTACAATAACAGTTAAACCAAAATCTTTTAATGTTTTTTCAATAAAAGCAGCACAATTGGCATGTGCTTTACTACCTGGTACCCGTGGCCCAAAGGCAACTTGTTTTTGTACAAAGTAATAGGCAGAATCTTCATTAAAAGCTGGCGCTTTTTTTACAAATGCAGTAGGTTTTTGAGCTGTTTCGGACGGTGTTTGGGTATTTTCATTATTGCAAGCAATTAAACTCAAACAAAGTATTGCAACTATTAAAACAGGCTTTTTATAAATACCAAATTTATTTTTCTTCATCGATTCATCTTTGTTTTATGTGCAGCTAATAATATTTTTTGTCAAATTAATTTCAAATGCAACATCAATCCACCTGCCATACGGTGCCTTCTTTGGTATCTTTTATAGAAATTCCACCAGCTAAAAGTAAATCTCTTATTTGGTCAGAAGTTGCAAAGTCTTTGCGTTTTTTTGCTTCAGTACGTTGTTCTAAAACAATTTGCATTACCGTGTCTAAAGCTTTACCTCCGTTATTGGTTTCATTTTCATCATGCAGGCCCATTACCTCAAAAACAAAGGTTGGAACAGCTGTTTGCAAGCTAATTAAATCTTCAGTTGTAATGCTTTCTCTACCATCATTTACCGAATTGATAATACGAACTGCTTCAAACAAATTTGCAATCAATACAGGGCTGTTAAAATCATCATTCATGGCAGCATAACAAGCTTCAATAAGCGCTTTGATATCAGAACTTGAAGTAGCTGATGTTTTTAGTTGTTTGAGCGTTTTAACAGCACTCATCAATTTGCCAAAGCCTTTTTCAGCTGCTTGTAATGCTTCATTACTAAAATCAAGGGTGCTTCTGTAATGTGTTTGCATCATAAAAAAGCGCACAGCCATTGGACTGTATCCTTTTTCTAATAAAGGGTGGTTACCTGTAAAAAGCTCATGTGGTAAAAAACCATTACCGGCACTTTTGCTCATGCGCACACTATTTACAGTAAGCATATTGGTGTGTAACCAATACTTTACAGGCGCTTTATGGCTGCATGCTTGCGATTGTGCAATTTCATTGGTATGATGGGTGGCTTGTAAATCCATGCCGCCTCCATGTATGTCAAAGGTATCGCCTAAATATTTAGTACTCATGGCCGAGCATTCAATATGCCAGCCTGGAAAGCCCCAACCCCAGGGCGATGGCCAACGCATAATATGTTCTGGCTTGGCTTTAATCCATAAAGCAAAATCTAAGCGGCCTTTTTTCTCATCCTGCCCACCCAGTTCGCGCGTGTTCTCCAGTAAATCTTCTAATTTTCTGTTAGTAAGTTCACCGTAGTTATGTTCCTTAGTATATTTCTCTACATCAAAATACACCGAACCATTGGCTTCGTAGGCATAACCATTTTCAATGATTTTTTTTGTCATTTCAATTTGCTCACAAATATGAGCAGTAGCTGTAGGCTCAATGCTAGGCGGCAGGGTGTTAAAAGCGCGCATCACATCATGAAAACCCAGTGTGTAACGTTGTACAATTTCCATGGGCTCTATTTGTTCTAAGCGCGCTTTTTTGGCAAATTTATCATCGCCTTCATCGCGGTCACCTTCCAAATGGCCAGCATCAGTAATATTACGAACATAGCGCACTTTGTACCCAAGGTGCACCAAATACCTGTAAATTAAATCAAAAGAAATAAAGGTGCGGCAGTTGCCTAAATGCACATCGCTATAAACGGTTGGACCACAAACATACAATCCTACAAAAGGGGGATTTACAGGTTCAAACTTTTCTTTTTTTCTTGAAAGGGTATTGTAAAGGGATAAATTATTTTGTGCAATCATAAAATAGATAAAATATAAAATGGTATTGATTAAATAGTTAAGGCTAATAACTGTTTAACAACATCGCATTTGACCGATTGCATTAGTTTTGTTGTTCTTTGCTTGTTTCATACCTAACTACTTTTCCTTCACGCACAATGGCTGTTTTTTCAAGCTTTCCATCTTTGTAGAAATATTGTTTTCCATCCACTAATTTTGCATTTTTAAATTCTCCTTCACGATCAATTTTTCCTTCTCTGTTGAAGGTTTTATTATAGCCATCTTTAATGACACCTAATTCTTGAACAACAGGAGGTTTAACCTCTTCTTTTTTAACTTCTACTTTTACTTCAGGCGCTTTTACTTCTTTAGGGGCATAAATTTTTACATTCAGCGTATCCAGCTTCCCATCATTAAATGTTTTTTCGCTTCGTAAAGCACCGTTTTCATAATACTCTTTAATTACACCAGCTTCCTTACCTCCATTCCATTCGCCATCAAACATCATATTACCATTATCAAAATAATAACGTTGCCTTCCAGTTCTTTTCCCACCTTGGTCATAGGACCATTCGTAATATAATTTCCCATTGGGATGATAAAACTTGTAAGGGCCAACCCAACCTGAACTGTTCCAGGTGCCCTCTTCCTTTAACTTGCCATCTTGATAATAGTCTTTTGATGAAATTGTTTTATCAGGATTGTATAACAATTCATTTTTAAGTTTGCCTGAACACCAATAGCTTCGCCAAAATCCCACTTTACGGTTGTCCTTATAAATACCCTCTTCTAACTTAGTGCCAGCATTACATCCAAGCGCATCTTCCCCATCGCTCAACTCAACCCAACGTCCTTGCTTCCAACCTTGTGCATCAGTGTTGTTCAATGTATCGCTTTGTGCAAAGGCATAATTATTTACCAATCCAAAGGCAATTGAAAATAAAAATGGGATAAAAAATATACCTTTCATTTATAAACTCTTTTTAGCTATTCAGCTTTTGTGC
>JBILPB010000047.1:0-20005 GCA_044374175.1 Bacteroidia bacterium | reverse complement strand
TTGATTCGGTAAAGCTGGCCATCATTTATAGCTTAAGTCAATTAGATTGTAATACTTCATATTTGGGACTCATAAAGTATGAAGCAACTTGTGCTCCTTCGCAGGCGAAGTGGGCTTGTTTGGAAGCTATTGGAAAAGTTTCAATATATGACCTAACTGATTTTTACAACCAAAAGTTTGCAGATAATCCCAAGCCCGATAATGTTTTCATTAGTTATTGGTTAAAAGGTTTGTATCTCGCCAACAGAAAAAAGCACATCGATTTATATAAAAATAAGGAACAATTAACGACCTATTTGAATAAAATTCTTGATAGCAATATGGGCCATCCTGATGAAGTATATTACTATTATTCAAAAATTATGAATCAGGCCACTATTGCTGCGCCTGATGTTATTAAAGTACCATTGAAAAATTTAACTACCATTGATGCATCATTACAATTATTGAAAACGCCCTATCAGCAGCAGGAAGAAATCAAAAAATATGAATTATCTGCCACAGTTTGTAATGAATTATTGCAATCAAATTATCACTCACTGATTAAATATTACGCATTAGATATCTATTTAAAACAGCATACATGGAATAACAAAATAGATCAAAATTATATACAAACTATCTTTGACATGATGGATGTAGCCTTGATTTCGAGAATGTGTGAGTATATTGTGGAACAAAAGCAAAATAACAAACCTGTTGACATCAATATTGATGCTTTACAAAATTTACAAAGACAACTTTTTTTGCCACGCGATTTTGAAACCTGGATAGATTTGGAAAAGGCAATTTTAAGTTTTGAAGGTAAGACATACCAATACAAATCATGCTTTGAAACAGGTTATCAAAATGCCATTGATTGGAATTATATAATAAAAATTGATCAAAATCAAAAGGTTAAAATTACTACCAATAAAGGAAGTATGGTGCTTTTACTTAAAGTGAATGAAGCACCTGCTTCGGTGGCTAATTTTTTGAAGTTGGTTGATACAGGCTATTATAATGGTAAATATTTTCACAGAATGGTGCCCAACTTTGTGGTTCAAGGGGGATGCCCAAGAGGCGATGGGTGGGGTTCATTAGATTGGAATCAAAGAAGTGAATTATCGAGTAAGTTAAGATATAAAAAAGGGAGCGTTGGATTAGCCTCAGTTGGTAAAGATTCGGAGGGCGTACAATTTTTTATTAGCCACACTTATGCTCCGCATTTAGATGGCCGCTACACTATTTTTGCTGAAGTAATAAAAGGCTTTGATGTAATAACAAATTTGCTTGTAGGGGATGAAATTATAGCAATTGAAAAACTCAACAAATAGAGTAGTTCAAACTAAAATTTGATTTTATTTTGCTATTGCATTCAATTATAGCTACTTTAGATGAATAAAGTGTGAGCAATGGTATATATTAGAAATCTTATAAGTCCTAATTACTTTTTAGCAGTTTTTCTGTTATATTTTCAATTAGTATGCTTCAATGCTTTAGCAGACAATGATTCCTTGCTTTTAAATAAATTTTATTCCTTTAAAACAAATGAAGAAAAAATAAACTGGTTATACAAAAGTAAAGATTTTGATGTAACCAAGTTTATACTTAAAAATAAAACTCAATTTGATTCACTTTCTATAAATATTTCAAGTGTAGATAATCAAAGGACCAAATACGAGTTGCTTTTCATTGATGGTTTGCTTAGCACCAATCAAAATAAATATCAAAAAGCAATCCCCATTTTTTTAAATATTCTTTGTCAGAAAGAATTTGTTTCTCAAAAAGATTCAATGAGAGCAATTGCTTTTTTAAAAAATTGTTTCAGTAACACGCTAAATTATACCAAGGCATTTGAAATGCAGCTTTTGCTTGATAAGTTGATTAAGAGAAACCCTATTTTGATTGAAGAGGATCAAGGATTGCCGTTGAGTATAATTTATATGCGAATGGGTTTAACACACGAGTCCATAAAGTATCTTAAAGAAGAATACAAACAAAGTGCGAAAAGAAATGATGATAAGTATGCAGAAATTAATTTTTATAATAATTTAGGCGTATTTTTTAATAAGGCCAATGAACCCGATAGCGCCATTTTTTATTTCGAAAAGGCTCAAATAATAATTAATAAGCTTTTGTCGAATGAGCCCATGAACTCATTTTATTTATTTTTTGAAGGTTTGATTGAAGGTAATAAAGGACAAGCTTTAATGGCCAAAAAACAATTTAAACAAGCTATTCCTTTACTTAAGAAAGATATAAAAAGTAGTATTCAATTCAAAGATTTTCAAAATGCTTGTATAAGTTACAACGAATTAGCCAAATGTTACTTTGAATGTAAATTATATAAAGAGTGTGAGGCTTACTTAGATTCAGCCAATAATATATTACAGGAGATTGATGCACCTTTAGAGCTGCTAAGAAACTTAAAACTTAAAGCACAGTTGTGGTCCTTGAATGGCAGATTTAAAGAAGCTATTGAAGTATATCAACAATTTAACAATATGCAAGATTCCATTGCCCTCAACGAAAAGGAACTTCAAATGTTAAACCAAAGAATAGCTTATCAAACAGTAAAACTTCAAGAAAAAATAGATTTACAAGAAAAAGAAATTGATGCCAAACAAATCATCGAAGAGAAAAGAAATCTCCAACGAATTTTGATGTTTATTTTCATTTTAATCCTTCTTTTTCTGCTATCACTTGGCTATTATTTATTTAAGAGAAGCAAAAAAAGAGAAAGTGTTTTATTTGAGAAAAATGAAGAAATTGTTCTCAAAAGTAGCATGCTTAGAAATGCGCTTACAGAAAAGGAATTATTGATGAAGGAAGTGCATCACAGGGTAAAAAATAATATGCAAATTATTATGAGTTTGTTGAAGTTGCAGTCAGATAAAATTAATGATAAACAAGTAGAAGTATACTTTTCGGAAGCACGCAATCGCATACAATCAATGGCTTTAATTCATGAGTTTCTTTACAAAAAAGAAAAGATGGATTACATGCAAATGGACGACTATATCAAGCAATTGATTTTAGAAATACAAAACTCTTATACACAACCTAATCATATTATTGAAATTCATACAGATTTGGATCCCATACAACTTGATTTTGACACATCAATTCCTTTAGGACTAATCATTAATGAACTTGTTACAAATTCGTATAAACATGCCTTTCCCAATGGCGTTGGTAATATTTGGGTGTCGTTTAAAAAAGAAGCTTCTAGCTACATCTTAATTATTAAAGACAATGGAATTGGCCTTCCAGAAAATTTCAAAGAAAAAATGGAAAATTCATTAGGTATGGAATTAATACATTTACTTTCAGATCAAATTAATGCACAAATAGAAATTAAGCAACAACGTGGCTTTGAAGCAAAAATTTCATTTACATTTTAGCTGCCGTTTTAAAGGCAATTTAAAATCTTTTCTTAACCATTCGATAAGCACTAAAACATCCGATACCACCTTCAATATTTGAGAAGTTAATTTTAGCTTCAGAAAACGGATTGCCATCATTATTGTAGTATAAATCTTTATGATACTCAAAATACTCTTTGTTGCTCATTATTAAATAAGCAATGTAATTTGAATCGCTAAAAGGTGTGCTTCCTGGATCATAAAAAATACTTCCTTGTCCTGTTATTTTTATGGTTTCGCCATCTTTTCCTTGATCGCTTTCAAATATTTCATTAAGTGGTTGCGCACTTTTATCAACTCCTAGGTTCGTATCACTTGTCAAGTTATAAATAACAGCTCTGTAATAATTCGTAACAGCAGGTAAATCTGTCCAACTTAACGTGTAAATAAATTCATAGTTTACCCCAAATTCATTGGAGTCAATTAAATTTTTATCAATGGTAAAATCAAACAGAGGAAAACTTTCATTTGGTACTTTTGTTTTTGCATTTAGTTTTCTTCCATCAGGAATTTCTACTTCAATGCTGTAAGTTTCTCCAGCTATAATTGGAAATAAGGAGGTGCTTAATTGATAGCCAATGCTATCTTTAAACCATGGTATTTTTTTACTGAGATTTCCATTGCTTATGGTAATTATCGCATTGTTTATTTCATAAGGATAATTATTTGCATTGCTGGTGTAAAGCGGAATGGAGTTAGTAAGCGAAACTCTGATTAAACTGTCTTCTGGAGAAATAAAGCAAACTAGAACTGGCTTTGGTTCAGTTTCGGGAATTTTAACATTCGCTTCTTTTTCGCAAGCGTAAAAAATCCCTATCATTAAAAGAAATATAATCACCAATAGTTGGTTGCGAATCATTGTTTTTTTTCTTAAAATTTCCATGACCATGAAACTGAGGGTAAAATTGGGAAAAGTGTAATTTGCATCAATTTGTTTTGAGTAACATTAGGTCCTTTTTCTATATAGTAAAAAAATGGATTCCATCTGTTGTAGGCATTATAAAAACTTAATTCGAAGGTTCGTGTATATTTCTCTCTCACTTTAGTAAACTGAATGCCCACATCTAATCTATGATAAGGGGCCATTCTGAAACCATTTTTTTCGCCATAATCATTTCTAAAGGTGGAGCTATAACCATAAGAAGACTGATTGGTATAGCCATCAATTCCAGCTGGATTGTGAGGTGAAGCATTGTACTGCGCTAAAGGAAGCGTAATGGCATTGCCAGTGCCATAAACCCAAGTACACGATAACTTTATATGATCATTAAATTTGTAAATGTTTACAATGGAAATATCATGTCTTCTATCATATCTTGGAAAAAACTTTTTGCCGAAATTAATACTATCAAATTGGACATAAGTCCACGAAAGTGTGTAGCCAATCCATCCATTCCATTTTCCTTTTTCTTTTTGTAATAATACTTCTCCACCGTAGCTCCAGCCTTTACCTTGGGTAATATTCTTTTCCCAACTTATTTCATCAGAATCTGTTGGATCATCAATCAATAAAAAACTTGCACCCTCTTTGTAAAAAGAAATGTCATCCATTTTTTTATAATACCCTTCAATGGTTAAGTTTACGTTTTTAGGTAATTCTTGCGCCCAGCCTAATGCCCATTGTTGCGATTGCATTGGTCTTAAATTAGCGGTGGCAGGCACCCACAAGTCGGTTGGCAAACTAACACCAGTGCTGCTTAATAAATGCAAATATTGATTCATTAAGGCGTATGAAGCTTTTATAGAACTGTATTCTGTAATGGAGTATCTTGCTGAAACTCTTGGTTCTGGTCTTAAAAACGATTTATTATTGATGAGATAATGGCTTAAACGAATACCAAAATTGGCCTTTATTCTCCCGCTTA
Organism: Bacteroidia bacterium; assembly: GCA_044374175.1. Classification (GTDB taxonomy): domain Bacteria; phylum Bacteroidota; class Bacteroidia; order UBA4408; family UBA4408; genus CAIKXD01. The sequence continues at coordinate 14,733 of JBILPB010000047.1, read as the reverse complement.
CTTTCCAATCATCTTCAACATATAAACCACTTTCATTGGAGAAAATAGAATTCACTTTTAATAAATTAGATAAGGCATCAGAACCTTCAACTACAATGGCACTTGGTCTAAATCTATGAAAAATACTAATGGCACCAATTCTTACATGATGCTTGTTGTTTGGAAAATAATCGAAATCGTGCTTAATGGTGTAATCTCTAATGGCAGAAGTGAATTGCAAATTGAAATAAGTAGAATCGAATTTTTCGCTTGTTCCAATTCCCAATTGATAATTGGTAAAAATTGCCGATGTGTTTGAAAACCATTTCCCATTATAAATATGATTCCATCTTAAAGTGCCTGTTGCATTGCCCCAATTTAAATTTCCTTTCATGGTGTAACCATCACTTTTACTATTAAAGTAAAATTTATCTTTCCCAAAATAACCACTCAAATACAAACGATCTTTATCTGTTAAAGTGTAATTTAGCTTGGCATTAAGGTCATAGAAATAATAACCTCCTTTTTGGTCGGCAGGTAAAAATGGATAAATAAGGGCATCAATGTAGGTTCTTCTTGCAGAAATTAAAAAAGACGACTTTTTCTTTAACAATGGCCCTTCTAAAACCAGGCGTGAAGAGATCAGTCCTATCCCTGCTTCGCCATGAAATTTTTCTTGATTTCCTTCTTTCATTTGCATATTGATAACCGATGAAAGTCTACCACCGTAGGACGCTGGAAAACCGCCTTTTACGAGCTCAACACTTTTTAAGGCATCGCCATTAAATAATGAAAAGAAACCAAACAGATGATAGGCATTGTACACAATGGCATCATCTAAAATAATTAAATTTTGGTCAGGGCCACCTCCTCTTACATAAATACCGCTGCTACCTTCACTTCCTTTTTGTACGCCTGGCATCAATTGTATCACTTTCAGCACATCCTTTTCGCCCATCAAGGCTGGAATATCTTTAATTTGTTGAATAGGGATGTTGATGACACTCATTTGACTTTCCTCACTAATTTTCTTTTTTTCTTCGGCACTTACCACCACTTCTTTTAATTGAACACCTTGTTCCAAGGTAAAATCAATTCTAATGTTTTCTTTGAAATAAATAGTGGTATCAATCTTTGAAAAGCCTAATGCACTAATTTTAATACGATGATTTCCTTTCGGTAAACTTAAAGAATAAAAACCATAGGCATTGGTTTGCATACCTGCTTTTAAAGAATCACATGAAATAACAACACCTGGCAGCGTTTCACCTGACTCTTTTTCTTTAATAATTCCCGATAAGGTAACGTTATTATTTTGTGCATTTACCCTATAAAAACAGGCAATTATTAAAATAAAGTGGATAATTAATTTTAGTTTCATCTTTTATGAGTGCATACGAATAACGATTTTATATCTAGGATATTGATTACATTTTAAAAAAGTTATGAATTTAATACCCCTAATACTCAAAACTTAAATTATATTAGCAGTCTTATTTTTTCAAAAACACAATTATGGGTAAAAAAATATTTGCTAAAAAAGATCTTCATGTAATGATGGCAGAAACAGGCGACTCCGAAAAGGGTTTGCAACGTACCTTGTCTGCCGGTAATTTAATTGCCTTAGGAATTGGTGCTATTATTGGTGCTGGATTATTTGTAAGAACCGCTGCAGCTGCTGGGCAGGCTGCCGGTCCAGCTGTTACTATTTCATTTATTATTGCAGCAGTAGGCTGTGCTTTTGCAGGATTATGTTATGCAGAGTTTGCAGCTATGATTCCAATTTCTGGAAGTGCTTATGCCTATAGCTATGTTACCATGGGCGAACTTGTGGCTTGGATTATTGGTTGGGCATTAATTATGGAATATGCACTTGGTGCAGCAACAGTTTCAATTGCATGGAGTGAATATTTAAATAAGTTACTGGGGGGACAAATACCTTATGAGTGGTGTCATAGTCCATTCGAAAGTTACACCGATTCTTCTGGGATATTACATTCGGGAATGATTAACGCACCTGCTTTAGTGATATTACTTTTACTTACCATGTTATTAATTAAAGGTACTAAAGAAAGTGCTTTTGTAAATGCAATTATTGTTTTTGTAAAAGTGGCTATTGTGTTATTGTTTATTGCTATTGGATGGCAGTTTATTGATCCTGCAAACCATATTCCGTATATGATTCCTGATGGTACACCTCCAGTACTTGACAATGCGGGTAAAGTAATTGCAGATTACAGTGGTGTATTTAAACATGGATGGGGCGGTGTTGTTGGAGGAGCAGCCATTGTATTTTTTGCCTTTATAGGTTTTGATGCGGTGAGCACAGCAGCCCAGGAAGCAAAGAATCCTAAAAGAGATATGCCTATTGGTATTTTAGGTTCGCTTGTGGTTTGTACAATCCTTTATTTACTATTTGGACATGTATTAACCGGTGTTGCCAATTGGAAAGATTTTGTTGATCCTGAAAAAGGCAGAGAGGCTTCAGTAGCCTATGCTATTTCGCAATATATGGTTGGTTATGGCTGGTTAGCAAATGCGGTTACAGTAGCAATTTTGGCAGGTTTTTCATCTGTAATTTTGGTGATGCTAATGGGGCAAAGTCGTGTGTTTTATAGCATGAGTAATGATGGATTAATTCCTAAAGTTTTTGGAGAACTACATCCTAAGTATAGAACACCTTACAAAGCCAATTGGTTGCTATTTATTTTTGTTGGATTATTTGCAGCCTTTGTGCCAGGTCATATTGCTGGTGACTTAACGAGCTTTGGAACTTTGTTTGCCTTTGTTTTAGTAAGTGCTGGCGTATGGATAATGCGTGTAAAAAACCCTGAAATTCCACGTCCTTTTCGTGCACCATTAGTACCTTTTGTATCTACCATGGGTGTTTTGGTTTGCCTTGGTATGATTGTAGCGCTCGATGCTCAAACTTTAAAAGTAGCCTTTGGGTGGATGATTTTTGGCATTATTATTTATTTTGGATATAGCCAAAAAAATAGCAAATTACATAAATAGCATAATTTAATATTTACTTTTGGAAGAACAAACAAGTACCCTAAAACGCTCATTAGGCTTAATGGATGCTACCATGATGGTGGCTGGCTCCATGATAGGTTCAGGTATTTTTATAGTAAGTGCCGATATGAGTAGGCTCGTTGGCAGCACAGGTTGGTTGCTTACACTTTGGGTGGCAAGTGGGCTTATTACTTTAATGGCTGCGCTTAGTTATGGAGAGTTAGCTGGCATGATGCCAAAAGCAGGTGGACAGTTTGTTTACATACAAAGAGCCTATGGTAATTTTACTTCTTTTTTATATGGCTGGACCGTTTTTACAGTAATACAAACAGGTGTTATTGCCGCAGTGGCTGTTGCTTTCGCGAAATTTACAGCCGTGTTCATTCCTGCTTTAGGACCTGATAATATTTTAATTGATATTGGATTTTTAAAAATATCAGCAGCACAATTGTATGCCATTTTCAGCATCATATTTCTTACCTATATTAATACCAAAGGAGTTAAAAATGGGAAGTTAATTCAATTGTTTTTTACTTCTGCTAAATTGATAGCGCTTCTTGTTTTAATTACTGCAGGACTTTATGTTGGTTTGGGAACCAAGCAATTTTCATTAAATCTTTTCCATGCTTGGGATGCTACTACATTGATAAAAGATGGTGAAAGTTGGGTAAGTAAATCTGTAAGCGGTATGGCATTGCTTTTGGTTTTAGGAACAGCTATGATAGGTTCGCTCTTTAGCAGTGATGCTTGGAACAACGTTACTTTTATAGCTGGTGAAATTAAAGAGCCACAAAAAAATATTCCAAGAAGTTTATTATTAGGAACAGGTATCGTTACCATCCTTTATTTATTGGCTAATATTACCTATTTATCGCTCTTGCCATTACATGGCGATCCCACTGCAACAGATGCTATTGGCCAAGGGATACAATTTGCGGGAGGTGGAACCGATAGAGTTGGAACGGCAGCCGCATCAATAATTTTTGGTGAAACTGCTGTTTATTTGATGGCGGTATTGATTATGATTTCAACATTTGGTTGCAACAATGGAATTATTTTAGCAGGAGCAAGAGTGTATTATGCTATGGCTAAAGATGGATTATTTTTTAAAGGAGCAGCTAAGCTAAATCAACATGGTGTGCCTGCTTATGCGTTGTGGGTGCAAGCTTTTTGGGCCAGTGTTTTATGTTTGTCGGGCACCTATGGTGATTTGTTAGATTATACAACGTTTGCCTCCTTGCTTTTTTATATCATCACTATTGGAGGTATATTTATTTTAAGAAAAAAAGAGCCACATGCTGAACGTCCGTATAAAGTGTTAGCATATCCTATTTTGCCTATTTTATATATCGTTGCAGCGGCTTCTATTTGTTTGATATTGCTTTATACTAAACCACAAAATACATGGAGTGGTTTATTTATCGTGTTATTAGGCGCCCCATTTTATTTTTTAGTTAAAGCAAAGAAAAACTAAATTTTAATTCTCTAAAATGCGAGCTATAGAACGTCCAACCATATTAACTGTAATATGTATTATTTCATTTGCTTATGCAGTGCTTGGCTTTCCAACCATTTTTTCTCCCTTTATAAAAAAACAAGGTGATTTTTTCCCTGCCTTTACGGGCATTTTAATTTCTCTCGAATTTATATCAATTGTTGGTGTTTGGTATATGAAAAAATGGGGCTTAAGAATTTACTTTCTTACAGCATTAATAAATCAAAGTTTATTAATTTATATCGATAATTGGGCAGTTTACAAGATGGTACTGCCAATCGTTTTTATAGGTCTTGCCACTTTTTTTTATAAAAAGATGGATAATAATTTATAATTTTTTTACCTTAATTTGATTGGAGAATTATGATTGAATAGGCGATGGCATAAATACCTTACATTTGTAAGAAAACCAAATTAATTGAGTTTAAATATAAGTATGCGCGTATTAATATCTACAATTTTAGTATTTTACTCTTGCTTCCATTCAATTGCTGGCACTAAAGTTTACAAAAGTTTAGATGAAGCGCTCAAAAACCCAACAGCCGTAACCAAACTTAAACTAAGAGGCTTAGATAGTTTACCATCTTCAATTGGTTTACTAATTAATCTTGAAGAACTTGATTTAAGCCGAAATAAATTTAAAACCTTACCAAGCGAAATTAGCAATTTAAAAAAATTAAAAGAGCTTATTTTATTCAGAAATAAATTAACTTGTTTGCCCGAAGAAATAGGCCAATTGCAAAGCTTAGAGCGTTTAGTTTTAAGCAGCAATAGACTTAAAAAATTACCCGAATCTATTGGCAAATTAGCTAAATTAAAAGAGCTTTCAATACGCAGTAATTTATTGGAAGAAATACCTGAATCAATAGATGGTTGCTACAGTTTAATCCGATTGTATTTAGAATATAATTTGCTGAGTACTTTGCCCAAAACAATAGGAAATTTACCACATATAGAACAGTTAAATTTAGAAAGAAATTCCTTAGATAATTTACCTTTAGAAATTGGCATGTGCACTACCTTAAAATTGCTCAATGTAAGTCGTAATCAATTTAGAGAATTCCCAATGGGCATATGCAAATTAGAAAGCCTGCAAGTTTTAGATGTATCTTATTGTGGAGTAATTGGCGCCTTGCCAGATTGTATAAGGTATTTTAGCATGCTCGATCGTTTGTATATAGATAGTCGGGTTGCTATTCCAATGTCGCTTAATCCAAGAAGTAGACTGCAAATATTCCTAAAGTAAACGATGTTTACAATTAAACTTTAGTGCATAATCTTTGTTTAAATGCTTCTATAATAGTCGGTTTTAATTATATATTTGTAAATTAGTTTACACAATTATGAATATCGAAAAGAAAGAAGTAACCTTAATTGGCGCAGGTTTAGTAGGCTCCTTGTTGTCTATCTATTTAGCTAAAAAAGGGCATCAAGTAAACGTATATGAGCGTAGAAATGATATGCGTAAAGCTGCCAATTATGCTGGCCGTTCAATCAATTTGGCCTTAAGTGATAGAGGCTGGAAAGCCCTCACAGAAATTGGTATTGCCGATGATATTAAAAAAATTGCCATTCCCATGTATGGGCGTTTTATGCATGCTATAGATGGAAGCACTTCTTATCAACCTTATGGAAAAGAAGGGCAAGCGATTTATTCTGTTTCAAGAGCTGGTATCAATTGTACTTTAATGGATTTAGCCGAATCGCATGAAAATGTAAAACTGCATTTTGAAATGAAATGCCATGGGGTTGATATTAAAAATGGGAAGGCACAATTTGAAGATGCACATGGGCTTGAACATAGCATTAAATCTGATTTAATTTTTGGTAGCGATGGCGCCTTTTCTGCAGCGCGCTTAACACAACAAACCAACATCGACCGTTTCGATTATCAACAATTTTATATCGATTGTGGCTATAAAGAATTAACCATTCCTGCTGGTCCAAACGCCACTTTTTTAATAGAAAAAAATGCCTTGCATATATGGCCAAGAGGTAAATATATGATGATTGCATTGCCTAATAAAGATGGCAGTTTTACGTGTACCTTATTTTTTCCTTTTGAAGGGGAGAAATCATTTGCGGCTTTAAAGACAAGAGAAGCTGTTAAAACATTTTTTGATGCCGAATTTAATGATGCGGTGTCCTTAATGCCAACCTTGTTAGATGATTTTTTCAATAATCCAACGTCTTCCTTAGTTACTGTAAAATGTTTTCCTTGGATAGTTGAAGATAAATTGGCCTTAATTGGCGATGCTGCGCATGCTATTGTTCCTTTCTTTGGACAAGGGATGAATTGCGGTTTTGAAGATTGTACGGTGTTAAATGGCTTAATGGAAAAGCATGGAAATGATTGGCCAACCATATTAAATGAGTATCAGCATTTACGCAAACCAGATGGCGATGCCATTGCCGATTTAGCTATTGGTAATTTTATTGAAATGCGAGATTTAGTGGCTGACCCGATGTTTCAGTTAAGAAAAAAAATAGAAGCACGTTTCAACGAGAAGCACCCGGAAAAATGGATTCCTGCATACAGTATGGTTACTTTTAGTCCACACATCAGATATTCAGAAGCTTTAAGCAAAGGGCAGTTTCAAGATAAAATTATGGATGAGGTAATGCAAATACCCAATATTGAAACCATCTGGAATAGTGAGGAAGTAGAACAATTGATGTTAAGTAAACTAAGTTAAAAATCTGGCGCACGCATCATGCCCGTGCTTTACGCTCTTATCAAGTCTCATTTTTAAATTACACAATCCTGAATGCCGTCATTGCGGGCTCGACCCGCAATCATCCAAACTACTTTCAATGAGCTAAATTTACGAACACTAGCGCGCGCATCCTGCGCGTGCTTCAGTTAATTATGTCAAGCCTTCATCTTTGAAAACTGCGCCACAGCCAAAGTATAACTATCCATACCAAAGCCCATAATACATCCAACACAATTTACGCCAATAAATGAGGTATGCCTGTAAGTTTCGCGGTTTAAAATGTTGCTCATGTGCACTTCAATTACGGGCGTTTTAATGGCTTTAATAGCATCTGCTATCGCTACAGAAGTATGCGAATAGGCGCCAGCATTTAAAACAATCCCATCAAAAGTAAAACCTATTTTATGCAATTCATTAATAATTTCCCCTTCTACATTGCTTTGAAAATAGCTGAAGTCAATATGGGCATACTCGGATTTTAATGTTTGCAATAATTCATCAAAATTCTGGGTGCCGTAAATTTCAGGTTCTCTTTTGCCAGTGAGGTTAAGATTAGGTCCGTTAATGATAGCTATTTTAAGCATTGTAGCATGAGTTTGTGGGGTAAAAGTAAAAAAAATATGCAAGGCTTAGTAGGCTTATTCATTTTCTATTTAGCTTTGGGCTATCAAATCAACAGCATGCGTAAAGTATCCATCTTAGGGCTTATGAGTATTTTTTCGTTAAGCATCTTATTTCATTTACTTGTAATTATTGGCATAGTGCCAAGCCATATTGTGTGGGGTGGAAGAGCGACTAATGCTGATGAATTAATGCAATTAGAAATTGTTTCAATTAGTCTTAATACACTTTTTTTAGTATTTATTTTAATCCTAAATGGTAACATAAAAGTTCGAATAAAACAATTATTGGCAAAGATTTTACTGTGGCTGATGAGTATCCTTTTTATTTTAAACACCATAGGTAATTTACTAGCAAAAAGCAGCATTGAAAAGATAATTTTTACGCCAGTCACTTTGTTGTCGAGCGTGTTTTGTTTGTATTTGGCATTGCGTTTTTTATACTCTAAGGGATAGAGTTTAGAAAAAAAGCGAAGCTTTCTAAAACCGAAGAAGCCCTAATTAGGGTTCACTCAAACGTCTTTGATGGTTGATAAATATTGAGAAAGCGAATGAAAATATAAGATTAAATGCAAGACATTTGTGTTGAAAGTCATAAAACCCTTGCAGATGATAGTTTCCAAAAGTCACAATCAGTTCGTATTATTTCCAAATCCATTTGATGAACATCTTGATTCGAGCAATCGGTGGATAAAATTTTCTAATTTGTTGCCTTGGGATGATTTAGCCAATTATTATTACAGCCGGATGGCAAGTACAATGGGAGCTGGAGCATTAGATGCTCGTATTGTTCTAGGCGCGATAATCATCAAGCATCATGAAAATTTAAGTGATGAAGGTTGTATTGAAGCTATCCAAGAAAACTTGTATATGCAGTATTTCTTGGGCTTACCGAGTTTTAAGAAAGAAAAAGTTTTTGCACCAAGCTTGTTTGTAGAAATTAGAAAACGATTAGGATTAGACTATTGGCAAGCCATCAATGAGATTATCATAAAGCACAACAGTCCAACAAAAAAAGGAGATACAGAAAATCCACCTGACACTATTCCATCAGAAAATAGAGAAGAAGCACCTACCAATGAAGGGACTATCAATATTGATGCAACCATAGTAGAACAAGACATTCAGTACCCCACAGATTTAGGAATACTAAATGAATCGAGAGAAAAATTAGAGCAATTGATTGATACCATTTGTTTTCACACCAATCAAGAGAAGCCCCGTACCTAAAGAATTAATGCTCGCAAGAAGTATTTGAATGTAGCTAAGAAAAAGAGAAAGTCGAATAAAATTATACGCAAAGCTGTTGGGCAGCAATTAAATTATGTGAGCAGAGATTTAAAGCATATTGATACATTATTATCTATCACAACCAGTGTAGAGGGCATCTTAGACAAGTATGAACTAAGCTATTTGCAAGTAATAAATGAAGTGTATCGCCAACAAAAAGAGATGTACACTAACAAAACACACAGTACACCCAATCGCATAGTTTCTATTCATCAACCACATGTACGCCCAATGGTAAGAGGAAAAGCTGGCGCTAATGTAGAGTTTGGTTCGAAGATAGGTGTATGCATTCATAATGGTTTAACTTATTTGGACAGGCTCAGCTGGGAAAGTTATAACGAAACAGAAGACTTAAAAATAAGCGCTGAGAATTACAAGAAACGAAATGGATACTATCCAGAAAAAATAAATGCAGACCAAATCTACATTACAAGAAACAATCGAAATTGGTGTAAAGAAAACCACATAAAACTAAATGGAAAACCACTTGGAAGAGCAACAGCAGAAACCAAAGACAAACTAAAAGAACTAAAAATAGGAGTAAGTGAAAGGAATAGCGTAGAGGGAAAGTTCGGCCAGGCAAAGCGATGGTATGGCATGGACAACATACACGCTAAGCTACAAGAAACAAGCGAATCGATGATAGGAGCTATTGTTGTTGTACTCAACCTAATTAGGTTGGTGCAGCAGCACGTCTATACTTTTGCAAAGTATATAATATCAAAAATAAAATACATGTTTTTACTCAATACTAACTCACAATTTTGTTTTGAACTAATTTTAAAACGTGTGACTTTTTGAGTGAGCCCTAAATAAAGCGAGATATTAATTTTAATTTCACTCATTTACAAGTATAAAAAAAGCGCCACCGAAGCAGCGCTTTTCCTTATTACACTTTACAGGTTATTTTATACTCAATTTTGAAGTTTTAACAACGCCATCATTCGTGGTGCTTTGCACAAAGTAAATTCCCTGGCTTAGCTCAGCTGTGTTTATCAGCAATTTATTATAACCGGCTTTTAAGGTTCTTTGTTGTTGTAAACATACTTTTCCGGTAGCATCAGTAATGTTGATTGCTACATTGCCATCAGCTTGTGCTTGTACATTTACATTTACAAATTCTTCGGCCGGATTTGGATAAACATACACTTGATTATTATTCAAAATTGAACCAGCTGCAGTTGGCCCAACAACTGTAATCACAGCATCTTCGGTTAATACAGGCGCATTAAAATCAAAATAGATATTGGCATAATCAATCATTTGATCACCTATATTTAAACTGCTTAAGGCGTTTAATTTATAAGTAACAAAACCATGACTTTCAGGCTCATTATTAGTCGAATCTGGTAACATAATTCCCATAAATTTATAAGTCGTAGTATTCCCATTTCTAATGATCTGGCAATTATGACTAGCCCCTATAAATTGATAAGAATTTATATCCAAATTGTTCGACATTTCATCCACAACAACTACATTATGCGCTGGTGCAGTGCCTGTATTCTGGAAGTTTACTGTATAACGTATTTCCTGATTTGGCGTGGTACTGGCAACCATTTGGAAATTAGGATCATTGGTATTGCTATAAGCAACTAACTTGTTGTTTGGATCCCATGAGCCAACTATAATTTGATGAATGGTATCAGTATTATTATTCATGTTATTATCAGTCCCTGTAGTTGGACTTACACTCACAAATTCCAAAGTGCTAGAACCTAATTGAGCTCCAATAATGGTTGTAAAATTTACAAAAATATAGTAACATGAACCAGGGTTAATGCTAGGAACATTCCATGTAATTAATTGATTGCTTGTATTTACGTTTGAGGCTATTGGGTTTTGATAATTTGGTGTTAATACAGCATCATATTGCATCATTACTGTGGCGCCTGTTGGTGTAGTTCCATTATTACAAACATTTATACTGTACCATGCCGGAAAACCTGGTGTTACTGTGGTACTTGGAGAAATAGTAATTCCTAAATCAACCTGCCCTGGGGTCATATATAAACCAATATTATTGTTGCCATAAGTTTGTCCATTTTGGGTTACATTAGCCACTACATTGGTTGTTGTTACTGTTCCAGAACTATAGAAACCTGTTGGAGTGTAAGAAATAGTATAGCTTCCAATAGGTAAAGAGATGCTGTAAAAACCATTTGCATCGGTGTAAGCCGTGTATGCACCAATCTGCACTGTTTGATAAGGTAAACCTGTTTCGCTACCATCCAATACTCCATTATTATTGATGTCATAAAACAAAGTACCAGCAACTGTTGAAGCATTGGTAAACACGCCAAAGTTTAGACCACAAATGGTATCATTAGCACCAATAGTAACATTATAAGAAGCGCAATTGTTTGGCGGTACAGTAGGCAAAGGAGCAGGCACCGTAATAATTGAATTTTGAAGTATATTTCCACTTTGACATAATTGAACGGTATATGTTCCAGCTTGTAAATTAAATGAAAAATTACCTGTAACACTATCGCTAAAGGCTGTTTGTTGTGTTCCAGCGCCATAGATAAACAAATATAAACCTCCTAAGCCAGTTTCAGTGGTATCGATAATGCTATTGCCATTCGCATCATTGAATATAGTTCCACATAACACAGATGTTGGCATACAAGAAGGAGCACATCCAACTTCAGTCATACAAACTTGGTAAGTCATTGTAGATAAATACGTATGTGTAATTTGGTTGCCAATAATGGTATCAAGAGGCGAACCATCGCCAAAATCCCAAATGGTTTGTGCCGTTGGGGCGGCATTAGAAATAAAGGTATAAACACCTGGCGAAATCATAGTATAAGTGAACACACTATTACATCCAGTTGGTGCATAATTGTAGCACACAGTAAAAACACATCCTTGGGCATCAGTAATAATTACACAATAATTGCCAGCTGTCACCGGACTTATCAAAGGCTGTGTTGAACCATTTGACCATGAATAGGTATAAGGTGGTTGACCCAGAGTGGCAACCGCATTTAAAGTATTAGCTATAGAGTCGAAAGAAATTACACCAATCAAATTACAGTTGGCAGAATAATTATAACAAGCAGCTGAACTACAACCAATGGCATCTGTAACTGTTACGCAGTAGTTCATGTTAGCAGTTGCAGTAATCATTTGCGTTGTTGCACCGTTATTCCATGAATAAGTGTAAGGCGGTGTGCCTCCTGTAAAATCTGCCGAAAGCGTATTTTGTGGTGGAGGGCCTATTAAATAAATTGCGCCATTCAATGTACAAGGATTAGCCAAAGTAACCGCAATATACTGGCAAACTGTATCTATACAGGTAGCACTTTCGATAATTAAACATATTTGATAAGTTCCATTAGCAGTATATTGCACCGTAGCAATTGGGCCTTGACCTGAGGTGCCATTGCCAAAATCCCATTGCCAAGTAAGTATTTGATCTTGCGACCAGGAAGTATCCTGAAAAACAACCACCCCATTTGGATCTGGTGGCGTATAACTAAAACCTGCTTCACAACTTTGTGCCTGAAGCTTAAAACTGAAAAGCAACATTATTAAGGATGTCGCTAATACTGAGCATGTAAATCTTTTTTTCATGGTAAAATTGTTTTAGATAGATGAATTTGCAATAAAATATTATTTATGGGAAGGCTACTCCCATTGTAAATTTAGATGTTTCAATAAATATAGAATCGTTGGCATTGCTTACATTATAAAACCAAGCTTTAAAATTACCTTCCATTTTATAGGTCTTTTGTCCAGCACTATTATTTTGGTAAGGATCGGCTTTGGTAACAACAAAGTTATTATTTATTTGATTGTGTGCAACATAAGCATTGTAAGTACTGTATTTATTGCCATTGGGCGCAGTGTAATTAACCACCACTTTCCCAAAGCCACTATCAGTTGGTAAAGGAGTTATAGGCGTAATGGTGGTGTAGTTATAATTAAATCCAGCCGCCACTTCATTACCTGTGAAATTACCAACAAGTAAATCTTTTTCAAAAACATTGTTACAATTTAATCCCGACAAGGTATCCATTAAAGTAACTCTATAGATGCCTGCCTGGTTGTAAGTGTGTGAAGCAGTTGGCCCGCTTACCGAATAACCAGCAGTATCACCAAAATTCCAAGCATAAGAATTAGCATTACCGATGGTGTAAAAGCTCACATAATTTTGACTCGCACTTTGGTTAAACTGAAATCTGCACATCGTATCCATGGTAATGGTATTACAAATTGTTTTTGAAGGATATCCTGCGCTGCTAACAGTTAAACAAACATTGTAATCAGCTGGTTCATTGTATTGATGTGTTGGATTGGCCACATTAGAAGTGCTACCATCACCAAAGTTCCAACTATAACTATAGTTTGTGCCGGCAGGAGCGTAGGCTGTAAAATTAACTACAACTCCTTGAACTGCATTAGTACTGGTGGTGTCAACACCATTGTAATAATAATAATTGCCTGCCCTTAATACAGACGAAATATTATTAATGATAAGGTTATTTCTGTATTGATTATCTCTGTATGAAATTGTAAAAGTATGGTTGCAATTTTCGCATTGCTGGCTACCAAGTTTGCCACTCAACACATTAATGCCTAAGGCGTCTGAACTATGCGATGTAAACATATAATATTGATCTTTCCCCGCGGTAATATTAACAGCACTTCCATTTACCTTGCTCTCTAGCATAAATACAGGTGTACCGTCTTCTACTGCTGGTAAATCCTTCTTTTTGCAAGCATGCAAAGTCGAAAGGGCAAGTAATAAAATTGTTAATTTGTAAAATCCTTTCTTCATCTTATTTTCCTTTCTTTTTTTGATTGTTAAATTGGTATTGCACACCAATTCTTAGGTTAAAATTTTTGTCTATGCTATTGGTAGTAAAATAATCTGCTTTTGTTAAATCGGTAAAACCTTTTTGCACCATCATGGTTAACCAAAATTCGTTATACACATTAAAAGCATAATTGAATTTAGCGATGGTTCCAAAGCGGTTAAAACCATCTGTATAACCCCACTGATTGGATGAAAAATCATTAGTTCCAAAATCTTTAACATCACTTTTTACATTCACCAAATATTCAAAACCAGCGCCAATGCTTATTTGATGACGTTGTATTCTGTAGCCAATTGAAATAGGCATTTCGGCAAATAATAAAGCTTTATTTTTTACAATAAATTCATCTGCATTTGACCCAAAATCGTAAGCTGTTTTTTCTGTTTGTACGCTTGTGTTAACTGCACCTCTCGAATACATTAAAGGTTGTACACCTACAAACCAATTTTTATCAAGCTTGTAGGCCAATCTGAATCCACCAAAATAACCAAAACCAATTCTTGAGGTAGCCACGGTGTTGCCTTCAAACCCTCTGCTATCGCTTACACCTGCCAATAAATTAAACATCCATTGATGCGTGTTTTTATTTTCGCAAGCGGCCACAATATTTACATCAATATCTTTTATTGAAGGTGCTTTTGCCCTCATAATTAAAGGCTCAGCGATTGTGATTACTTTATGGTCCTCCGCTAAATCGTCTTCTTCATTTTCAATGACAGTGCTTTTAGGCAGCTTTGGTACCGATAAACTCTTTACCTGGCTAAAATTACCTTCAGAACTATTGTTGA
>JBILPB010000175.1:0-5804 GCA_044374175.1 Bacteroidia bacterium | reverse complement strand
GAATTGTGCCTAGATAATCGATCCTCTATATTTTGAGTATGACCAACATAATACTGATCAAGATGAGATGAATATAAAATGTAAACTTTAAACATACTACCATTTAAACTAAAAAAGCTCCTGAATATTCAGGAACTTTATATTGTGGAGAATACCGGATTCGAACCGGTCGCCTCTTGCCTGCCAGGCAAGCGCTCTAGCCAAATGAGCTAATCCCCCAATATTTCAATGCTCTAGCCATACCGTACCGAAGCCTCGGTACTTCGGGAGAGCTAATCACCCATTTTTATTTAGGATGGCAAATATATAATATTTATGCTTTTAACTGGTCCATTTTTAAAAACTAATTGCAAAAAAATGTGATAATTCATCAGCTAATTGACCACATCAGCTCATCAGCTAATTATAAATGTTATTTTCGCACTGTTATTAAATTCTTAAACATGAAATTTAAATTCTTTACTGCTGCTTATTTACTTTTAGTTTCAACCATACTATTGGCGCAACCTAAGTTGATCGAAAAAGCACAAAAAAACGATAACCCATTTTTTATTCCTTACGAAAAATATGTGCTTGAAAATGGACTTACCATTATCATTCATGAAGATCATAGCGACCCTATTGTACATACTGATGTAACTTACCATGTAGGTAGTGCACGCGAAGAATTAGGGCGCAGTGGCTTTGCTCATTTTTACGAACACATGATGTTTCAAGGGAGCGACCACGTGGGCGATGAACAACATTTTAAAATTGTTTCGGCTGCTGGTGGTACCTTGAATGGAACTACCAATACTGACAGAACAAATTATTTTGAAACCATGCCCTCAAACCAATTGGAAGTGGCACTGTGGCTTGAATCTGACCGTATGGGTTTTTTATTAGATGCGGTAACACAAAAGAAATTTGAGATACAAAGAAGTACAGTAAAAAATGAAAGAGGACAAAATTATGACAATCGTCCTTATGGCTTGGTAAATGAAAAAGTAGGACAAGCATTATATCCTTATGGACATCCCTATAATTGGCCAACCATAGGCTACATCAACGAATTAAACAATGCCACATTAGAAGATTTAAAACAGTTTTTCTTGCGCTGGTATGGCCCTAACAATGCCACTTTAACTGTTGTTGGCGATGTTAATACAAAAGATGTTTTAAAATTAACAGATAAATATTTCGGTAAAATTCCACCATGCCCCGAAATTCCAAAAGTTGACAAAACGCCCGTTACACTTGATAAAACAAGGTACATCAGTTATGAAGATAACGTGAGGCAGCCCATGATTTCTATTAATTTTCCTACAGTGCCTCAAAACGACAAAGAAGAAATTGCGCTTGATGCCTTAGCCGAAGTATTAAGTGGAAATAAAAATAGTCCTATCTATAAAAAATATATATATGATCAAAAAGCTTTAAGTGCCTACTGTTCGCACCCTACGCAGGAGTTGGCAGGTAGATTTAACTTTACTGGAATTACTTTGCCTGGTGTTACATTAGCACAAATGGAAATGTTGTTTAATGATGTGCTCAATGAATTTAAAGTTAACGGTATAACTGATGCAGATATACAAAGTTTTAAATTAAAAACAGAAGCAAGCTTATTAAATTCATTGGCAAGTGTGAATGGTAAAGCAGCAAGTTTGGCTAGTGGTCAGGTTTACACAAACAACCCAAATAATTTGGCAGATTATTACACACAGTTAAAAAACTTAAAAGCAACTGATGTAATGCGTGTGTTCGAAAAGTATATTCATAAGCAACCTGCAGTAATTTTAAGTGCATATCCAAAGGGTGATCCATCTGCAGTGGCAGCAGCAAACAATTTTGATTTAGATACTACAAAAGTTTATGAAAAAGCCTTAAAGGCCGAAAAGAGTAGTTTAAAATATGTAAAAGCTAAAGATGATTTTGACCGTTCAAAACAACCAATTCCTGGTGCTGCATCAGCATTAAAGGTACCAGCCTACTGGACAAAAACCTTAGGAAATGAGTTAAAAGTAATTGGTACTTTTTCGGAAGAATTACCCTTAGTAAGTATCCAATTAGCAGTCGGGGCTGGCCATGTTTTTGAGCCCATGGATAAAGCAGGAATGGCCACATTAACCGCAGAAATGTTCAAAGAATCTACTATAAGTCATTCCGGTGAAATTTTAAGTCAGGCATTAAGTAACATGGGAAGTAGAATTGATGTAAATGCAAATGCTACCGAAATAGTTTTTAATATTAATGCCTTGGTTAAAAATTTAGATTCTACGCTGGCCATTTTTAAGGAAATGTTTTTTACCCCAATAATGGATCAAGATGAGTTTGCCAAAGTTAAAAATCAATTACTACAAACCATTTCTAACCAAAATATGCAGGCAACTGCCATTGCAAGTAACTCATACAATAAATTGCTTTATGGTAATAAACATATTTTTTCAGCACCAGTAATCGGAACTTCTGCCAGTGTCGACAAGGTTACCATTGAAGATGTAAGAAAATATTTTGAAGATTTTTTCTCTCCTAACAATAGCACTCTAGTGGTTGTTGGAAAATTAAAGCAAGAAGAAGTATTACAAAAATTAAATTTCTTAAATGATTGGAAAAATAAAAAGCTCACTTTCCCAAAAGAAATGGAAATACCGGTGGTTGAAAAAACAAAAATCTATTTTCAACATAAAGATAAAGCACCACAAAGTGAAATTAGAATGGGCTATGTAGCCTTACCATTCGATGCTTATGGCGAATTTTATAATTGTCAGTTAATGAATTTTATCTTAGGAGGAACTTTTAATAGTAGAATCAATTTAAATTTAAGGGAGGACAAAGGTTTTACTTATGGCGCACGCTCTTCATTTAATGGATCAAGATACAAAGGCCCCTTTACTGTATCAACTGGTGTTAAAGCAAATGCAACAGACAGTAGTGTGGTAGAAATTATGAAAGAAATTAAAAAATATAAAAAGAGTGGCATTACTGATGAAGAATTATCATATACCAAAAATTCAATAAGTTTATCAGAAGCACTAAAATACGAAACCAATGGGCAAAAAGCAGGTTTCTTGAAAAGAATTGTGGAATTTAATCTCGAAAAAGATTATTTAGATAAACAAAACAACATTTTAAAATCAACCACAAAACAATCTATAAGTGCCAGCGCAAATAAATTTTTACAGGATGATAAAATGATTATTGTTGTGGTTGGTAACAGAGATGTGGTGCTTGAACCGCTTAAGAAATTAGGTTACGAAATTGATGAATATAACAATGAAGGTAATTTTGTAATAACACATAAAGCAGGACAATAAACAGGCTTGCTTTTTACAAAAGCCCTGGCTTTTGTTTTATTAAGCAAAGCGAAACAACTTAGGATGTTGAATAGGAAGAAAATGCTCAATTGGGTTGTGCATTACAAGTTAATAACACTTTTCAAGCCGCTTAACCATAAAGCTTAGGTTGGTTTACTCTTCACTTTGCTCAACGTGGCAACATAGAAAATTGGTGTGCCTTACACTCCTAAATAGTCACAAAATAGGAGCATTGCAATCTGGTTGCACGCATTGCGACTTAGCCGTATAAAATGTTTTTTTTACAAAAGCCATGGCTTTTGTTTTGTTGAGCAAAGCGAAACAACTTGGCGCCTTTAATTGATAAATAAAGCTACAACAATAACAACAACCTGAATTGCAAAAACTTACCCATGCTCTTAGCCATAACTTACTAATTTAGTTAGCTATACTCAATGTTTAATTCCGAAATAAATAAATTTTTAATGCTTATCGTTCGCCCAAAAGCATTATTTACAAAACTGCCCCATGATAGGAACTACAGCTTTATAACCAGATTTTTTTGCTCTGTACAAATCTTTACAAGCGCCTTCTTTATCGTTTAATTTAATTTTAGCCTGCGCTCTTAAAGCAAATGCCTTTCCATTATCATTGTCATTTTCTAGCACTTTATCACAGTCTTTTATCACACCTTGATAATCTTCAAGAAAAAATTTACACTCACCTCTGCTGTATAAAACATCTGAATCACTTGGTCTAAATTTTAAAATTCTTGTAAAATAATTGGCAGCTGTTCTGTATGTTTTTTGCTTGTATTTAATCTGAGCCAAATTTTCCCAGGCTTCTTCTGCATCTCTGCTATTTGGGTTTATTTGAGTTACTTTTAAGAAATCTTGTTCAGCGGCTTCATACTCTTTCATATTCATAAAAGTTTTAGCACGCTCTAAGTATACAAAAACATCGTTTGAATCAAGTTGGCGAGCAATACTAAAATCACTAATGGCACCTGTAAAATCATCTAAAGCATCTTTGGCTATTCCTCTGTAAATATACACATCTGCCATTTTTTTATCGAGTTTAATAGCAAATGAAAATTGCTCTATGGCAGCATTATAATTCTTTTTTCGATAATGTTTTATCCCACTTTCCTTGTATTGTATAGCGGTTTGCTGTGCACTCACAATGGTGGAAAATAAAAACAAAACTAAAAAAAGGTAACTTTTATTCATGCTTTTGGTTTTAGTGGCAATAACTAAAACGAATTAACAAATTTTAATTGGCATTTACAAACAAAAATGGATTAGCCATAGCTTTCGTTCGACTAAAACCATAAAACAAGTCATTGTAAACTTCTTGTTCGCTTAAGTAATATATTTGATAACCTTTTAATTGATATTGCTCCATCAAATCAGGACTTAAATAAAAAGCAAATCTAACCAATCCTTGTGTGGGTAGTTCCATTTGTTCAATAAGTATTTGATTAAACCACCATCCACAGATAATTACTGTTGGATAATTTATTTTCTGCACTTTATTCAACACCTGAGCGGTATAGTCTAATTTATTTAAACGCTTTGAATAATCGTTTATCAAAGGCCCTGTTAATGGATCAAAGAATATTTCTTGCCCTGCAATAGTTTTCTTAATCGCTAATTTTGAATGTTGCGCACCTCTGAAAGGATCAGTTAAATTGACACTCATAAAAAATGAAGAAAAAATGATGGCCATGCATAACCACAAAAAACTTTTTGGTGTAAAATAATGACTCAACCAAAGTATCCCAAACGGCACCAATAACATTAAGTAAGCCGATTTTTGAGGAAGCATTAAATAAGCACCAATTTGTAAAATCAATAAACTAAAAAACATAAGGTTGAGTGCATTTAATTTTATCTTAACTTTAAAATTTTTCAAATTTTTAATAAAAAGAAAAATTAATAGGATAAGTGAAGGTAATCCAATAACACCAATACTTGCCTTATAAAATATTTTAGCCCAATTAGGATAAGGAAATTGATCGGAATAAGAAAAAAAATTCCAACCATAAACTTGAATAATGGGTATAAAACATAAAAAAGTTGTGGCAGCAAAAACACCACCAAAAATAATATAGGGTTTTAAATTCGTTTGTTTATTGCTTTCAAAATAATACCAGCAAAGGTAAGGCACAAAAAGCACTGCAGCGTTTATCCTACACCCCACAGCTAAGGCTAAAAAAATAGCAGACCACACCAGTTTTTTATTTACAAGTGTATAAAAAGAGGCTAAGGCAAACAGGAGCGCCCACAAATAATCAATGGTGCAAGTGCTATTGATATATACTACTGGTGTAAAAACCAAGGCAAGTGATGCCCATGCATAATGTTTAACATTAAGTTTTTTTGCAGTTAAATAAAAGAGTATAAAGCAGATTACACTGCATAAGGCCGAAAAAAAATTTAAAAGCCAGGAACCATAACCCCAAAAAAGACTGTATACAAATTCATTTACTGGATGGCCAGGCAAACGAGAGGCTTCCATAACACCATATAA
>JBILPB010000046.1:0-20381 GCA_044374175.1 Bacteroidia bacterium | reverse complement strand
GGCCCTTTTTGGCAAAACCGCAAAGCAATGGCGTGACGATAATCCTAATACTGAAGGCAATATTAGAGATCAAGCCAACATAGAGCAGTTATTAGTATTGGCTAATATCGAAAGTATGAATGCTGAATTTATCAAGATGAATCTGCCTCAAAGTGAACGTTTGCTTAAGCTTAATCAAATAGCAATTAGTCAGCTTAAAGCTATTGTTGGAAATGAACAAATTAAAAATTTGAAATAGCTTGTTTCTGAGTTAAGTGGCAAATAGAGTTTTGAATTCCAAAATATGGAATTAGTTTCAATAACTAATCTTGTTTTAATTCAATTGAATACTTTGCTTAAAACCAACATGCTTGCGTACCCAAGATTGTTTAAATAATGTGAATACTTTTTTTTAACCTAATTCAAACTTAAAATATCTTTATCATCATAAAAATAATTGAAAAAAATGGCAGAATTAAAAGATAATATCGACAAAGTAAGAGAGTTTCATGAAGTATTTGGAATTGCCTTTGAACATCAACCCCAGGCTGTGCTTAGCGAAAAAGATTTTATGCTGCGCCATAATTTAATGAAAGAAGAAAACGAAGAATACTTAGAGGCATGCAAAGATGGCAACTTAACCGAAATTGCTGATGCTTTAGGCGATATGATGTATATTTTGTTTGGTACTATTGTGCGTCATGGTTTACAACACAAAATTGAAGAAGTATTTACCGAAATTCATCGCAGCAACATGAGCAAGCTTGATGAAAATGGCAAGCCGATTTACAGGGAAGACGGTAAAATTCTAAAGAGTAATCTTTACTTTAAACCTCAAATTAAAGAAGTACTGGAGCGTTGAGGTTTTAATTCAAAAATAAATTCAATAACGGTAATAGGCAATAACAAACAAGTTAATGCGTAAATACTATCTTCTATTGGAATAGTATAAATCCTTGGACCTATAATTTCTGAAGCATGATAAATAACTACTGGTTTTGCAGTTAGTACACCATTTACAATAAAAAACGGAATTAAATGTATAAAGTAGGCCATCCAAAAATAACCCATGTACGATTTCTTTAAATAAAATTGATGAATTATTAAAAGGACTACTGCAAAAATACTATTGTAAAATGTATAGCGTTGCTCGTTAAAAAATACAATGGCAATAAGAAGTATGAAAATAAAAGAAATATTAAAAGTACTCACTAACTTTTTAAAAAAGTCATCTTTTACGTAGACTTTACAACATGCATAAATAAAAACACTACAATAAGGAATGACGATGAAAAAGGACCATTCTTCGAGTGGCAACAATAGCCAACGATAAGGAGCAACATACATAGGATTAAAACTCCAAATACCTTCTCTTGTAAACCACGAGTCCCACAAAATAAAAAAAACTCCATTAATCAAAATTCCAATAAACAGCGCTGGCCACCATTTATAAAAACTCACTTTTTTATCGAAACTCAGTAGGAGCGGACCAGCTAGAGAGCCTATCATTAACCAAGCGTACAAACTCATTTTAAAAGTGAGTTCTCGTTTTTGAGACTAAAATATCTTAAAGGAACAATTAACATCCCAAAGTTTTCTCCATCTTCTTTATTGAAATGTTTATGATGAATTTTATGCGCTCTTCTTATCCCTAAAATGTATTTATTATTCCAATTTCTGAACAATTTAAAGCGTTGATGTATAATAATATCGTGCACTAAAAAATAGGCAAAGCCATACAAGCTAATTCCAATACCAATAAATAATCTAAAGTCATTATTCATTAAACCGGTAATATAGCAATAGGCACTCGGCACAGCAAATATTAAGAAGAAGGCATCATTTTTTTCGAAAAAGCCTTCATGACCTTGATGATGATCGCGATGCAAATACCATAAAAATCCATGCATCACAAATTTATGGGTAAACCATGCCATAAATTCCATAAAGAAAAAGGTAACAATAACAACTAAAATATTATCTATCATGAATTAATTTAATTTCGAAATAAAGGTGCAAAAAAAACAATCACAAACTAAAAAAGTTTACTAAATTTAAGATGGCAAAGAAAATAATTTGCAACGAAAATATAAATACCGCCATCTTATTTTCTTTATCAAATTTCATTACTGATCCTAAACCGTGAAAGAAAAAGCTGATGATAAACCAAGCCACAAAGTTTTGCAGTGGAATAGTGTCGTTATGCCAATGCCAAAAATGATATTTTGAGGCTACCTGTTCAATTAAAAAATCGAGAGAAACCATTAAAGCTGCACCAATAGTTGCTGTGACGTATAATTTATCGCTAAATTTTTGTGCAATAGTATGCGTGGCCAAAGTAAGCATAACCCAATTTACACCAATTAACAAAGGCACATGTTTTAGTTTAAAACCTAGTGCATGCCCATAATAATAGGAGCCAAATATTTTACCTGTTTGTACACCAATCATTTCAACAGCAAATCCTGCAGCAAATAAAAAAATTACATATCGTATAAAATCTTTTTCTTTAAAGGGATAAAAAGCCAACAGCAACAAACAAGTAATCAACAAATTAATGGGTGTTAAAGGAACAAAAAGCTCGGGCTTTAATAACATTCCAAAAACACCAACCGTGTAAACGATAGATAAAAATACTTTAATGTAAAGTGGTTTAATTTTATCCGAAATCATAAAATTTTAATTTGATTTTTATTACTTAACTGCAGTAGTTTGCGCATAAGAAGGGCTGTTGCTTGTGCATCGCCTTCGGCACGATGTCGGTCAAACACTTCGATTTCGAGGCTGTCGCAAAGTTTGCCAAGAGAGTAGGAGGGTAAATCGGGTACAATTTTACGGCTTAATTTTACGGTACACATTTTTTTTCTTTCATACTGATGCCCCAAGTACATAAATTCTTGTTGTACAAAATTATAATCGAAACCTATGTTGTGTGCAACGAAAATACGGTTTTCTGTAAATGATGCTATTTTGTTGGCAACTTCGCTAAACTTTGGCGCATTTGATACCATTTTATCATCAATGCCAGTAAGATTTCTTACAAACCAAGGGATTGGTATTTCTGGATTGATAAGCGTAACAAATTTATCGGTGACCTCATACCCATTAAATTGCAGGATGGCAATCTCAGTTATTTTGCCATTTTTATAACTGCCGCCTGTTGTTTCTATATCTATAACAGCATACATCTTTTATGGAAGTAATAAAGGTAAGTACATTATACAGAGGGATTCAATAATTTTTTACGATGACTCTCTAACGCATTTTTGTCATATTTCTCAAAAAGATTGAGCCATAAAACGCGCGATTTTCTTAAAATCAATGGAAATAATAATATGATGCTTAAACTTAAAAAAAGAATGAAATAGTGCAAAGACAATTCCCAAAAAAACAAATAGTAGAGTGCAAATAATAACATGCCCCAAACAACATTTAAACCATAGCTGGCATACATGGCGCCATAAAAGAACCATGTTTCTTTTTCAAAATTGCAGCCACACTTGTTGCATTGTTGATGCATTTTTGTGAGATTATTTAAATGATATGGATTGCTATCTATAAATAAATTTGAGGAAAGACAACGCGGACATTTGTCAAAAATAATTCCGTATAGTTTGGTTTTATTAAATTGCATTTTAAACTTGAGTTGGGCAAAGATACAACTTTAAATGCTTAAGAAAGTTTACCCAAAAAAGCAATTAATGATAAAATAAGGAACAAAATAATCCAAGCTTGCCAACGAGCAAAATTAAGAGTCCAGCCTAATTGCTTGATGCGTTTGGGAGGGAAAATTCTTGGGTCGGCAGCATTGAAGTAAAAGATACCCCATTTCCAATTTTGCTCATCATCATGCCATTGTTTATTTTTAAAATCTTCCATTAGGTTAAATTAATTTATGCTTATCTCATCAATAAAAATGAAGGCATCACCTCCAAAACCTTGATGCCACAATGGTAGTTTGCCAAAGTTAATTGCCTTTACTTTAACATAGCGAACTTTAGTAGGTGCAAATTCTTTAACAAAAGATTTTGTAACCACCGTATTTTCATTGGCTGCTAATTCGTTTTTCAGTTCAGCCAGTGGAACGAATTGTTTTCCATCTAAACTGTATTCGTATAGCACTGTTTTTGGCATTAAGATCCAGCTTCTGCTATCTTGTAAAAAGTTAGCTGAAATGCTTTTTATTTCTTTTTCTGATGTTAAATCAATAATCACTTCAAAGTCTTGCGATTGAAAGCCCTGCCAACCGCCTTTTCTCCAGTCAATACTGCCAAATAATCCATCAATAATGCCAGCATCGCCACCAGCTGTGTATTGTTGGTTGTAAATACAATTTAAATTTACTTTCCAATTGGGGTGGGGGAGTTGATGAATTTTTGCAATAGCAGTTTTAGAGGCTTTTCCGTTGGAAGTGGCAAATGCTTTAATTGTAAGGCTTTTATCGATAATAAATGGTTCAACGTATTGCTTGCTCTCTAAAGTAGGAAAACTTCCATCTAATGTATAAAAAACAGTGCTTCCAGCGGTAGCACTCATGCTCACTTTCGAATCTTTAATGAATGGATTTTCAGATGAATGAATAATGGGATTGATAATTATCTGATTATTGGTATCAATAACATCGTAACTTCTTTTGTAATAATTAAAAGCGCTATCTTTTATGTTGGTGGTTTGGTATCTTAAGCTTCCTCCCTTTATTACATCTTGATAACTTATTTGCAACATTTTGTTTTGAAACGGAACATTTAATTTTTGAATATACTTTTCTTGTTTCCCTTTTGAAAGGTTGCTGATTAGCATCTTTTTATTGTCCTCAAGCTTAATCAATACCTGCTTGAAAAGTGGTGTTGAAAATTCAAATTGAGGATTGCCAGGGCAAATTTGATACAAGCCTATAGCACTGAGCACATACCAGGCGCTCATTTGACCACAGTCTTCATTACCAATTAATCCATCAGGATGATTACGATAAAATTCATTTAATATTTGATGTGTTCTTTCTGCTGTTTTTGTTGGTTTTCCTATTGTGTGATATAGGTAAGCAATGTGATGGCTTGGTTCATTTCCATGGGCATATTGTCCAATTAATCCTGTAATATCGGCCTGCTCACGACCACTTGTTTTATTTTTTGCATTAAACAAAGAATCGAGTTTAACTTCAAAACCTTGCGCACCGCCATAAGCATCAATCATGCCGGGGATATCTTGCGGCACAAAAAAAGTGTATTGCCAAGCATTTGCTTCAGTAAAGTTATTATTTACCTCGTAGGGGTCAAACGGACTCAAAAAATCGCCATTCTTTTTAGGCCTTATAAACTTTGTTTCATTATCAAAAAGGTTTTTCCAGCTTTGAGATCTTTTTGTGTATAATTTATAATCATTGTCTTTGCCTAAGTATTTTGCCACTTGCGCAATACACCAATCATCATAGGCATATTCTAAAGTTTTTGAAACCGATTCACTTTCGTCTTCTATACTCAAAGCACCATTGTCAATATAATGGCCTAAGCCATAACGTTGCTTACTTTCAGCACTTTTTTTCATAGCCTCAAAAGCCAAAGGGATATTAAAGTCAATAATCCCTTTACTTATAGCATCAGCAATAACAGATACGCTATGATAGCCTATCATACATTCGGTTTCATTACAGCTGAGCTCCCAAACAGGCAAAAGGCCACCTTGCTCATATTGCGCTAAAAATGTTTTAATAAAATCTAGTGTACGTTTTCTGTCAATGATGGTCATTAATGGATGCCATGCTCTAAAAGTGTCCCAAAGGCTAAAAACACTGTAGTAATCAAAATCTTTGGCTTTATGAATTTTTCCATCTCGGCCACGATAATTTCCATCCACATCATTATAAATATTGGGCTGCACTAAACAGTGATATAGTGCGGTGTAAAATATTTTTTTTTGTTCTAAACTTGCCTCTGCTATTTCTATTTTTGATAACTCTTTATTCCAAATTTCAAAGGCTGCTTGTTTAATTTTATTAAAGTCCCAGTGAGGTATTTCTGAGAGCATATTTTTTTTTGCACCTTCCGAACTTACTGATGATATAGCTACTTTCACGCGTAATTCACCATGGTTTAAATTTTTAAAAGTTAAAAGTAATTTTCCAAAATGTCCGCCATCGATGTTCCCATCTTTAACAATTTTAGTTGGCGTTATACTGTCGTGAATTAGCCATTTTTTAGCACTAATTTTTTGATTAAAAACCATATAAAAATAAACTTCCTGCTTTTTTGCCCATGCTTCGCTAATGCGAAAGCCCTCGATGGTGCTATCGTTAACAACTTTTATAACATAGTCTAAGGCCTTATCTCTGTGTTCTAAATCCAATACAATTTGTTGTTTGTCGCCTGCTGCAAAGTTGTATTGATGCAAACCTACTCTTTGAGTGCTTGTAAATTTAGCAGTAATACCATTGTTCAGTTTTACGCCATAATATCCTGCTATTGCAGTTTCGTTTTTGTGGTTAAAAACGGCAGCGTAACTCGATGTGTTGTAATTAACATTTCCGTTTGATGGCATAAGGGCAATATCACCATAATCGCTGCAGCCGGTTCCATTCAAATGCGTATGACTAAATCCATAAATGATGCTATCGCTATAATGATAACCACTACAACCATCCCAACTTCCATCAATACGTGTGTCGGGGCTTAATTGAACCATCCCGAAAGGGACAGTAGCGCCTGGATAAGTGTGCCCATGACCGCCAGTACCTATAAATGGGTTCACAAATTGAGCATTGGAAGAAATAGGAGCTGACTTCTTTTCTTGTTTTTTCTGAGCAAAAGCACAAAAAGGGAGAATTAAAATGATCAAATTAAGGGTATACCTCATGGATTAAATTTTGAAACAAATGTAGTATTTTGCCTTGTTGATAAAAATTTGCACCATTAAACGTTAAAATTCAGGTATTGAATGATGAAATTTTAAAAATTGGTTAAATTCGCGCTCTTTTTGAAATAAAAGTAACAAAATTAAACATAAACACATAAACCCTAAAATTACAACATGAAAATTAAATTACTAACAATGCTTACCGTAATAATGTTTGGAAGCACTGCATTTGCTCAGTACTGCAATCCCACTTATTCGAGTGGAACAACAGGAAATGATTTTATAGAAGATTTCCTTTTTGAATCTATTGTTAATTATAGTGGTGCATCGGCAGCACCTTATGTAACCTACTATAATGTTGGTTATACCCCGCCTTTGTTGTATGCTGGAAATTTTTACAGCGGCACACTAACCTCTGGTACCTATGTTCTGTCTGCTGGGCAATTTCAGGCTTTTCATATTTGGATAGATTTTAATGGCGATTTTGATTTTCTTGATGCTGGCGAGGATATTGGAGAATACCAAACAACTGTTGCTAGTCAGCAAGTTACCTTTAATGTTTCAGTACCTGTAAATGCTCCTTCTGGACTAACCAGGATGAGAGTAATGAATGTATATGGTACTACTGGTATAACTACTTGCGGAGCTTATACTTTTGGTGAAACAGAAGATTATGATGTGGAAATTGTTGGTGCTTCTGGTGGATATTGTATACCAATTACCAATACAGGAACTGGAAGTGGTGACTTTATTAATAGTTTAAACTTAAGTAATATTAATGTAGTTTCAGGTGCTGGCGCCACGCCTTATTATTCAGATTATACTAATTTTGGAGGCATTTGGCAAACTAATTTAACTACTGGTAATTTTTACACGGCTGCAATTGGAGCAGGTTCATATGTTACAGAATATTACACTATGTGGATCGATTACAACAATGATGGTGATTTTTATGATTTCAACGAAGAATTAGGAGAAGTTGCTTCTACAATAGCAAATCAAACACTTAATCTCAGTTTTACAGTGCCAGTTGGTACTTCAATTGGTAGCAAAAGATTAAGAATAAGATGCACAGATATTGTTGGAGGTAATTTAGATCCTTGCTTAACTTATACTTATGGCGAAACTGAAGATTACACTGTAATTATAGAAAACCCAATTACTTCAAATTATTGTGTACCTGTTCCAACCAATGGTACTGCTGGAGATGACTTTATTAATAGCGTAATTTTAGGAAGTATCAGCAACCAGGTTACAGGAGCGCTTAATGGTCCAAGTTATAACGATTATACTTTTCTTTCTACCAATATACAACAAAGCTCAAATTATAATTTAACAGTACAAGGCGGTAATTGGGCTACCGATTATTACGCAGTTTGGATTGATTATAATCATGATAATGACTTTTACGATGCAGGTGAAAAGCTTGGCGAATTCCAAACTTCTGCGTCATATCAAAATTTAAACTTTAATTTTTCAGTGCCTCCAACTGCAGTTTTGGGTGCAACTACCATGCGTGTAAGATGTGTAGATGGTGGTATAAATATGGATCCTTGTACAAATTATGTATATGGTGAAACAGAAGATTATACAGTTAACATTACCAGTGGAAGTGGTCCGGCACCATATTGTGAAGTTGGGTTACACGCTTTTAATTGTGATATTATAGATGCAGTAAATGATGTATATTTGTTAAACTCTACCTTGATAAATACGGGTACTGGTTGTAATGGATTAACTTCCACTGCCTATACCCTTTGGCCCGCCTCAGGAAATACCACTGCAACTGTTTTAAGAAATCAATCTTATATCTTAGGTGTTACTTCAACAGCAAATAGTATTATTTCTGTTTGGTTCGATTGGAATGATGATGGTATTTTTGGCACTAGCGAATGGTACCAAGTTACAACCTCTTCAACAGCCAATGTGGCCACAGAAATTACAATTACCGTTCCTAACAATGCCGTGCTTGGTCAAACTAGAATGCGCGTTAGAAGCAGAGCTATTAATAATCCGAATGCCGCTACTGACCCATGCACTCAATTTGGTAGTGGAGAAACAGAAGATTATGTGTTAACTGTTAGTAATGTTACATGTTTGCCTCCAACAGCTATCATGGGCGGGGCATTCACTTCAGGTACAACGGCAGATTTTTACGATTTTTCTGCTAATTTTCCAACTTCTTGGAGTTGGAGTTTTCAGGGTGCAACACCTGCCACCAGTAATTTACAAAATCCAACAGGTATTACTTTCCCAACAACAGGCGGTTGTTATGCTGTTACTTTAACCGTCACTAACGCATGCGGTTCAAACACCTTAACGCGTCCTTGTTATGCTAATATTACGCAACCTACTGCATGCGATAAATTAATGTTTAGTGAATATATTGAAGGTTCAGCTCAAAATAAAGCCATAGAGATATATAATGCAGGTGCTACCTCAGCAAGTTTAAGTAACTATACAGTTGAAACCTATTCAAATGGAAGCACTACAGCAACTTACTCATTAACTCTTTCAGGTACACTTGCTTCTCATGATGTTTATGTAATTGGTGATGCGAATGCCACTTTACCTGGTATTTTAAGTAATACTGATATTACATCTAATGTTACTTTCTTTGATGGTAATGAAGCTATTATCTTAAAAAGAAATGGTATTATTATCGACAAAATTGGAGATATAGGAGAGAATCCTAGTGTAAATTGGTTGGTTGGTTCAGGTTCAACTGCTGATTACACTTTAGTTAGAAAAAATACCGTTGATCGTCCAGGCACCTTTTGGCCTGATGGAATTAATGAGTGGGATGTTTACGCACAAAATACCACCACCTATTTAGGTTCTCATAGCAGTGTTTGTGGTGTTGGTGCACCTCCAATTGCTGCATTTGTTGGTAATCCAATTAATATCACTGCTGGTCAAATGGTTAACTTTACCGATTTGTCATTAAATAATCCTACTTCTTGGAATTGGTCTTTTACTGGTGGTTTGCCAAATACTTCAACACAACAAAACCCATCTAATGTGATGTATAATTTCCCAGGATGCTACCAAGTTTCATTAACAGTTTCTAATGCTTTTGGTAACGATTCAGAAACAATTACATGCTACATCAACGTTACTTCATCAGCCATTGCTCCTGTTGCAGCGTTTACTGCTAATACATTTAATATTACTACAGGTCAAAGCGTAAACTTTACCGATTTATCAACTAATAATCCTACCGCTTGGAACTGGCAATTTACTGGTGCAACTCCTGCAACTAGTACGCAACAAAATCCAAGTGGAATTACCTACAATACTCCAGGTTGTTTTCAAGTAATATTAACAGCAAGTAATGCAGCTGGTAACGACTCAGAAACTCAAACTTGTTATATCAATGTATCAAATCCAAGTGCTGGTCCTTTAGCTAATTTCTCAACATCAAACACATCTATCTGTGTTGGTTCATGCATTAGCTTCACCGATGCAAGTACAAATAACCCTACAGCTTGGAATTGGTCTTTCCCGGGATCTACAACTTCTTCAAGTACTTCTCAAAACCCAAGTAACATATGCTATAATACACCTGGTACTTATAATGTAAGTTTAACAGCCATCAATGGAAGTGGAACTAACACCTTAACATTAAATGGTTTCATCACAGTTTATGCTATACCTTCTGCAAATGCTGGAACAAACCAAACTATTTGTAATGGTGCAAGCACACAGTTAAATGCTACTGGTGGTCAGGTTTATGTTTGGACTCCTTCAACTGGTTTAAGTAATGCAAATATTGCAAATCCTATTGCCTCGCCTACAACAACCACAACTTATAATGTTCAGGTTACTAATGGAACTTGCTCTTCTATTGCATCAGTTACTGTAACTGTTACTAATTTAAACATCAATGCTGGTAGCGATGTTACCATTTGTTCAGGTGAAACTGCCAATTTAAATGCAAGTGGTGGTACTACCTATTCTTGGAGTCCAACAATTGGTTTAACTAATCCAAATGTTTCCAATCCTACTGCATTCCCTACTACAACTACAACTTACACTGTAACCGCTACAACAAACGGTTGTTCTTCAACTGATCAAGTAACAATTACTGTGGCAACACCTACTATTTCTGCAGGTGCTGATGTATCGATTTGCGATGGACAAAGCGTTCAGTTGAATGTTAATGGCGGTAGTAATTATACTTGGAGTCCTTCAACTGGTTTAGATAATGCAAATATTTCTAACCCAACAGCTTCTCCAAACACAACTACAAGTTATACAGTAACTGGTATTGTAGCTGGTTGCTCAACAAGTGATATTATTTTAGTAACTGTAAATGCAAATCCAATTGTACCAACAGTTTCTCCAAATGGTATTGAAATTCAATCTTCACCTGCTTTTGGTTACCAATGGAATTTCAATGGAACGCCAATTGTAGGTGGTACACTGCAAAATATTTTCCCTGCCAATGCTGGTAACTACACTGTAACTGTATATAATGCTAATGGATGTTCTAGCACCAGTGCTCCTTATACTGTTACAACGGTTGGTTTAAATACTATTACTATTGATAATACTGTAACTATTCACCCAAATCCTGCAGTTAATAATGCAATGTTAACTATTAATGCAGAAGTTAACGAATCGGCAGTAGTTATGCTTTACAATAATATTGGCGAATTAATCTCTGAAGAGAGAGTTAACTTAACTGTTGGCAGCAATCAAAAGAATATCAATTTAGATAATTTAGCAGTGGGTATTTATACTGTTAAAGTAATTGGAAATAATATCAATGCTGTGAAAGTGTTGGTTAAAAAGTAATCACCTTTATTTTATTAAGAAGGGGTTTCTGTTCATTCAGAAACCCCTTTTTTTGTTCTAAGAAAATGTATTCTCAGCTAGAATTTTTAAAGTTAATTTAATATGAATCTTCAAAATAATAAGTATTTTTAGTGAAATTTTAGCTCAATAATTTATTAAACCTTTATGCACAGCGGTAAGAATTTTTCTTTTAAAGAAGTTATTTTTTGGACCAGAAAAGATATCTATAGTTTACTATTAATTTCTTCAATTCCAACCGCATGCTATGTGTTGTTAGGTTGGAAATGGTTAGCAGTTCCTTGGTTGCCAATTGCTTTGCTGGGCACTGCTGTTGCCTTTGTAGTGGGTTTTAAAAATAATGCTTCTTATGATAGCATGTGGGAAGCCAGAAAAGCATGGGGAGCCATTGTAAATGGAAGTAGAAGTTGGGGCATTATGGTAAAAGATTTTGTTTCATTAAAGCTGCATTGAATCCAAGCGACATGGGACAATTAAACAGTTGGTTACAAACCTTACGTGATGTTTACAGTTTTCATCAAAAAGAGTTAGATGCGATTGCAGATACTAAAAAGAAATTTGATAGATTAGTGGAATTAAATGTATTAGAGCAATGTATTAATATCATTAAAATTGATCACGTACAACGCTCATGGTATAATACAGGTTTTCCTCAAATTTGGGGTTGGGTATTTGATGTAAGAACAGGTAAGCTCATTGATTTAGGATTAAAAAAGGAAGAAGAATTTGAATCCATCAAAAAAATATACGATTTAAAACCAATAATAAATAAACAATAAAATTATGATAAGAAAAGCAACAGCCGTATGGCAAGGAACAGGTAAAGAAGGTAAAGGACATTTATCAACACAAAGTAATGTTTTAAACAAAGCGCAATACTCATTTAGCACACGTTTTGAAGATGGAATTGGTACCAATCCAGAAGAACTCATTGGAGCGGCACATGCAGGTTGTTTTTCAATGAAGTTAAGTTTTATTCTATCGGCCGCTGGATTTGTGCCAGAGCAATTAGAAACCAATTGCGAAATAACATTTGAAAATGGAAGTGTTACGCAATCTAAATTAATTTTAAATGCTAAGGTAGCAGGAGTAGAGCCTGCACAATTTGAGGCCATGGTAAAAGATGCTGAAACCAATTGTCCTATTTCAAAGTTGTTGAATACCAGCATAGTAGTAGAGTTTACATTGAACTAGTTTATAAGCTTCAGTTTATGTTGCGAAATTGATAGTGATAGTCCTTGTTAATTGATATAACTAAATATAAAGTGTAGCTGCAAAATAAATTTGCTAGGAATTAGAGGCCTATTAATGGATTGTTTAAATGCATTCATTTTTAGGCCTCTTTTCATTAATATTTTAGTAGCTTTGTTTAACAAGCAACTTTAAATTTTTTTTATAGCTCAAATTTAATTGATCATGAAAACATTCCAACGCAACTCACTAGTGTTATCACTTACTTGTTTCTTTACTGTAAATTTTGCACAAGCACAATTTTGGACCGAAAATTTTATAAATGTGAACACGGTGGCTGATGGCAGTGCGAATGGCTATGCTGGTGCAAATGGTATTTGGACTGTAACATCTTTACAAGGAGATACTGGAATTTATCCCAATAAGTTTTATATAAGTTGTCAGGAAGCAGGGATGCAAATTAATAATTGTGGTGCAATCTGTCAACCTGTGCCTCCGCCACCACCATCACCTTATATTGGAAAAAGTTTACATATCTCGAGCAGTTTATTGGGCGATAATGGGGCGCTATACTTGACTTCAGGAATGGGCAATCAGTTTAACACAGAGACAAGAGTTGAATCACCTACAATTAATTGTGCAAGTTTAGTAAGTGTTCAATTGACATTTAATTATATCGAGAATGGCGAATCTATAAACGACAATGCTGATGTGTGGTATTATGATGGGAATACATGGTCATTATTATTCGACTTGAATAAAACAATTTGTGGTGATGGTGCTGGTGGGCCTTGTAATCCTGAGCCTTGTAATGGATTCAACCAAGGTTATTGGACTAACTCTCCATCAATCTCTTTACCTGTATCTGCCAATAACAATCCGAATGTGAAAATAGGTTTTAGATGGATAAATAATGATGATTCATTAGCCACTGATCCTTCTTTTGCTGTCACGAACATTCAACTCAATACCAATACTGTTATAGGTTTGAAAGGTGGTACTATAAAAGAGAGCATAAGCATTTATCCTAACCCTACAGAAGCTAATTCAACATTAGAAATAAATGCTTTACTGAATGAGACCGCAAGTATACTAATATACAATAGTTTGGGACAATTAGTAAGCGAGGAAAGAATAAGACTCACAGCTGGCAATAATAAAAAAGAAATTTCAACACAAAAATTTAACAGTGGTTTATACACCATTAAAGTTGTTGGAAACGGTGTTCAGGGAGTTAAGCAATTGATAAAAGAATAAAGAATCATCAGGTAAAAATGCAATGCCAATTTAAAATTTCGGGTATGAATGAATTACAAGTTTAACCCTATAATTTTCAATCCCTAATTCTTAATTTTTAATCTTTAATTCTTAATTTTTAATTTTTAATTTTTAATTTTTAATTTTTAATTTTTAATTTTTAATTTTTAATTTTTAATTTTTAATCTTTAATTTTTAAAACATTTTAGCAGTAGCAGAACTTCCCGCATCAATAATAAACTCTCGTTCAATCGTGTAAATACTTTCTTTAGCCGATTTAGGTCTAAACACCACTTTGTATTTTCCGGGTTGCAATACCAATGTTTCCCTTGAAGGATTATCTGGAAAATTATATAACCATTTTAGCTTATTTTTTTCTTCAATATATAAACTGCCAGCACCTGGTCCAGAGAATAAAATGTTGGCTACACCTGGCTGAGGTACCTGAATCGTAGTGGTTTTACTTTGGCTTATTTCAACATCACTTACATAAATTCTGGGCATGGTTAAAATTTCCATATCATATTTTCCTGTAATTAATTTTTCTGGCTTATCGGCTTGCGCTACTAGCAAGGTAGCCATATCTTTATTTTTTCTAATGATGTAATTTAATTGTTTGTATTCTTTGATTCCCGTCTTTAAAATTAAATAGCCTTGCGGGCAATAAACCGCCACCGTATTATGTTTTCCAGGAATTAATTCTATGTTTTGTTTTTCCACAGGCGGTATAGTATGCACCGTTAAATTGTAGGTTGGCATAGGGTCAATGGGCAGGGTATCTGGATTGCCGGCATTGTTAAAGGTGTGCACTAAATTGTATTTTATATCGCCTGTATTGGCATCATAAAAAGTCATGTTGGCATCGGTTTCGCTGGGTTTAGCATTGGCATCTAATAAATTTACTTGTAAGGTGGTTGAGTTTAATGCTTGCGAAATAATAACACCCATGGCCTGCTTAAATGATTTTTCATTGGCGGCATCAAAGTATTTTCCAACACACTCAAATGTTTTTTTAAAATTTAAATCCAGGCCAACACCAATCACAAAAGGTCTTAATGTAATTCCTCTTGATTGCAGCGCAAGCGATACGGCACAAGGATCGCCATTACATTCTTCCACGCCATCAGTAATTAAAATAATAATATTCCTGCAATTAGGGCATGAAGGAAAATCCGCACCACATTGCTCTAAGGTATAAGCTATGGGTGTGGTGCCACGGGGCACAGCATCTTTAATTCTGTTTTTTATTGCTGTAATATTGCCTTTGCCAAAGGGGACTTCCAGTTTTGTATCTTCACAATTTGGCTTAGGATTAACCGAGTATTGATGACCATACATCCGTAATGCAATTTCAACATTGGGCAGTTTGGCCAAACTATCCACCGTTTGCGTTAAAATACTTTTACTCACTTCCATTTTATTGGCCGTTTCCCATTTGCCAATCATACTTAAAGAGCAATCAAACACAAATAAAATGCGCACAGTAGGCAATTCTTTAGGTTTTTGCGCATAAGATGTGTTCATTACAAGCAACAACATAAATAGGAAAACAGCTTTATAACTTGAGTTTAAACAGTTCAATTTTTTCATAACTTATTCCGGGTTAAGATGACACTAAACTAATTGATAATTGAACGCGCATTTTAAGGTATGCATTGATTTATAAACATGGCGCGGTGCATTAATACTTTTGCAACTTTTATGCCTTACGAGCGCTTAGTTTTTAAGTTCACATTTTAACCTAATTTAATAGAAATTAATTTAATGATTTGGGCAAACCCTTCTTGCACCCGATTAACATCGGGAGCAAGAAGGTCGCGCTATCTGTGGTGCGCTATCGATAGTGATCGGGATTACTTCTATCGCTTTTGCGGGTAGCTTCATACCTCTTTAATGCGCAGATTCTTTACAAATTAATCTAATTAAAACCAGCGTTGTTGAGGTTGGCGAGGACGCCAACCTCTTACCAAATGTAATACGAAAATGAAATCGTTTACAAAAAAACATTGGAGAAAAGTGCCGGCACTAAGCCCCGCGCACTTGGCTTGGCTTCAGCTTAGCGCCTACTGGCGAGGTTGGCGAGGACG
Source organism: Bacteroidia bacterium (assembly GCA_044374175.1). Lineage (GTDB taxonomy): Bacteria > Bacteroidota > Bacteroidia > UBA4408 > UBA4408 > CAIKXD01. Next base: position 4,200 of record JBILPB010000046.1, on the reverse strand, counting down.
CAAACCTCTTACCAAACCTCGAACGAAATATACAAACAACATTATTGAGTTTGGAGAAGCTGAGCGTCTTACGAAAAGTTAACTGCGCAAAGGACAGCAGTGACATCCTTTTTTGTGAACCTTGAATTATTGATATTGAAACGAATTTTAATTGCACAAAAAAGATATAGCGGATGGCCTGAACCTTTCATTTTTTAGTGCTTGGTTTAATGATACTTGAATGTAAATAAAAATGAAAGGGATGCGCCCAAAAATTGCGCATGCATTTTATTTACAACAGGTAATTTTGGTGTTTTTGCAAATAGTTCTTTAAACAATTTTGGCACTTAATTTTGTTCTTGTGGTAAAAAATGATGTTGCTTGTAAAATGATATGCTTTAAAACTTATACCTTGCTTGCAGCTTAAAATCTGTTCTGTGGTTGGCATCAATTTCGTTGAGAGAGCCCTCTGAAATTACATATACATTACTGTACCATGTTTGCGCAACCCTAAACCACATTTCAAAATGTCGGGTAAAAGAGTAGTTAATGGTTAAATAGGTTCTGGTGCCTTTATTTGAAAAGGCTGGAATGTAAAACGAATAGGGTACATCATTTTCATAAGCATAAATGCGTGAATAAAAATCATCGGCATTAAAAATGCCATAACGAAAATTAAATGAAAATTTGCCCATACTTGGATTATAATTCACATCTTGATAAATCATAAAACCTCTGCTGGTAGCGCTGCCTAATTTATACTCGGTAATATCCACGCGACTTCTTAAACGAACAGTATTATTAAGTTTATAAATGATATTGAAGCGATAATTGGTTTGAAATGTTTCAAGTGTTTCTTGTATTACTTCTTCTGATAAAGCATTGTTTTTTTGTTTCAAACGCTTTCTTACTCTTGCATACATCTCTGTTTTTTTGGATGGTGTATAATTTATTTGTGCTAAATAATCACTACCATAAGTTGGTGCATTTACTTGATATTTTAAATAAGGAAATACAAATCGATCATAATAACCTGCCAAAGAAAGAAACTTATAGGGTTTAAATACAAAGCCAGATAATATGCCTCTTTCATTGTTGTTGCGTGTGTTTTCACCTACACCATTCCCATTTAAGTTTTGATAGGCTAAACCGTAGTTTCTATACAAAATTGAAATAAAAAACCTAGGGTCAACTGTAATAATAGCGCCATGCACTTGCGCCAAACCTCCATTGTTACTTCGCGAAACCTCACCGTAGATGTTCATATTTCGCCAAACCCAATTGTAATCTGTTCCAATGTTTATAAGGCTTTTCCCGGTGAAATCATATTGATTGTAGATGACCAGATTTCTATCTAAATTGATACCAAAAATTGTTTGTACAGCTGTTACGCCAAGCGAAAAGGCTCTTGATTTATAACTTACATTTCCACCTCTTGTATATTGGGTTAAAAAGTTTTTACCAGCTACTTCTGAAGGTGTGCGGTGCAAACCTGATAACTGCAGAGAAGCAATACTTTCTACGGTATTTTCAAGCGTATCGATTGAATTAATAGTGGCATCAACTTTATTTTCGGAGTAAAAAGCAGTGAAATGGAATTTCTTCACTTGAATAGTTGTAGCAACACCTCTTAAAAATAAATTTTCGTTGATGGAGTTACTTGGCGTAATGCCCCTTGCACTGCGCTTTACAAGCATTGGGTCCGATGTTTTTCCATAACCTAAACCCATCCAAAAAGTGAGTCCTTGTCCAAATTGTGCCTGATAATCGCCAATGGCAAGCGCTTTAATAAACTTGTAATTTTTTAGAAATAGATGTGCCGAATAAAAATCGTAACCATTTTTTTGCGCACCTTTTAGGAACTGTTCTCCTGGGTCTTTATCAGCAGTAATACCAATACTCACATAATTTCCGTAGGTATATCTAAATCTGCTAAAAGAGCCATACTTACTCCCTAAATATTTTGCATTTGGTTTAATGGCAAGGATGGAATCTGAAACATCAGCAAAGCCAGTTTGATCTTCGCCAGTAAAACTTACACGAGTTACCAAATAGGCACTACCATTATTTAGCATGTTTTGCAATGTTAAATTGGGCGATTCTAAGTTATTTGAAACATAAATAAAGGGCTTTATTTTATTGATGTCTTCAAGCGTAAAATTTTCAACTGCTTGCAACTCATAGATGGCCACTAATTTTCCGGTGTTTTCAATATGCTGCAACAAACTCAATATTTGCACCTCTGTAAGTATGTTTAGCGATTTTAAATCTTCTGCCTTAGCATTGTTGAGATTAATAGGATGTTTTTGAAAATATTGAAGTTCTTCTAATAAATTAGAATAGTCAATATCAGGATTGTCTGAATTTTCAGAAATTTGTTCAACCCTTTGTTCAATAAAATTATCTTTTTGAACATCAGTTTTATCTTCTTGGGCCACAACTAAAGTTGCGCTGCAAATGAGCAGCATTGTTCCAATTACAAAGGCAAAAAAATATTTGAGAAGATAAGAAGCCAAAATTTATTGAATCGTAATTTTATGATTATTAACTGTGATTACATCATCTTTTCGCAATTTAGCTCTGAAGCGTGATTCTTTTTGGTTGTTTAAATAAACAATTCCATCACTTACCATCTGCTTGGCAGCTGCACCATGTTCAGCCATACCTATGGCTTTTAAAAGTTTAATGAGTTCAATATACTCACCAGTTATTGCGAAAGTTGTTTCTTGCAAAATCAATAATTTTAGGTAGGTAAAACTAAACAAATTTTACAATACACAAAACAACAAGTATATGTTGTATTAGAATTGGAGTCTGAACATCTAAAATTAACTAAAAATTAAAATTAAACCAACAATAAGTATTACAGCGCCTATGCCAGTTAAACCGTATAAAGAAAAATTTATATCGTTTCCTAAGTAATGCAAAACTATGCAGCTAATAAAACCAAGTCCTAAAATAATAACACCAATTAAAACCAAAACACTGCCTGTTTGGGTTCTTTTTTTATTTCTGATTTTTTTTATAAGCAGATTTAATTCAACCAAATGTCCTTCCTCATATCCCAATTTTTTTAAATTAGTAATAATGGCTTCATTATCTAAGCCTTCATCTATCCAATTTTTAATTTGGGTTTGATTGTTAATTTCGTTGGCGGCAATTTCCATGGCTTGTTTTTTTTAGTGATTAGACATAAATAATTTTTTCAGTAAAAAAGATATATTTATTTACAGCATCATACCTGCAATTCATTAAAAAGATAGATAATCAGATTAAACAATGCTCTAAAATAAATAAAAAAACTTTAATTTGCAAATAGCATAAGAAGATGAATACAATTATTTTTTTTACGGTAGGCTATTTAATGGTGATAATGTTTGCTAAAAACACGCATTATATGGCATTGGTATTATACTCAAAATCAAAGCGCGATTTTTTACACAATTACTACACACAAAAATTTACTTTTTACAATCAATTATCTGCTAAAAAGCAGCTTAAATTTATTTATCGGGTGATGGTAATTCGTAAGACAAATAGGATAAAGGTTGATAAGGAAATTTTACATGTAAACCATGATATAGAATTAATGTTAAGCGCTGCATTTGCACAAATTACTTTTGGATTCACCAATTTTGAATTGAGGGGGTTTTCAAAAATAATTATCTATCCCGATAGTTTTTATTCTAAACTAGCAGGCAATCATGTAAATGGCCTCACAGTTGGCAATGGCTATATTTACCTGTCGTGGAATCATTTTTTAAAGGGCTATCAAAATACAGAGGATAAGGTAAATTTGGCTTTACATGAACTAGCGCATGCACTGTATATTGATAAATTTCATTACGAAGGTTCCATGAGGTGGTATGAATGGGAAGACCAAGCAATAAAGGTGTATAAACAAATTAATGAGCATTCAGAAATCACATTCTTTAGAAGTTATGCCAAAACCAATATGGCCGAATTTTGGGCAGTAAGTATCGAGTGTTTTTTTGAAGACCCTACTAATTTTAAAAAACAATTTCCTGAATTATATGAGGCAACTGCCAAATTATTGAAACAAGATTTGATAGCGGTGAGTTAATTAAATTGTTTGTTGATTTCTTTTTCGCCTTAATCTCGCATGTATGCTGTTCGCTTGTAATTAGAGCGTATTTGGGAATCTTTTTAAAAACAGATTTTATAATATGAGTGAAATTTAATACGGCTAAATAAGGGGCA
>JBILPB010000174.1:0-5822 GCA_044374175.1 Bacteroidia bacterium | reverse complement strand
GCTAAAAGTGCATGAGGTAAGTCCTCTACTTATAAAAGAGCATGATAACCGATGGTATGTAATAGCTTACAACAGTAAAGTTGATGATTTTCAAACTTTTGGGCTCGATCGTATTCAAGAAATTAAACCATCAAAAGCACCCTATTCATACAATAAGGAAATTGCTGCAATTTTCGATAATGTTATAGGCGTTACAATGCCCATTAGCGCTAAAGTTGTAAATATTGAAGTTTGGTTCGACCCTTTAATTGCCCATTATCTTTTAACCAACCATTTACATCACTCACAAAAAGTGAAATCTCAAAATAAAAAAGGTGTTATTTTTAGTTTTAAACTCATCCCAAACAACGAATTAAAAAGGGCATTACTCAGTTGGGGGCAATTTTGCAAAGTGCTAAAACCAAAAAGTTTTGTGCACATAATGAAAGAGGAAGCACGTTTAATGAACGAAAATTATCAATAATACATCACATATTTAATAAAATAGGCGCTCTTATTTTATCATTGCCATAAAATCAATTACATTCTCATCTTCATCGTTCCAATGGTTAGCGTGCTTTAATTTATCTAAACAAGCTGCTAATGAAGCTGCGCTATCGCATTGCTCAATTTCTTTGATGGCTTCTTCCATTGCAACGCCATTGCCTCCATATAAATTTTTAATAAATCTAAACCGGTCGTTGATGCCTATTTTGCCCGCCAATTTAACCTGATTAAAAGATATTGTTTGTGTTGTTACTTCAGTAGCAGTTTTTTCAATTTCAATGTCTTGATTTTGTTCAATACTTGCGGTAGGAGCCTCAGAAGCAACTGATGAAGTTTCCTCTTCAACAGCCTTTTCTATAGTGGCTATTTTTTCTTCAAATTTTAATTGTGCTGTAAATATTTCGCTATGTGCAGGTTCAACAACAATTTCATCTTTCATCGTATCTTCCGCAGCTAGCATCATAATAAGTTGATCATGTTTCATTCTTTTTGAAATTTGCAATTGCTCCTCTTCGATATAATGTAGGTGATTATAAACGATAGATTTCTCGTGAAGTTTCCTTATTTTAGAAGTTATTAACTCCAACTCAATGGTCGGAATCCTATACTCATGCTCAATGTTATCATAGTGAACCTTAATACTTCTAATCAATACCTCTATTTCTTTTAAGATTGCTTTTTTATCCAAACTCATAATTTTAATTTTTCTTAATTGCTTTTGACTATTTTTGGAATTATTTTAGTTGTAAAATTACAAATTTTATTTTAAGTATTAATTCTTTATTAATTAGACGATAAATAGCTTATGTTTCTTGAGAATATTGCCAATGTGCAAAGGCGTAAAGGTTGGATTGAAGTAGTATGTGGTTCTATGTTTTCTGGTAAAACAGAGGAATTGATTCGTAGATTAAAACGTGCAAAAATTGCCAAACAAAGGGTGGAGATTTTTAAACCCGCCATTGATAAGCGTTATGATGATATAAGTGTTGTTTCGCATGATTCCAATAGCATAATTTCAACCCCTGTAGAAAATGCTTCCTCAATATTATTGCTGGCCAATGAAGTAGATGTGGTAGGTATAGATGAAGCTCAGTTTATGGACATGGAAATTATTTCGGTGTGCAACGAACTGGCCAATAAAGGTATTCGTGTAATTGTAGCAGGTTTAGATATGGATTTTTTAGGTAAACCTTTTGGACCTATGCCAGCCTTAATGTCAATTGCTGAATATATTACAAAAGTACATGCAGTATGTGTGCAGTGCGGTAATTTAGCCAATCATTCGCACAGGATCACCCTCGAAAAAAGCCTGGTGTTGTTGGGCGAAAAAGACAGTTATGAGCCGCTATGCCGCGATTGTTTTGTTGAGTCTAATACCTTGAGTTAAGTTCATGGAATATACTATTCAAACAATTGCAGAAGCCATTGATGCTAGGTTTTTGTCTTCGCATTTTCCTGATACCACCAAAATTAATAGCTTATCTATTGATAGTAGAAATATTAAAAACAATAGTCAATCGGTGTTCTTTGCCATTGTTGGGGCACGAAACAATGGTCACCAGTTTATTGAACATTTATATCATGATGGGATCAGAAATTTTGTAGTTTCTGATCAAAGTTGCTTTAAAGAAACCTATAAAGAGGCTAATTTTTTGTTGGTTAAAGATACACTAACAGCCTTGCAATTGCTGGCAAAAAAACATCGCGAAAGATACCAATTTCCTGTCATTGGCATTACCGGTAGCAATGGCAAAACAATTGTAAAAGAGTGGTTGTTTCAACTGCTTAGGAATGATTACCTTATTGTAAGAAGCCCCAAAAGTTATAATTCACAAGTGGGTGTTCCTTTAAGTGTTTGGCAAATTAATGAGGAAAATAATTTAGGCCTTTTTGAAGCAGGTATTTCATTACCTAAAGAAATGAAAAATCTGGAAAGGGTAATACAGCCTCAAATTGGAGTATTCACCAATATAGGAGAGGCGCATGCCGAAAATTTTGTAGATATCAATCAAAAAATTGAAGAAAAACTAAAACTGTTCGAAAAGGCTGAGCATTTAATTTATTGCAAAGACTATGACTTGCTGCACGAAGCCATTAAAAAAAGTGCTATCGTACAACAAATAAATTTATTTACCTGGAGCAAAAAAAGCAATGCCGATTTACTCATCGTAAAAACAGAAAAGGACAAACTCGAAACACTCATCCAGGGCATCTATAAAAGTGATTTTTTACAAATTGTAATTCCATTTTCAGACGATGCTTCCATCGAAAATGCCATTCATTGCTGGTGCGTAATGCTGTTTTTAGGAATTGATCATGGCATCATAAAAGAGAGAATGCACTATTTAAGTCCGGTTGCCATGCGACTCGAGTTAAAACAAGGCATTAATAATTGCTCCATCATCAACGATAGCTATAATTCAGACTTAGGTTCTTTAGCCATTGCACTTGATTTTTTAAATCAGCAAAATCAACATCCAAACAAAAAACTAATCCTTTCAGACATTTTACAAAGTGGAAAGGAAGAAGAAAAATTGTATGCCGAAGTAGCAGAAATGTGCTTAATTAAAGGCATCACAAAATTTATTGGTATTGGCCAAGCCTTGTTCAATAACCAACACCTTTTTAAATTTAATCAGGAGTTTTATAAAAATACCGAAGATTTCTTGCGCAGTTTTACAGCCAATAAATTTAAAGATGAAACAATCTTATTAAAAGGTGCCAGACTTTTTAAATTCGAACAAATAAGTAAACTCCTTCAGCAAAAAGCCCATCAAACCGTACTGGAAGTAAACCTGAGTGCCTTGGTTAACAATATTAACTATTACCGAAGCAACCTAAATCAAAACACCAAAATAATGGCTATGGTAAAAGCCTTTTCCTATGGTAGTGGTAGTTTTGAAATAGCCAATGTGTTGCAGTATAATAGAGTAAATTATTTGGCTGTAGCTTACGCTGATGAAGGCGTGGAGCTGCGCAAGGCTGGTATTAAATTGCCAATTATGGTAATGAGCCCCGAAGCGCAAAGTTTCGATAATATCATGAAGTATAATTTAGAGCCAGAAATCTATAGTTTTAAAATATTAAAAGAATTTACAGAAGCGATTGGGACCAACCCTATTGAAAAAATTGCAGTGCATATCAAGTTAGACACGGGTATGCATCGCTTAGGTTTTGAAGATGAAGATGTAAATGAACTTTGCGTGAGGTTAAAGAATGCCAATAACATTATCGTAAAATCAGTCTTTTCTCATTTAGTAGCAAGCGATGAGTTTGAACATGATGAATTTACAAAACACCAGATAAACACTTATCTGCACATATGTAAGGTCATTGAAAACCACCTGGGCTACAGCTTCATTAAACATATATTAAATAGCGCAGGGGCGCTTCGTTTCAAAGAGTATCAATTTGATATGGTTCGCCTGGGCATTGGTATGCATGGTTTTTCTGCTGTTCAGCACCCTGCATTTATTCCAACAGTGCAGTTAAAAACCATCATCAGTCAAATTAAAAATGTTGCAGCCAGCCAAACTGTGGGCTACAGCAGAAAAGGAAAGCTTACCAAAAATACCAAAATAGGAACAGTGCCCATTGGTTATGCCGATGGTTATACCAGAAAGTTAGGCAATGGGGTAGGGGTAATGCTTGTAAATGGTAAACTGGCACCCACCATTGGTAATATTTGTATGGATATGACCATGTTAGACATTACAGATTTGGAAGTACAGGAAGGTGATGAAGTAATTGTATTTGGCGAAGGTTATCCAATTGCGGATTTAGCCAAGGCAGCAGGTACCATCCCTTATGAGGTGTTAACCAATATGTCTTCGCGCATAAAAAGGATCTATTACCAGGAATAAATGGCAAAACTTAAATTTACACAGCAAAACGATTTCTTTCAGCAGGTATATCAAGTGGTAAGGCTTATCCCTAAAGGAAAGGTAAGCAGTTATGGCGCCATTGCAAAATACTTAGGAAGCGCTAAATCTTCTCGCGTGGTAGGTTATGCTATGAATAACTCACACACCCAAATACCTCCGGTTCCCGCGCATAGAGTGGTGAATAGAAATGGAGTACTTACCGGAAAACATTTTTTTGCCCACCAAAATCAAATGCAAGAATTACTTGAACAGGAAGGTTTGAAAATTAATGATGACCAGATTGAAAATTTTGATGCTAATTTTTGGGATCCCATGCAAGTATTAAGCCTGGAGTAGCAACAGCCAAAATCATATACACTTTTTTGAAATTTACTTTTTAGCGCCCATTCTAAATGGCGTATTCTTGTCATTTACAAAGTAGCCAAATCCATAGTCACATTTGCTTTACCCGCTACGGCAATGGCTTAGATTAAATTGCAGTATATTTAATAGGCAAATTAAAAAAAAGAATTAGGCCTGTAAGGCAAAAAAAGCTGCTTTGTAATGGCACAAAGCAGCTTTTTTTAATCGAAATAGGGATTAAAATACTTTTTGAGACTTGCAATCAAAGCCATCTGTTAGCGTAATTTCGCCAGTTACTGCAGCGCCATCGTTTAGATCCATTGCTCGGTAAGTATAATTGCCACCTTTTAATTTTTCAAATACAGCATTTGAAGAAGTAAAACTGCAATTAGGATTTGAAGCATTGGTAAAGGTGATGGTATCATACTTTGAAGTTTTACCTTGCATACTAAGTTTAATTTCAACATCAGTATTACTGCCTACTGATGATTCACGCCAAAAAATTAACTTTCCTTCTAGTGCTTCTATAATTAATACTGTTTGCGAAGATATTCTTACGCTACTGCCCGAGTTTTTGTCATTGGTAGTTTCACAAGAAATGATAAAATCTCCGGCAGCTTGATCTTTAGGAATAACAAAACAGGGGCTTTTTCATAAATCTAAGTGCCACCAAAATTCCAACGATAAAATTTGGATCCCTTAATAGTAGTATTGGTAGTCACAATATTATCCCCTTGCGTATATTCTGTTTTGTCAAGGGTAAATTCTGCTCTTTTCTTTTTATCACAAGAAGTAATAAAAAATGCACTAATGCTAATCAAAGCAATTTGAAGTAGTTTTTTCATATGAGGTTATTAATTATTTAACGGCAAAAAAAAGGGTATTGTTAAATTAAAAAATCATTGGTTTCAATGATTTTTTGATACGCTTATCCTTTATGTTATATGCAATAATTTTATCTTTTCAATGTACTATAAATTTTTAAGATGAAACGTGTCGGTAAAACGCAGCAATAGCAGTCATGCCGAAGCCTCGGCACAGAGCATAGAATGTAAAACTAATACATTTTGCAGAGTATTTAGCAAATGCGAACAATGAGCTGCGGTGGCA
>JBILPB010000173.1:0-5870 GCA_044374175.1 Bacteroidia bacterium | reverse complement strand
TTAAAATTTTCAAAAGAAGTAGAAAAGTTGTCAGGCGCTGTTGTCCGTCAATAACTTGCTGTTCTTTTTTTTCCAAATCCTTCTCCGCTAATTGCATTGTTCCTATGAACATTGGCTCTTTAATTATATTTCCATCACTGCCCCAGTAGCCTAAAAAAATGTCTGATAAAAATTTTCTAATCTGTTCGTCAGTCCATGAATAGGATCGCTGATAAATTGGTATAATATACTTTATATTATCGCCAAAAATCGTTTCTCCATTTTTTTGTGAGTTGTATTTTAAGGTGCAAGTTTTGGCAATGATTGAAAATGATTTGTTTGATTCCATATGCTATTTTTTATTGGTTAAATTAATTTTAAATAATTCTGAACAAGCCTTTGCATCACTCAACGCATCATGGTGATTCAAAGGTATATTATATTTCACACAAAGTGAAGCCAAATTATCTCTGAAAATTTGATAAGTACAATGCCCTGTAAACACAGGATTTGCAAGGCCGTAGAATTCCAAAGTTTGCTTTAAACAATGGAAATCAAAACCAAAGCCATTGTGAGCAACAACATGTTGATTTTTGATGTATGGCTCAATTTGATGCCAAACTATATCAAATGTTGGCGCATCTGCTGTTTGTTCGGGTGTAATTCCATGTATATCAATAAATCTATCCCAGTAATAATTATCGGGCGGTTGAACCAAAATTGATAATTGATCAGTAATTAGGTTATTTTCTACCCGAACTAAACCCACCTGACAAATGCTCCAACGTTTGCCTTGGGCGGTTTCAAAATCTATTGCTGTGTAAGAATTACTGTTCATAAGCTTCGTTGCAAAAAAATCATACATAACTCTAAATGATATTTAATCTTCTTGAAGTCTAAATTTATCAAGTCATCTAATTCAAGATTTGCTATATACTCAGCCTGACTTTTACTAAGATTATGTTCAGCTGCAATAATTTCAGTCATTTGATTTTCATCTTTTGCTATACTGCATATCCTTGCAATTTCTGAAATATCAGTAGAAATTACCCCCTTTATCATTTCAAGGTCAGCATATATCCTTTGCATCTCGTCTTCTATGTTTTTTTGAAAACTTTTTGAAGAAAAAAGGCTATACATTAAGGAGTGTTTCAACTGTAAGGCAGGCACTTGCAAATTCGCACCTTTACCATTTAATTTGATTTCTATTAAAGATTCCATGTTACTTACTTTTTAATTTGTTGTGGAATTAATTACTCAATAAATTTGTTCTAAATCCTACCTTATTTCTACTCTTCACTTGAAGAAAATCTATCTCCTCCTGATTATATATCGCAGTTAATGTCATTGGATTTTCTATGCTTGTTCTGAAGCCCAATTTATCGGATAACTTTTGTGCCTTTTCTGTTTCCAGTTCTTTGAACTCATACTTTGCAATCAAGCGTCCTTTGCGCATTAAGGCACTATCTATTTTCGAAATATCTGTATTGAATGAGCAAATAATTTGAATATTTAAACAGTCTGCTAATAACCCATCTGAAATATTCAATAAAGCCGAAACAGGCGAATTACCATCCTTTTCTCTGTCGACAACAATATTTTCTGCATCTTCGATTACAAAAATAGAATTGGGATTACTGATTAAAACTGAAATTAAATTAGGATTGGTAATGGCACTAGCCATATTTGGAGGTAAAAAAATGACATCCTTTTTTAATGAAGCCACTAAATAACGGATGTAAGAAGTCTTGCCTGTTCCTGGCTTTCCGTGCAGTAAAATAAGTCCTTTATCATTATTTCGTGAAAGTCTTTTTAAAATGGCACGATGAATGTCTTTAAAATCATCATTGTAATTATCTTCTAAATTTAATTTAGGTTTTAAGATTTTTAAACTTTCTGTTGTAATGCCAGCCATACTGTTCACTAGGAGTGAAATCTCTGGTAGGTGCTTTTTCTTCTTTTTTTTGAATTTAAGAAATTCTGTTTGTAATTCTTCAACCTTCAATAAAGCGGTTTTACGAAACAAAAAACGAACGATGGAGCAATTTGTATCAAAGTTCACCATTAAATCATCATACAAAAAGTAAAAAATATCATCTAGTTCCACCTTTTTACTTTTACTAAAAGCGCGCTTGTTATAATAATGATCTTTAATCTCCGCTCTAAATCGCTCAGCAAACCATTGATTAGCTTTTCTACAATCAATATGCTCCTCTTGTATGCAATTTGGAATAGCGTTAAAATGAACCGCAAACATGGTGAACTCATTCACATAGGAACCTTTTCGTTCAGAAAACACCTCTGAAATGTTCATTTTTGAAGAGGTATTTTCAAGTTGAAATATACCGTGTTTAGGTACGTTGATTGGTAAATTATTTGATTGCATAGTCAATTGTTTTTGATTTATGCTACAAAAGTATAAGACAACAACGCCAAAGTGTGTCGCGATGAATTTTTATTTATGGCGAAGTTTAAAATGGAGGAAAAAATATGAAATGAGAATAGTCCAATTATTCTTAGTAGATGAAATATCATCTGAGAAATAGGCATTAGTTTCATACTTTGTAGTTGCAATTACCTTACAAAATTTAATGCGTAACTAAAGTTTTTTGTTGATTTCTATTTTTAAATGGCTCTATTTTGGAGAAGCTTACAAAAATATGATTCTATTTAAAATATATTATTTTGCATAAGGCTAAAAGTTCTTCAGATACGTTACACAAATTCACTTTCATATGGCTCCGATCCTATTATCCAAGTTAAACCGAGAATACCTGGATAATAATCTGGGCTAATCAGGTCTTATGCGAACCTTCCCGAAAAGGTTCGAGTAGGTTCGGATTTTCTCGGGATTCCCGAGAAAATAAGGGCCAAAATCAATACAATCAATGCAAAATATCATTCAGATGTATGTTTGTGTAACAAAAAGAAACCTAACCCTTTTCTAATGCCCTTATCCAAGGTTGTATTTCAAATAAAGGAAAGCTTAATTATTTATAGTCAAAATAACACAAATCATTACATTATATTCATTAAATAGTTTACTTTAGCAAGCAAAATTTAAAGTTGATTTTTTAAATAATTTATTTATTTTTTACAATTAGATCAACAAGGAAAAAGAATAGTAGTAAAATGGTTTTAGAGGAAAAAGGTGATATGCAAAGATGGGTTGATGGAGAACATGGAATGATTAATTATTAAATAAGATATGCTCAAAACAGAAAGCAACTCTGCTTAGAAATGCTTTTTAAATTATCCTTTAAATTCGGCTTTTAACCAAAAGAATTCATAACAAACAACCAAAAAAATAATTTATGAAAGTACACCCTATTGTTGATACAAAATTGATTGCTGATCCGTTTAGATACCTTCCGGAAGGTAAGTCAAATGCAATAATTATTCCTGAGTACTCTGCGATAGTGCTAGAGGGAGAGCGCGATAAGGTTATTCAAGTGCTTCAGAACCAATTTTCATCACCAACAAATTATCCATTTTTTTTACAACATTACGATGTGTTTGAATATTCACAAGAATTATTTTTATACCTATTTGGAGTTACTCCAGATGTAAGAATTTATGAGTATCACCTCTCGCACAAGGCAAGCTTGTTCCTGCTATTTAATAAGCTATTTATTGAAACAGCAGGAAAAAGAGAAGAAATTACCATTAAAATTGAAGCAAGCAAATTACCTCATAAAATCGAGTGGTTTAAAGAAGCTTTAAATAAAGAACAGAGCCATGGAATTGAGGTTGACAATATTGGTATACAAAATGATGCTATTTTATTGACTTTTCCAAAAGGATATTATCCAGTAATTGGTGGCTTGAATTCACTTGTTACTGGCTGGAGAACTCCGAATTTTAGCCTTGTATTCGGCACAGAATACGATAAGTTCTTTGAGAAAGATATAAATTATAACAATCAAAAGACTGACAGCAACAAAGATGTTTTATTGGATAATTTCAATCCTTTTATAACGGATGGACCAATTAATGACAATATTGATCCTTACTTTCAAAAGAAAGGTTTGAATGGCCTTTCACTTTATAGCATTGATAAATACAATTTTAACGATGATAAAAAACTAAAATCAAGTTACGGTAATTTAGAAACTGATGAGTATTTCAAATTGGCTATTAAAAAAGCTGCACATGAATTTATCATCACTATTTTCAACTTTTTATTAGCAATAAATAGAGCCAAATACCTTCCCATTGATAAACATCAGTTTTCTGCTTTAATGCCCCATTTTTATGGAATAGATCGTATCCAAAGTTCAGTAAAACAGTGGGACAGAGCAAAAAAAATGGCTTTGAGTAGGCTTTATAATCAATCTGAAGTTTTTGCTAATTCCTTTGGCTCAGAATTAACGTGTAAGCACTTTGTAGATTATTTCATTAAAGACTCAAGTATTAATTTCGAAAACCTTAAAACAGATCCGGCTAAAGAAATTCTCAAGGCCTTTAAAAATCAAATGCAAATTCCGTTATTACTTGATCCAAAATATGAAATATTTTCAAAACATATTGCTAAAGGAAAGCCTAATGAGGAATTTGATGAATTCTTAAACGGTTCTAAAGGACAAATGGCTGCGAAAAAGGACATTGAGAAATTATTGCTATAAGTAATTGCAATTCATTTATGAAAGAAAACATATTACAATATATTGCACCAGGTGTTAGAATTTCTTTAAGAGGAGAAGATTTTTTGGTGAATAAACGTGAACAAAATTACGATGATTCTTCCATACTTTATTGCCAAGGTTTAAGCGAATTGGTAAAAGGTAAATACTTTGCCTTTGATACCGCTATTGAAAAGGAAATTACTGTTCTAGAACCTGACAATACTGTTTTGATTGCCGATAATGAAACAGGTTATCAAAAAACTAAATTATTTATTGAAACTGTATTGCGTAACGCCAGTTTCACTTCTAAAAAAATAGAGGTATCTCATAAAACTGCTATAAGCGGTGCTGCTTTTCAATACACTCCTACAATAAAAGCATTAAATCTACCTCGCCCTCGTATTCTAATTGCGGATGCTGTTGGTTTGGGTAAAACGGTTGAAGCTGGTATTTTTATGGCTGAGCTTATTAAACGCGGACAAGGCCAACGTATTTTAGTAATTGCTCTTAAATCTATTCTTGCTCAGTTTCAGCAAGAATTATGGAACCGCTTTGCAATTCCATTGGTGCGATTAGATTCAGATGGGATTGGAAAAATTAAAGCAGAGCTTCCAATTAATAAAAATCCATTCGATTATTACGATAAAACAATTATCTCTATAGATACGCTAAAGAACAATGCTAAGTTTAAACATTATCTCGAAAAATCACGTTGGGATATTATTGCAATAGATGAAGTTCATACCGTTTCTAATATCGATAGTTTAAGAGGGTCGTTAGCGCAATTTTTAGCTACCCGTTGTGAGGCCATGGTACTAACATCTGCTACTCCGCATAATGGAAAGAAAGAAAGTTTCGCCAACATCATTTCAATGTTAGAGCCCACTGCGATTCCTCGTAATGGGGATTATTCAAAGGCTGATGTAGAACCTTATTATGTAAGAAGGTTTAAGAATGACATTATTGAAAACTCCATTAAAGATAAATTCCAAGAAAGACAGGTCATTACCCTAAATCCAAGACTGAATGATGATGAGATTGCTTTTTTACAATATCAGCAAACTTTAAAGTTTGACGCCTTGCAAACAAAAGATGAAAAGAAGAAACGTAAGGATTTTTTATTTTCCATCAGTCTTTTTAAATCATTTATGTCTTCGCCAAAGGCCTGCTTAAAATCAATTGTAAACCGAATTGAAAAAGTTAAAGAAAGCACAGCTAAAGAAGATTTAAAAGAAAATAACTTAACCATTCTTGAAGAGGCTAAAG
>JBILPB010000045.1:0-20682 GCA_044374175.1 Bacteroidia bacterium | reverse complement strand
AGTAAATATTGGATTGCAGATGCTAATTACCGTCAAGCACAATATAATGAAGCGATAGAAGGTTATAATGAGTTTAATTTATTTCCTGGTGCAGCATTGCATAAGGAGTTTGCTTACGTGAATTACAACATTGGCTATTGCCATTTTAAAAAAGAGCGTTATGATGATGCAGCAGTTGCCTTCAGAAAATTTGCTACTGAAAAGAACGATGCACCTGCAAAGATGAAAAATGATGCTTTTGTAAGAATTGGTGATTGTTATTTTATGAAAAGCGATTATAATAAAGCCACCGAGTTTTATGGCGAAGCTATCAAATTGAATTTGTTTGATACTGATTATGCTTTATTTCAAAAGGCCAGCGCTTTGGGGCTTTTAGCTAAAACAGAAGATAAAATAGGGAGCCTAGAATCGTTATTAAATAAATATCCAAAATCGAATTATGCTGATGATGCCCAATATGAAATAGGGAATGCTTACATGCAGAAAGAAAATTACAATAAGGCTTTAAGCTATTTCGAGCAATTGCAAAAGGAACATCCTAAAAGCAGTTACATTAAAAAGGCCATGCTTAAAACCGCACTCGCTTATTTTAATATGGATAAGAACAATGAAGCTATAGCCTTGTATAAAGATATTATTACACAGTATCCGAGCTCCCAAGAAGCAAAAGAATCTGTTACATCTATGCGTAATATTTATGTTGAAACTGGAGATGTAGCTGCTTTCGAGGACTATGTAAAAAATCAATCAGGTTTAAATTATAGCAATGCAGCAATAGATTCAGCAACCTACGAAGCAGCCGAATTGCGCTTTATGAAAGGAGATTGCGAACATGCCATTACAGATTTTAAAAACTATATACAAAAATTTAAAAATGGTTTCTTTTTGTTGAATGCCAATTATTATATGGCCGAATGTGCTGCTAAAACTAATCCCGATGATGCGTTAATTGGCTACAAGTATGTGGTTTCGCAAAACAAAAATAAATTTACAGAAAATGCATTACTCAAAGCAGCAGGCTTGAGTTTTAATAAATTGGATTACTCAGGTGCAGTAAATTATTACGAACAGTTGTTAGCCAATGCCGAAACGCCAGCAAATATCTTGGAAGCTAAAACTGGTTTGATGCGTTGCAATTCCTTATTAAAAGAACACGCCAAAGCCATTGATTATGCGGGAAAAGTAATCGTGAGCTCAAAGGTTGCGAATGAGCTTTTAGGTGAAAGTTATTTAACAAGAGGAATAGCAGCCACTGAATTAGGGAATGATTCTTTAGCGATTGGAGATTTAATAAAAACATCAAACATGTCGCAATCGGAATATGGCGCCAAAGCCCATTATTATTTGGCTGAATTATACTTTAAAAGAAATAATTATCCTGAAGCAGAAAAAACAATTTTTGAATTGGCAGATCGTGTGCCTTCTTATGATTTTTGGATTGCTAAAGGCTTTTTACTGTTGGCAAAAAACTATCGCGCAATGGGCGATAATTTTCAAGCGAAAGAGACCTTTAAAAGTATTATAGAAAAGTGTGAAATACCAGCATTGGTTAAAGAAGCACAAGAAAATTTAAATCTTATTACTGCAGAAGAAGAGCAAAAGAATAAAGCACAAACACCAGAAGAAACAGAAATTAAATTTGATGTACCAGTGCAAAATGAAAGTGAAATTTTTGATTCTCCAATTGTGCCTGAGCCTGAAAAAGAATAAAGAAAATTTAGAAAGTTGAAAGTTTGAAAGTTGATTAGTTTAAAATAATAATAGAAGGTTTAAAAGGATAGCATGAAGAAAATAAAGCTCATATTAGGTTTAGTTGTATTCACTAGTTTAGCAATAGCGCAGTCGGGTACAGAAAATGGCTTGAATGCTGGACAAGTGAATGTAGTACAAGAATACAAACCTACTTTAGCAGATGCCATTAAGATTAATACCAATCCTTCTATTAATGATTCTGCGCCTGCAATACCAAAGTTGGATTATAGCAATATCAATAAAACATTTGTTACCGATTTTAAAGTAGAACCAATTACACCGGCTAAAATGAAAGGTGAGCCTTTGCAAAAATTGAATAACAATTATGCGAAAATTGGTTTCGGAAATTATTTTACTTCAAATGTCGAAGCTTATATTGGTAGCGGCCGTTCAAAGAAAATGAATTATGCTTTCTCAGGAAAACATTTTTCTTCAGCTGGTAACATTAAAGATCACGGTTATGCTGGTTTTTCAGAAAATAATTTAAAAGGTCAAACTAGTTTTTTTGTGCCTGAGCATGTGATTCATGTAAATGGTATGTATAAAAATAATAGTGTTCATTATTATGGTTATGATAAAGATTCTAATGATGTAAAACCAGATTTTACCAAATCACAAAACCGACAAATTTATAATCTTATTGATTTTAATGCATCCTTGTTGCAAAACACGAAAAATGATGAAGCCTTGTATCATGAATTCAATGCTGGTTTTTATCATTATCGGGATAAACTCAAAAATCAAGAAAACAGTTTTAACATGATGGCCGCACTTGGCAAACAAGTGGGCAATGAATTATATGGGGGAAGGTTATTATTCAATTATTTTGGCAATCAATCTTCGCCTGATTCAAGTGATGGCGCTATTTTTACCATTAATCCCTTCGTGAAAACTCATGGTAAAGGATGGCACGCGCGTTTGGGAATTAACGTAGCTATAGAAACAGATGAAGGCAAAACCCATTTCTTACCAGATGTGAGCGGCAAGTATAATATTGTTGAAGATATTCTTTCTGTTTATGCCGACATCAAAGGATATAGTTACAGAAATAGTTTTAGAAGCTTAACCACTACAAATCCTTTTATTTCTCCCGCTATTAATTTTAGAACTTCCACCGTGAAGTTAGATGCAGTAGCTGGATTAAGAGGAAATATCAATCAGCATTTATATTTTAATGTGAATGGTGGATATAAAATTGTGGATTCACTGGCTTTGTTTGTAAACACCCCACATTTGTTTGATACTTTACAAGCCGCCTTTCAAGTGATTTATGATAATGCAAAGGTGGCTCGTTTTTATGGAGAACTTGGTTATGTAATGGACAATAAAATTACTGTGGCCGGTTGGTTGGCTTTCAATCAATATAAGATGGATAGTCAACTAAAACCATGGCAGTTGCCAGTTTTGGAAGCAGGTGTAAAAGGCTCCTATAATTTAGGGGACAAAATTATTTTAGGCATAGATGTATTTTATATTGGTACTCGCTATGCTAAGCTTACTCAGCTGGATAAATTTACGAGTACTGGTATAGATTTTAAAATAGCAGAACGCAAATTAAATGGTTTTGTAGATGCCAGTATCAATGCAGAATACAGATACACAAAAAAGATGGCAGCCTTTATTAAATTAAATAATCTGGCTGCACAACAATATCAGATTTGGAATAACTATCCTTCTCAAAAAATTAATGGCCTGCTTGGTGTAAATTTCTCTTTTTAAGAGCTGGTTCACTTTAACCAAATTGCCAAAAGCACATTTCAAAAATATTCAAATTGTACTTATTTTTTATTTCACTTCTGTTTTGATTCTCAATTCATTTTAATGTATTTACTTTGCACTTTATTTTAAATTAATGTTATGAGAGATGCATTTATAATTGATGGCGTAAGAACAGCCATTGGAAATTTTGGAGGTACATTAGCTGCCGTAAGAACAGATGATTTAGCTGCTTTTGTACTTAAAAAATTAATGGAGAAAAATTCAGGCGTTGATCCAGTTGCCATTAATGAAATAATTTTGGGCTGCGCTAACCAAGCTGGCGAAGACAACAGAAATGTGGCACGTATGGCACTGCTTTTAGCAGGTTTACCTTATTCTATTCCTGCCGAAACAGTGAACAGATTATGTGCTTCTGGATTGTCTGCTTCAGTTGCTGCAGCAAGAAGTATTATGCTAGGTGATGCCGATTTGGCCATTGCCGGTGGTGTTGAAAATATGACACGAGGACCATGGGTAATGTCCAAAGCATCAGCGCCATTTGGAAGAGATCAACAATTATTTGATAGTAGTTTTGGTTGGCGTTTTATTCATCCTAAAATGAAAGAAATGTATGGCGTGGATGCCATGGGTGAAACAGCAGAAAACTTGGCTGAATTACATAAAATATCAAGAGAAGATCAAGATGCTTTTGCTATGCATAGTCAGCAAAAAGCAGCAACAGCGCAAGCTAAAGGAAGATTTAATTTAGAAATTGCTGCACTCGAAATCCCTCAAAAGAAAGGTGAAGCTAAGGTTTTTTCTCAGGATGAATTTATGAGAAAGGATACAAATTTAGAATCATTGGCCAAATTAAAACCAGCCTTTAAATCAAATGGAACCGTTACTGCAGGAAACGCTTCAGGTTTAAATGATGGTGCTGCAGCGCTTTTATTTGCTTCTGAAAATGGTATAAAACAACATGCCTTAAAACCACTAGCACGAATAGTAAGTAATGGTGCAGCTGGCGTACAGCCAAGTATCATGGGCATTGGACCCGTTGAAGCCTCGGCCATTGCCCTTAAAAAAGCAGGTTTGACTTTAGACCAAATTGATATTATTGAATTGAATGAAGCCTTTGCTGCACAGGTGCTTTCTTGTACCCGCACATGGAAAATAGCCGATAATGATCCTCGTTTGAATCCAAACGGAGGTGCTATTGCGCTAGGCCATCCACTAGGAATGAGCGGTGCACGATTAATTTATAGTGCTGCATTAGAGTTGCACCAACAAAATAAGAAGTTTGCCCTGGTAACTATGTGTATAGGTGTTGGCCAAGGTTATGCAGCAATTATTGAAAAATGTTAAAAAAATAATATATTTGTCAACTAATCCATACTAACCCAAAAATTGAATTTATGAAAAAAAATACTTTCTTAAGCTTACTCATCATTGCTGTGTCATTTGTATTTTCTTCTTGCAAAAAAGAAAAAGGATTTGAAATCAACAGCGAATTATTAACTTTTAATGTTGATTCTATGTCTATCGCAGGGCCGATAGAAAAAACAGCAAACTTAAATTACAATTTGAATACTATTGCAGCTGATTATGATTTAAAATTAGATAAGTACAAAGCTTTCAAATTTAAGAGTATTACTTTCAAAATAAAGGAAGGTGATTTAAGATTTGATGACATTAAATTCATAAAATTAAATATCATCGCCAAAGGCTTGGCTATTAAAGAAATTCTTCCAAATATTGAAGTTCCGGTTGGTACTGATAAAGAATTTACAGTATCAAATATGCCCGATATTGATGTGTTAAATTATATTGAGGCTGGAGATGTAGTTATGACCTTTGCTGCAGAAACACGTGTTAATCATACCAAGGCTGCTGTTATTCAGGCCATTCCAACTGTAGATGTTTTAGGTTTATCTAAAATCTTTTAATTAATAAATATATAATTTCATAAAGCCCTTGTAGCATTTGCTACAAGGGCTTTATATTTTATTATTGTATCATTTACTTATTATACACCATCAATTTATACTGAGCATTTTGATAAATAAAATGTTTATTGTGTAAATTATATTTAAAAGATTCACCTAAATTTGGCCTTAAAAATAAATCGTGTTTAAAAATAATAAGGCCAATATTCCGTTTTTAATAAGCAACGATACCCTAAAATTACTGCGAATTCCTTTTTCGTTTTATTTAATGCCGGTGTTTATGTTTGCATTGAGTCAATGCCAAAGTATCAATATCTTAAACGCGGTACTTGTATTTTTGATTTTACATTTATTCATTTATCCCTCCAGTAATGGCTATAATAGCTATATGGATCAAGATGAAAGCAGTATTGGAGGTTTAGAATATCCACCTAAACCAACCAAGGAATTATTTTATACATCCATGGTTTTTGATGCCATTGGTTTACTGTTATCACTTGTAATAAGTAAAATGTTTTTTATAGCTGTATTTATGTACATTTTAGTGTCCAGAGCCTATAGCTTCAAGGGAATTAGATTAAAAAAATATCCAATACTTGGCTTTTTAAGCGTAATTTTTTTTCAGGGTGGTTTTACGTTTTGGATGGTGCAAACTGGTATTAATCATTTTTCCTTTGAGTTCAATATTTATAATGCTTTAGCCTTGTTAGGAAGTTCATTTTTAATTGCAGGTGTGTATCCTTTGACACAAGTTTATCAGCATGATGCCGATGTAAAAAGTGGTGATTGCACTATCAGTTATCTTTTAGGGATTAGAGGTACTTTTTATTTTACAGCTTGCATGTTTTTATTGGCTAATGTTTGTTTATATTTCTATTTCGGTGGGCTTGGGAAAACTGAACATTTCCTGGTTTTTCAACTTTTTTTACTGCCAGTTGTTATTTATTTTATGGTTTGGTTTTTCAAAGTTTATAAAGATACCAAGGAAGCCTCCTTTAAAAACACCATGACAATGAATTTAATTGCAGCCTTATGTATGAATTTTTGTTTTTTTATGCTTACCTGGTTTAACCAAAACCTATGAGTGTAATTTTAACTATTGGCACAGCCTTACCTCGCCATTGCTTTGCGCAGAAACAGCTAGCTGAATTTATGGCTGATTTATTTCAATTAGCTCCCAAAGAGAAAAGAGCTTTACGCATGATGTACGCCAAAAGTGGCATTGATCATAGGTATTCAGCTATTGCTGACTTTGGATTAACTCCTCAGGACTGGGAATTTTTTCCTGCAGCAATTGACACTGTAGGTTTTCCAAACATAGAAAAACGCATGGCTTTTTATATGCAGCATGCCATTCCATTGGCGCTTGATGCCATTCACAATTGTTTACCACTTCATTTTGATAAAGCATCAATTACGCATCTAATTACCGTTTCATGCACAGGTATGTCGGCACCAGGTATAGATATTGAAATTTTAGAGCAGCTTGGATTAAATAAAAATACAGATCGTACTTCCATTAATTTTATGGGCTGTTATGCTTCTGTGCATGCTTTGAAACAAGCCGATGCCATTGCAAAGTCAAATGCCAATGCAGTAGTTTTAATTGTAAGTGTGGAACTCTGCACTTTACATTTTCAAAATATTGATAATCACGAAAATCATACGGCTAATTTATTGTTTTCTGATGGAGCTGCTGCTGCTTTAATTGTTTCAGATGAGATGGCACAAAACCAAAAATTAAAAGGGTTTTACATTCACAGTTTTTATTCTTCGTTGATTTACAAAGGTAAGACAGATATGGCTTGGCATCTTACTTCTAATGGTTTCTTAATGGTATTGAGTTCTTATATACCTGCTTTAATCGAACAAGATTTTAAGCAATTTTTTAATGAAGCTTTGGCAAAGGGCAATTGCGCCTTTACGGATATTAATCATTGGGCCATTCATCCTGGTGGAAGAAGAATCCTTGAAGTGGTTGCGAAATCATTGGGTCTTCAACATACCGAACTTTCACATGCTTATGAAGTACTCAAAAATTATGGTAACATGTCATCACCTACTATCCTTTTTGTATTGAAATCAATTTTAGATTTACCTGTTGCAACCACAAAAAAACAATACACTTTTGGAGCTGCGTTCGGACCGGGCTTAACTTTAGAATCAGTAATTTTATCCCATGTTTAAAAACAGGTCTTACCAAAAAGAATTGCTAGATGCTGAAGTCATTCCTCAACATTTGCTTTGGCAAAATTTAAAGGAATTAGAATTTATCAATACCTATTTGGGAGGACATCAAATTACAAAAAATGCTTTACATCAATTGTTGCCATTGCTTCAACAAAAATCAGAGCTTACAGTTGCGGATATTGGATGTGGTGGTGGCGATTCATTAAAAGCATTACATCATTGGTTTGATTCAAAAAAAATAAAAGTGCAAATCATAGGCGTTGATTTAAAAGCCGATTGTATTGAATATGCTACAAACAATTGTAAAAGTTACAGTAATATTCACTTACTGTGTGATGATTTTAGAAATGTTTTTGTAGCGCATCAAAAAATTGATATCGTGCACGCCTCACTCTTTTGCCATCATTTTACTGAAAAAGAAATTATCGACTTTATTAAGATATGTAAAACGCATGGCGCCATCTTTATTATTAATGATTTAGAGCGCAATCCAATAGCTTACTTCGCTATAAAGTGGCTTACAAAAATATTCTCGCATTCTCCTTTGGTAAAGCATGATGCGCCTTTGTCGGTGCTTAGAGGCTTTAAGAAAACAGCTTGGCAAGCAATTTTGGCAGAAGCGCAAATCAACCATTTTAGTTTGAAAAATAAGTGGGCATTTCGACATCAATTAATTATTTATCCCAATTAAAATGAATTACGATGTAGCCATTGTTGGAGGAGGTTTGGCAGGTTTGTGTTTGGCTATTCAATTGGCTGATGCAAATTTTAAAGTGGTGTTGTTTGAAAAAGAAAGTTATCCATTTCATAAAGTATGTGGCGAATATGTTTCTATGGAAAGTTATCCTTTTTTAGAAAAATTAGGTTTGACTTTATCTATGATGGATTTACCTAGGATTACTCATTTAAGAGTTTTTTCACCCGATGGAAAATTACTAGAGCAAAATTTAGATTTAGGTGGTTTTGGCATCAGCAGATTCACACTAGATGCCAGTTTAGCGGCTATTGCAATTCAAAAAGGAGTCCTTTTAAAAACACTAACCAAAGTAACTGAAGTACATTTTGCGGATGATACTTTTAAAATCAAAACAACACAAGGAAACTATGAAGCTACTTTAGTTTGTGGCGCTTATGGCAAGCGGGCCATTATCGATCAACAATTAAAGCGGCCACGACCTCTCAATAAAAAAAATTATATTGGAGTTAAGTACCATATTAAATTAAACTTTCCTGATGATGTGATTGAATTGCATAATTTTAAAGATGGTTATTGTGGTATCTCAAAAGTAGATGGCGACAAGTATTGCTTATGTTATTTAAGTGATGCACAAAATTTAAAAGATCATCACAATGACATCAAATTGATGGAAGAGCACGTGCTGATGAAAAATCCTTTTTTAGCGAAATACTTTAAAGAAGCCACTTTTTTGTATGCTGCCCCCTTAACCATTTCTCAAATTAGCTTTGCAAAAAAATCAGCGGTACATGAGCATGTTTTGATGGTGGGCGATGCGGCAGGTAATATTGCTCCACTCTGTGGCAATGGCATGAGCATGGCAATGCATGCCTCAAAAATTGCTTTTGAATTAATTGGTCCTTATCTAAAAAAAGAAATATCAAGAGCCCAATTAGAGCAACATTATGTAAAAATGTGGAATGATCAATTTGCGCAAAGAATTAGTGCAGGAGCCATTTTGCAGCATACTTTTGGCAAAGAAAAACTAACTAATTTTAGCATAGCAATGCTCAACAAATTCCCCAAAATTACGGCAAGATTGATTTCATTAACGCACGGTAGAGTCTTTTAAACATCACGACTTTTGCCATATAATCATAGTTGCTATTCCTTTCACCAACAAGTTTCTAATCTGCCATGATGGAGTAGGAGTGATAAATAATTATAGTTTCCGCGTTTCAAATTAAACCAAACCCCTCATTTTCAAATCCCGAATCCTCGGGATCAAATCGACTTATCCCGAATCGTGGGATCAAATAAAATTGTCACATTGTTTAATTAAAATTTCTCCAAAGAAATCCAATGTCTAGTATTAAAAGAAACTCAAGAGAATGTATTAAATCTTCTTCAACAAAGTATCATCAATTGCCTTACTAAGTTTAGCTTGTACACCAACTTCTTTTGCATATTTTTTCCATTGATTTACAACTTCATTAATTTCTGAAATAATATGGTCAGCCTTTTTGCAATGAATAGATTTACCAACATGCAATAAATCATGGCGTGTTATATTTTTTCTTTTATTGTTGATGCTTAAGGCATGTTGGCTCACCCACTCACTGCCTGGGCGGAAAGCATGACAAATATCATAAGCAGGAGCCAATGCCCATGTCGCGTTTTGTTTTAATATAAATGAAAAATTCTTTGTGTGATCATCGCAATTGCGCGCCAGTACATTGAATACCATACGTCTGTACATTTGTTCACTTGCATGATAGTCTAATTTGAGTTCGCGCATCGTTTGAAACAACTGCTCATAGCTAAAGCTATTTACCAAATTAAAATCGAAGTGTTTTAAAGCACACCAGGTTTGAATATGATGTTTGGTTTCACTGCCGCTCCTGTCAAATCTTTTGGTCATAAAATGTGCACGTCCGTTTTCTTCCATTAACTGCGATGGCATCATGTTTATGCCACAATCCAATGCCATCTGGTAGTAGGCCATTTCTACCTTGCCATAGCCTTTGGTAGCTCCCAGTTGCACATCACTCACCCCATCCAGTTTAATGAGCCAGTGTTCAAAACCTTGTGGTGCTTTGGTTTGCCCCGATTTTACTTCTCCTGTTTTGGCATTGTATGCAATTACAGCCTTTGGCCTTGCACCACCAGCTGAGGTGCCTATTTTTAAAATATCCAGCACTGCTTTTTCTTCTTCTTTTTGCAAGTTTGCACTGAAAGAAGCCCTTTGATAGAGCATCTTTTGCGCAATGTCGACTAAACTATCAATTTCAACAGAAAAAGTATTTTTGCTTTCTTTATTCGAGCTCGGTTCAAATGATAAAGCGCCCATTCCTCGGCTGCCAATAAAGCAAAGCATCTCTACTGGGTTCATGCTGTCTTGCGGACGCCCTTGTTGCGCCGACCACATATTGATTAATTGATTTCCAAACTTATCGGGTAATACATCGGCCAGTAAGCCTGGTAAGCCTTTAAAGGTATCGTAACCAGCATTTTTGTCTTTACGTAATTCGGGGAATGTAAAGATGTTTTTTGCCATAGTTATTGGCATTTTAAGTGGCGCTAGATCTATATTTAGTTTTTTAAAACTTGCTGCATATTCAAAGCTGGCAATTCCTGTTTTTTCATTCCAGGCTGCAGCTCCCACCAATTCGTCCCAAATCTTAACTTCTGCTAAAGTCATTTTAAAAATTATTAACTATTGTTTTTTAGAACGTGCCCTGTAACGTTGTGCTTTGGCTTCTTTAACCAAAGCTAGTGGACTAATGGTTTTTATTACATTAAAAGCTTCGAGTACGTAAAGCAAATCGAGTACACGCAGCACCTGTATTAAAGTAGCCAAGGTTACTGTTTGGCCATGCTCCAATAAACTTAAAGTAGAACGGCTGATACCTGCCGCTTGAGACAATGCAGCCTGTGTTTTATTTTGTTCCATGCGATGGTGTTTAATAAAAGCCCCAATGTGTTGAGAAAGTGCTTTATCGCTCATGGCATGCCAGTTTGTGTATGAATAATCAGTCATAAAAGGTTATATTGATATATAATGATTAATAAATCATACAAAGATACAAATTTATTTTTGTTTTTCAAATGTATTAAAAATCATGCATAAAGTAACAATAATGTCTTTAATGTATTTTATATCATACATTAGATAGCACTAAATGTACTTATAAATAAAATTAATCAATGAAAGATGGTAGTGCATTTACAATTGCCATATAGCTGCTGCTGCCAGCGTCCGATAGCTATTTATATACTATTTTAAATGTACCTCATGCATTGTTGGATGGAAAAATATTGCTACTAGTTAATCAATTTAGCAGTGCAGCGTACGAGGTAAATTTTAAACTAAAAAAGGATTCATTTTTATTGGCATGATGAATGATTCGGGTAAATCTTAATATAAGGTTTAAATTATTTATAATATTCTTGACAAATTCATATTTTATTTTCTAAACTGTTTACAAAAATATTTGAATGAAAAGAATTATAATTATTTTTCTAGTAATACTAGGTACTACTAGTGCAAAGGCTCAATTAAATGAACCCTGTTTAAATATCATTAGAAACGATAATTTATTTGGGGCAGGTGATGGTGCTTCGTGGGCCATGTCAGATGACTTTAATGGAGATAGTTTAGATGATATTATGGTGTCCTATTCCAATAGTGCTAATGTGGTTGTTTACCTTAATTTAGGAAATGGTCAGTTTAGCGACTCTTCATATACTAGTAGTGGCGGCCCAAGGCAATTCTGTAAAGGTGATTTTAATAATGATGGTCATGTTGATTTTTTAACAGCAAATGGAAAAATCTTTAAAGGTAATGCAAACGGTACTTTTAACGTCTCAACTGCTATTAATAATCCAGGAGGGAATTATGCCTCATGTGCTGGAGATTTCAATGAAGATGGAAATCTAGATGGTGCCATACTTGGTTTTTGGGGTTTAATTACTGTTGCAAGCGGCAATGGCCTTGGTTCATTTGCTAATCCAATCACATTAACAAATCCTTATGTAAATGTACAAACAACACCTACCTATCAAATTACCTCTGGAGATTTTAATGGAGATGGTCACCTTGATCTTATTTCAACAGGCACTAATATTAGATTTTTATACCTTGGCACTGGAACTGGAACATTTTCCAATAGTATAAGTTTATCTGGAGGCACTCAGACTATGGCTTCAGGTGATTATAATAGTGATGGAGTTTCTGATTTGGCCTATGTTAACAATGCTGAATTTAATTTAGCATTTGGCGATATTAGCGGCACTTTTGGTGGTTCCTATTATAACTATCCTGATATATCAGTTCCAGCGGGCTTATTTACAGATTATTTAAACAATGATAGTCTGTTAGATTTAGCTTTTGTGAATTTTTTTAATAATACAGTAACTGTTTTAATGGCCAATGATAGTGGTTCCTTTTACCCTCCAGTTTATTACGGTGTAATTAATTTACCTAAGGCCATAACTTCAGGTGATTTTAACGGAGATCACATCAAAGATTTGGCAGTAATCAATAGTGATACAATTAATAATGTAACAATATTGTATGGCACCGCCAATGGTGCATTTTTAGCTACTGTAAATTATCCAATACCAGGTGGCGTTGGCGCTTCAAGTCCTCACGTATTAGCACTTGGAGATATTAATGGCGATGGACATCAAGATCTTGTTTACTCATCCGACCAGTCAAAAATTGGAGTCAAGCTTGGTTCTGCTGATGGCATTTTTGCTGCTGAAACCCTGTATGATATAGGAGGAGGGAATCCGTACACCGTTGGCATTGGAGATTTTAATGGAGATGGATATGCCGATGTTGTAGTAACTAAATCTGGAGGTGTTCATAAATTAGTAATCATATATGGATCGGCATCAGGCACTTTGGCTTTAGGACCTGTAGGATATCATTTGTCTCCTAATGCTTATACTGTGGTTATCCATGATTTTGATAATGACGGAATAGATGATTTTGCAGTTGGTACACCAGGTAATATTACTGTTAGACGCAGCACTTCTGGCTTTGCAAACAATTTAAATTATTCCATTGCTACTGGTTTTAGTAGTATAAGTGCCATTACTAAAGGAGATTTTAATAATGATGGACTGGCAGACCTTGTTGCAGCTGACCGTGATTTAAATCAAGTTACAATTTTAACCGGGGCAAGCAATGGAACGTTTACAATTGGAAGTAGTTATAGTGTTGCTGCATCTCAACCTGTAGGAATTATCACGAAGGACTTTAATGGTGATGGATATATTGATATTGCAACTGCCAATCAAGCTTCAGATAATATTTCTGTTATATTAAGTACTGGATTAGGTAGTTATAGTTATGCTCCAGCTGTAAATTATCCAGTTAATAATTATCCCCAGGACTTATGTGCCGCAGATTTTAATGGAGATGGAGGTATTGACATCGCTATAACCAATTATTATTCTGAAAATTTTACTGTAATTTTAGGGACTAGCGCTGGTATATTTTTAAATTCCTATACTTACGAAGATATTGGAGAAGGCAGGCCTAGCTCTATCATGACAGGTCAATTTAATGATGATGAGATACCCGATATTGCCATTGCCACCTCTCTGCCAAGATTAATTAATGTCATATTAAATAAAAGTGTCCCAACAATTTCATTTGTCTCTGATTCCTTATCTTGTGCAGGTAATCAAGTTACACTTGCTGCATCAGGAGGTAATACCTTGCTTTGGAATACAGGCGCAACAGCAGATACCATTTTTGTAAACCCAACACAAACAACAACCTATACTTTAAATGGCACAAATAATTTTGGATGTGTTGGCAGCAGCTCCAAAACAATTGTGATAGGGCCAGCAGCAAATGTAAGTCTTCACGGAGATTCCTTAATTTGTTGAAACGATTCTTCTGTTTTAATTACAGATATGATTTATGCGCATTATCTTTGGAGTAATGGCGACACCTTATCTACACTGCCTATTTTTGATGGTGGGACCTACTCCGTTCAAGTTACTGATTCCATTGGTTGTTTAGGAAATGCAAGCACTTTTATTACTGAAATTAATACTAATGTCGGCATTTTAGGTGATTCAGTGATTTGTAATGGCGCTACAACTTTGCTAAGCACAAATAATAATTTTGCAACTTACCTTTGGAATAATGGTGATACTATCTCAACAGTTACAATTACAAATGGTGGGATATATTCAGTGCAGGTTATTGATTCTATTGGATGTTCAGCTACAGCAACTACAAATATTATGGAAATTAATACCAATGTTGCGGTTACGCAAGCAAATGGAACTTTAACGGCTGATGCAGTAAATGCAAGCTATCAATGGATCGAATGTACTTTAAACATCCCTTTACTTTATGATACCTTACAATCTTTTTCGCCCATCATTAATGGTAATTATGCCGTTATTATAACGCAAAACAATTGTGCAGATACTTCTATTTGCTTTCAAATTTTAACCACTAGTGTATGGTCATTAAATCAATTTAAATTTTCGGTAGTTCCAAATCCAAACAATGGCTTGATGAAACTTAGTTATCATCTCACCTCAACAGACCAAGTTCATTTTGAAATATTTGATTTAGCAGGCAGAAAATTGTTTACCCAAGCATTGAATAGCGCAGAAAGTAGCCAATTCATTGATGTTTCAAACATTGGTGCTGGAATTTATTTTTATCAATTTACCATAAATAATACCATTTTTAAAACCGATAAATTGGTGATTAAACATTAGTTTGTTAACATAATATTTAGCACTAATGCTGTAAGTAAGTGCAAATGCCCCAAAATTAGTTGTTATTTATTATTTTTGAAGTATAAGAGGAATTATCCCAAATCCGAAGGATTGGCAACACCCACTATTACTCGTTTGCAACGAGGACTTTCAATCTTTGTGAATGTAACTAATTTGCTAAAAATTATTTTTGAAAAGTATAAATCTTCTCATTCATAAACTAGCGCTAGTTAAAGCGTAAAGTACAAATGCGGCATTGGGAGCTAAAATTGATCTTTTGATTTCTTATTATGGCTTATTTAAATAATGAACAAGAAACAAGGAATAATAAATTTTAAATGATGAGGTAGTTTTAATTAACTCCACAATTTTTGGAAACAATCCAATTTGCGTTAGGGATTGTAGCGGAAATCTTTATTGGCTTTCCGAAACATCGGAAGCCAATAAAATTGGAGCAAAAAGCCCGGGCCCGACAGAGGAGGGCAACGCCCAATAGGATAAAACTTGGCCGAACTTTAAAGCCTGAAATTACACAGTATTAAGCCAATGCAAATAAATCTTTTAATTCCTTATTGCTCATATTTCCTATCCAATTTTCACCAGTAGCCACAGTCATTTGAGCAAGCGCTTTTTTAGATTGAATCATTTCATTGATTCGTTCCTCAAAAGTATTTTTAGTGATAAATCGGTGAACCATGACATTGTTTTTTTGACCAATACGGTATGCTCTATCAGTGGCTTGTGCTTCCACAGCTGGATTCCACCAAAGATCGTAATGAATAACATGATTGGCGGCAGTTAAATTTAGACCAGTACCAGCAGCTTTTAATGAAAGAATAAATATTTTATCTGCATGGTTGGTTTGGAAACTGTCCACCATTTTTTTGCGGTCTTTGATGGTACTGCCTCCATGGTAAAATAAAGGAGCCACTTTGTATCTCTCTGTGATAAAATGTTGCAGCATTTTACCCATTTCTGTAAATTGCGTAAATAATAATACCTTTTCGTTACTATCAACAATACTGTCGAGTTTATCAAACAGCAATACTAATTTTCCACTCAAACCAGCATCCAATTTATTATTTTTTAAAAATTGAGTTGGATGATTGCAAATTTGTTTCAATGCAAGAATCATCTGCAATACCAGGCCTTGACGAACAAACAAACCTTTTTGATTTGAAGTATCAATACGCTCAATTTCGTTTAACGCTTTTTCAAGTGTTTTTTGATACAAACTCGCTTGTTCTTTCACAAGTGTTCCATAGCAATCAATTTCAATTTTATCAGGCAAGTCAGAAATAATTGTTTTATCTGATTTCAATCTTCTCATTAAAAATGGCGAAGTTGCTTTTTTCAATCGTTCAGCAACGTTCTTGTCGTTGAATGTTTCAATAGGGGTGGAGAAAGTTTCTGAAAACTCTTTCAAGTTGCCTAAGAATCCGCGATTGCTGAAATCAAAAATACTCCAGAGCTCACTCAATCTGTTTTCTACAGGTGTACCGCTCATCGCAATAAAATTGTTGGCACTCAAACTTTTTACTGCTTTAGACTGTCCTGTTTCAGTGTTTTTAATATTTTGTGCCTCATCAATTACCACTGTATGCCAAGGTAATTTTTTTAATGTAGCAGCATCAGATCGCATAATGCCATAAGAAGTTAAGAGCACATCATAACCCTTTGTTAGTTGTCTATTTGTGCCATGATAAATGCTAGATTTTAATTTTGGCGCAAACTTTTCAATCTCGGCCTGCCAATTGGTAATTAGGCCTGTAGGAGCAATTACAAGCACTTTTTTATCTTTTAATAAACCATCCTGCTTGTATTTTAAAATGGTGCAAATAACTTGTAAAGTTTTACCTAAACCCATATCATCGGCCAACACAGAACCAAAGCCAATTTTTGAATTGCGATACATCCAAGAGTAGCCACGAATTTGATAAGGTCGGAGTGTGGCTTTGATTCCTTTAGGTAAAGGAATTTCTTTTACGTTGGTCAACTCTTTTATCATTTCATTTACCTCATCGGTTAAATGTATTTTTGCACCAAGATATTCGCCAGTTATTGCCGCACGCAGCATTTGATAAGACGTTAAAGTATGATCGGCATTTAAATGCTTATATATTTTTTCTAGTTCTTCCTTGTTTACATAAATATAATTTGTTTTGTATTTTATTAAGCCTTCCGATTTTTTTAGCAGCGCTTCAAATTCTTGTTTACTCATCACCGAATCGCCAATAGCAATCTGCCAATCGAAATCGAGTAACTGATCTAATCTTATAAAAGATTGACTTGTTTTCTTTTTAAGTTTAAGGGATGTTTTAGGTTTTAAAATCTCTTGTAATCCTTTCGGTAAAAGAATATCAATATCAAGCAATTGAATGGCAGGAATCATCTCAAAAAGAAAAGGTGTAAAGGTGGCACTATTCATCACAATTAATTCATCTCCTTTGGTATTAATGTAATTATCTAAACCTTTAATGAAGCTACTCAACTGAATAAGCGATTGCAAAATTTCAAACTTTTGTTTTTCGTATTTCTTAAGTGTTAAAATTTGTCGAAGAGCAATAGGCGCATCCAATGCTTTTGATTTTTCGAGGATATTAATGGTGATTAAAAATTTATCGCTCGTGGTTTCTTCTACCACTATTTGGGGCTTATAGTTCCCCTGCGTTAAAAAATATTTTTGTAGCCATGCATATATGCCACCCGATAATTCCTCTTCCCCGGGGTGATCAAATGAATAATTTAATTTTCTAAAGAATAGGTTTAGAAATATATCATCGCTATTTCTTTCTTCTAAAATAGCAATTAACTCAGTTAAAAACAAAGACAAAAGGTTAACGCCAGTTTCTTTATTAATTTCTTTATGAATTAAATTTTCTTCCCAAAGAAAAATAGCAGGAGGAACTATAGAATTTAGTTTTTCTATTACCATTCTTACTTCCTTACTAATGAGCGCTGGCAACCATCTTATCATGTAACCTTTGTTGGTTTGATGCACTATTTGTGGCACCACTGCACCATTTGCTAACAAATGTATTGCAGTGTAAAAAACAGTATGCAGCGCAGCAGTAGAAGGTTGATAGTCAAATGTTTTTGAATTGGGAATTAAAGCAATTTGTTCTAAAAACTTAGTGAATGAAAATGATGTTTCATTGATGAATACTTTGGATTGATAATTTTTATCAATTATAACTTTATTATTACTGTGCGTATTTATATGTTGCACTGTTGCTTCAGCCCTTTTCAACAACACATGCATATTTGTTTTTCCTTGAATAATCTTTTGCGCTTGTCGCACTGACCTGTGGATTACGCCATAATATTTCTCTTTAAAATTACCGCTGTTTTGATAAAACACTGGGAAGTCGGAAAGCAATGAAATAAGAGGTTCATGAATAGGCTTTAATAAACTGTAACTGGGCTTTTGAAAAGCCATTTCATTATTAAATGGTTCCATTGTTTTTTTAGAAACTACCGTATCGAAATACAGTTCGGTAATTTCAGGAATTTTACTTTTTTCTTTATTTACAAAAATGCCTCGTTTGTTTAATTCGGCAATGAGATCGAGTTGGTGTAAAGAAAAAACAAGAAAGGGATTGTTGTCAATTTCAGTGCTTACTTTATAAATAACTGCTGCTAAGTGTTTGCATGGCACCGCCCAGTCGGGGCAGGAGCATTGCATTTTAAAATCGGTCCATTGTTTTGGAAAAACTTTTAAGCCATTTTGTTCAGCCATGGTTAACACCTCTGGTTCGAGCGAGCGATTTAATAACTTTGAGATAATAACAGGCTTTTTAGCTAAAGCGTCAATAAAATTACTTAATTCTGGTTCAAAAAAAGGGGGCAATATAATATCTACTTGGTAGGGTTGTGGCCTACTACCAGCTACTTTCGCATTAATTCTATTTTTATTGATGTCGATTGAAACCACTGCTCCTTTGCGCGCATAACTACTGCCACGTGGTAAACGATTGCTGTAATCTATATTATTTAATGCATTGAGCCATTGAAGACCCCACCAGGTTTTACCAAACGTTTGCGCCATTTCAACTTAAAATTAAATTAAAAACAAACATACAGTAATGCAACAAAAACAGAGAGGAATGTTTATAAAGTGCTGCTTTTGTTGAATAATTTTTTGGAGATACTCATTTAGGAACTTATGATAATATCAAGCTATCTCTTGCTGTTTAGCATGATTATTTCTCCTTACTAGGTTGTCTAATATCGTTTAATACCGATGTGAAATAAGTAATGGCCCAAATTTGTTGCACGGCATTTGTCCCAAACTTTTTTCCGATCGACATTCACCAATGTAAGATTTTAAATTATTGGCATAATTTATAAATCACATTGGTATAACTATTTGTATTTATTAAATTGTCTTAGAGCTATTTAATAAATTTACAATGGCCAACGCCAATCTAACAAAATATAGTTCAATAAAATTGGACTATAGATTTTGACTAATCGGTATTACTTCTTAACCAAGCCCATATAATTAAACAAAGTAGCAAAGGGTGATTTATAAGGATCATTCAATATTTTATCAATTAAATGTTAACGATAGCAGGCAGATTTTTTGAGTGCAATATATTTTTTGTTACGCAAATACACTGCGGTCTGCTATCTTTTCTTTGCAGCGTTAAATAATTAATTATGGAACAAAACACTACAAATAATTTACAACATATGTTTGAGACGGCCACTTATATACAACCTAATGCGCTTTATCACCATTATTTTGGTGTAGTTCCTTCCAAAAAAATGTTTGTAAATATTGATCATCGCAAGTTGTTCGATAAAGTATTAGAAGTGTATCAACCGCTAACTTCACAAGTGCATAAAAGTTGTGTTGTAGATTGTAAACGTAAGCACAACGAACTACGCAGTGTTTGGATAACATTGCAGCATGGTGTTGCACTCTTTTTTAACCCAGGTTTAGAACATTCTGTTCCAAGAGTGGAGTTACTTTATATGCACGAAAGTCCAAGTGATTATTTAAAGGAATTAGAAAGATTTATTGTAAAATTTGCTTTCAGAAGCAAGAGTGTGCAAAAACGTATACACATTATTGTGGCGCACGGAAATAGGTTAGATGTGGAGCAATTTGAACTTCCAAAATCGAAGATTATTTTAAACGAGCATTATAATGATGATTTTGTTGAAATTAATAAATTAATTATTAAGCGCCTGAACTCCCGTAATGATAAAGGAATTGTATTATTACATGGCAGGCCTGGTACGGGTAAAACCAGTTATTTACGTTACCTGTGCTATCATATAAAGAAGCCCATTATTTTTATTACCCCTCAAATAGCGCATGAGTTAGCCTCTCCTAATTTTATTAGTTTTTTGGCCGAGCATCAAAATTCTGTTTTAGTGATAGAAGATGCCGAGCATATTATTATGGAAAAAAATGGCGGACGCAGCGCTGTGCTGAGTAATTTGCTAAATATTAGTGATGGTTTACTTTCTGATTGTTTAAAGATACAATTGATTTGTACCTTTAATTGCGAAGTGCATAAAATAGACAGCGCTTTAATGCGCAAAGGGCGCCTCATTTGTAGATATGAATTTAAACCATTAGCAATTCCTGCAGCCATTAAGTTGAGCCAAAAGTTAGGCTTTCAAAAAAATATAGAGCAAGCCATGACACTG
>JBILPB010000044.1:0-20707 GCA_044374175.1 Bacteroidia bacterium | reverse complement strand
AATCGTCAATCGTCAATCGTCAATCTGAAATCGTCAATCGTAAATTCAATACCTGCGCCCGCAAATCCTTTCCCAAATATCAATTAAGCCTTCTTTGAATTTGGTGTTTTTGGCATTGGCTTGTTGCATGCCTATGATTTCTTTGCCATCTTTTTGATAAAGCTTGTAATGAAAAATAAAGGTTTTTTCTAATTCCGTTTCCTTCATATTGGTTCGTCCAAATTTGATGGCATACATGTTCAACGTATCACCATTAGGCTGTGCCAATATGTATGGATCGCTAAACCATCTTAATACTTCAACATCTTTTTTACTTTTGCTTTGTTGCATCAAATGTTGATTACGCGGGTAACTGTGCCATGTAATTGGATTTTGTTGATGTAACAAACTAAACTCTCCTATATAAATAGTACTGTCATTACTGGCTACCGAGTACCATAAAATATTATTTAGCATGGTTGGATTGGTCATAAAATCTTTAGCCGGAATATTATTTTTTGAGATGGATGCTTGTGCCACATAATTAGCTTGTAACTTATTTACAAAAGTCAAACACAAATAAATGC
The DNA here is from genome assembly GCA_044374175.1 of Bacteroidia bacterium. Taxonomy (GTDB): domain Bacteria; phylum Bacteroidota; class Bacteroidia; order UBA4408; family UBA4408; genus CAIKXD01. The sequence continues at coordinate 20,141 of JBILPB010000044.1, read as the reverse complement.
CACAATAAATAAGGGCTGTGCGCGAAAGTTTGTTTCTTCTTTCAATGTTTTTTTTATAAAAAGCAGCAGTTAACACCAAGCCCAACATGGGCAATGTAAATAAGATATCTACAATGGCAATGGTATTTAAACTATAGTTTTCGTGAGTAAGTGGAAGCAATAATTGTGTGCCAAAATTAGTGCACCAATCTAAGAGTGAATGGCCCCATAAACAGGCCAGCATAAAGAGGAACATACGATTAAATGAAACCTTCTGCCTAAATGATTTAACCAACAACCAGGCCATTGGGATAGCGTAAAGCGCTTCAATAAAAAGCGAATGTGTATGTGCTCTGTGCTCGCACATATAAGCACGCGGATCGCTTAAGCCAGTATAAAACAAATCAAAATCAGGAACGCTTTTGGCAACTGCACCTAGGAGCATTCCCCAGCGGCCTATTTTTTTTCCTAAAAATATTTCGCCAATAGCAGCGCCAATAACAATATGTGAAAGGGAATCCATTAAATTAAAAATAAATATGAAGGCAAATATCTTTAAAAGTACTCATCTAAAATATTAAGTTATACCAATGTGATTTATAAATTATTCCAATAATTTAAAATCTTACATTGGTAAATGCCGATCGGAAAAAAGTTTGGGACAAATGCCGTGAAACAAATTTGGGCCATTACTTATTTCACTTCGGTATTATTTAAAAAACTATTTTATAAAATTTAAATCGGTCTTTCAAATGAAAAACTAAAGCATTGCAAAAGGGATGGGAGCAAGCTGCCATGCAGCGTGGACAGCCCGACCATGCCAAGCCTTTGGCAAGGGTTGCCCAAAAAAAATACCTAAACTGAAAACAACAAATGATTTGTAAAATTGTCAAATTGCTTCTTTGGCACATTGCTTTATTGGCACATTGCTTCATTGGCACATTGGCACATTGAAATTATCAATGTAAAATTTTAAACAACATTTCCCGCATAAGCTCACCCTTTTCGGTTTGAAAGCCATCCATGCCCTTGCTGCGCATATCATACTCGTGTAAATAGCCAATTATTCTTACCAATTTATCTAAAGAATAATTTTTGCCTGCTTGCTCTAATTCTTTAATTTGATTGAAGCTTACACGCATTTGCGACATCACATCACTTGCATTTTTATTTGGTAATGTTTGATAAAAAAGAAGTTTTGAAAAGTAGGTGTAGAGTACCGCAATATTCATTTCAAAGGGGTGCTCCTTGGGGTTTTTGGCAAAGTAATCTATAATTTTATTGGCCTTTAAAATATCTTTTGCAGAGATGGCATTTTGCAATTCAAAAATATTAAAATCTTTACTGATCCCAATAAATTGCTGCACATCATCTGGTGTTATTTCAACATCAGTTTTCTTGTTAATGGCTAATTTATTAAGTTCATTTACAATTCTGCTTAAATCATTACCCAAATGATCGGCCAGCATTTGCACAGCTTTTGGGTTTATCCTTATTTTATGATCAAGCGTATATTTTGCAATCCATTCGGCTAATTTATAATCCTTAACTTTTTCAGAATTAAACATAACCGCCTGCTTATCCATTGATTTTGCAAGTCCTGTGCGCTTATCCAATGTTTTGTATTTATAGCAAATTACAAGTATGGTTGTTGCTAATGGCTTTAGGGCGTACTCTTCAAAAGGGCTAATTTCTGTCTCTTTTTTAGCACTCTTAGATTTTATTTTAACATTAACAGTTTCTGTAAGATTCTTAATTTCTTGCGCTTCTCGCACAATAATAACTTGCCTTTCTGCCATCATAGGAAAGCGTTTTGAAGCACTAATTAAACTAATTAAATCAGTATCTTTTCCGTATAATATTGTTTGATTAAATTCTTTTTCCGATTCATCTAGCACATTGTTCTCAATATAGTCGGCTATCTGATCAATATAATAAGGCTCTTCTCCTTCTAAAAAGTAGATGGGCGCATATTTTTTGGCTTTTAAAGAGGCTATGATATTTTCAAAACTTTCTCTGGGCAATGCTTTTATTTTTATGTGTTTGAAATTACTTTAGCTATAAGAAATTATTCTTCAAATCTTAAGTGCTTCACTGTGTTTTTATTATTGATCAATTGATTTAATGATTCAATGCCTATTTTAAGATGCATATCCACATAGTTTTCAGTTACTTTTTTATCGCTTTCACTGGTTTTAACACCCGTAGAAATCATAGGTTGGTCACTCACCAGTAACAAAGCACCAGTTGGAATTTCATTGTAAAAACCTGTACTAAAAATGGTAGCGGTTTCCATGTCAATTCCCATTACACGAAGTTTTCTCAAATATTCTTTAAATTCATTATCGTGTTCCCAAACTCTTCTATTGGTAGTATACACTGTACCTGTCCAGTAATCACGGTCAAACTCACGAATGGTTGTACTTACGGCTTTTTGCAAACTAAAGGCTGGCAAAGCAGGTACTTCAGGTGGAAAATAATCATTAGAAGTACCTTCGCCTCTAATCGCAGCAATGGGTAAAATTAAATCACCTAATTCATTCTTTTTCTTAAGTCCTCCACATTTGCCTAAAAATAAACATGCTTTAGGGTTTGATGCACTTAACAAATCCATAATGGTAGCAGCATTGGCGCTACCCATCCCAAAGTTGATAATTGTAATATCCTTAGCAGTTGCATTTGGCATTATTTTATCGGTACCTTCTACTGGAACATTGTTCCATTCGGCAAACATTTTAACATAGTTCTGAAAATTGGTGAGTAAAATATACTTTCCTATTTTATCTAAGCTTAATCCTGTATATCTTGGTAACCAATTGGCAACAATATCTTCCTTGCTTTTCATTGTATAAATACTTTATTAATTTCAAGCATAAGCGCTTAAAACAATCATTTTCAAGTTTCAAAAGTAATTAAATGTTTCTTAATTTAAACTATGCCTTTTGTTTTACTCTAACTTTAGTGTTAGTTTTGAAGGTCATTTAAACCGAAAGACATTAGAAAAATATCAAAATTTAAAGCGTGATGAAAACCTTCGAAAAGCTTAATTTTCCTGAATCATCATTAAAATTAAAATACGAAAATTTAAAGCCTTTTGTGTTTGACAATATACGAAAAAAATGGTTATTACTGACCCCCGAAGAATGGGTAAGACAACATTTAATTAACTATTTGGTTACACATAAAAACTACCCAAGCTCCTTAATCAGTTTAGAAGCAGGTTTAAAATACAATACCTTAATAAAAAGAACTGATATACTTATTTATAACAAAATGGGTATTCCTTTGATCATATTTGAATGTAAGGCAAGCAAAGTAGCTATCGATCAAAAAGTAATTGAGCAAATAAGTGTATACAATAAAACGATTGGTGCAGCATACTTATGTGTGAGCAATGGTTTAAAGCATTATTGCTGGACTCTTAATGAAATTGAGAGTAAGTTCGAGTTTTTACAACAAATTCCTGATTTTAAAGAAATTTCATCTTAGAAGCTGAATATTGCCTGAATATTAGCACAGTTTTTAGTTAACTTATTGATAAACAATAGTTAATTATTAAATATAATTGCATTAATTAATTGTATTTTTAATAGAAATAATTTACTTTTGCACTCCTTTATAACAAAATACAATGATTGTTGTTATAGGAACAATATTCACATTAAAAAAAAATAAATGAGCAACACAAAAACATCCCCGGCCGAAAAGTTTAAGGTTAAAGATCTTTCTTTGGCAGAATGGGGAAGAAAAGAAATTAAATTGGCCGAGGTAGAAATGCCAGGCTTAATGTCACTCCGCGCAGAATATGGCGATAGTAAACCATTAAAAGGGGCACGTATTGCCGGTTGTTTACACATGACTATTCAAACTGCCGTTTTAATTGAAACACTAACCCATTTGGGGGCAGAGGTTTCTTGGTCTTCATGTAATATTTTTTCTACACAGGATCATGCTGCTGCTGCTATTGCTGCTGCTAATATTCCAGTTTACGCTTGGAAAGGTATGAACGAAGAAGAATTTGACTGGTGTATTGAGCAAACTTTATTCGCTTTTGAAGATGGTCAACCATTAAATATGATTCTTGATGATGGTGGTGATTTAACCAACATGGTTTTTGATCGTTACCCGGAGTTAATGAAAGATATCAAAGGGCTTTCTGAAGAAACTACAACTGGCGTTCATCGCTTATATGAGCGTATGAAAAATGGCACTTTACACATGCCTGCTATCAATGTAAACGACTCAGTTACCAAATCTAAATTCGATAACAAATATGGTTGCCGCGAATCATTAGTTGATGCTATCCGCAGAGCTACAGATATTATGCTTGCTGGTAAAGTGGCTGTTGTAGCTGGTTATGGTGATGTTGGAAAAGGTTCAGCACAATCTTTAAGCAGTCAAGGTGTTCGTGTTATTGTTACAGAAATTGACCCTATTTGTGCTTTACAAGCTGCAATGGATGGTTACCAAGTAATGAAAATGGACAATGCCATTAAAATTGCTGATATCGTTGTTACTGCAACTGGTAACAAAAGCATTATCGTAGATCGTCATTTCAAAAATATGAAGCACAATGCTATTGTTTGTAACATAGGGCATTTTGATAATGAAATTGATATGGCTTGGTTAAACCAAAACCACGGTGCTTCAAAAGATGTAATTAAACCACAGGTGGATAAATACACTGTTGATGGTAAAGATATTTTGGTGCTTGCCGAAGGTCGTTTAGTAAACCTTGGTTGTGCTACTGGTCATCCATCATTTGTAATGAGTAATTCATTTACAAACCAAACTTTGGCACAATTAGAATTGTGGCAAAACTCAGCTAACTACGAAAATAAAGTGTACACTTTACCTAAGCATTTAGATGAAAAAGTTGCTTTCTTGCATTTAGCTAAAATTGGTTGTGAATTAGAAACTTTGTCAACAGAACAAGCTGATTATATCGGTGTAACTGTGCAAGGTCCTTTCAAATCAGAAATGTACAGATACTAGAATATCTATTAATTCTTATACAATCCCTGTTTTGTTATGCAAGGCAGGGATTTTTTTTAAAACAAACCATTTACAATTTTTATTTTGCAAGAAAATACTCCTTTAAAAAATGATTTAATACTTCGCGCTGCAAAAGGCGAAAAAACTGAAAGAACTCCCGTTTGGCTCATGCGTCAAGCAGGAAGAATTTTACCAGAGTACAGAGTTGTGCGTCAAAAAATGGGTGGCTTTAAAGAATTGGTTAAAAGTCCAGAATTTGCCTGTGAAGTTACTATACAACCTGTAGATATTTTAGGTGTAGATGCGGCTATAATTTTTTCAGATATTTTAGTGATTCCAGAGGCCATGGGATTGAATTATGAAATGATAGAAAGTAAAGGTCCATGGTTCGAAAAAACAATTCAAAATAGAGCTGATATTGATGCAATGGTTGTTGCGCAGGCAGATGATTTAACCTATGTAACAGATGCTATTAAACTTACTAAGAAAGAATTAAATGGCAGGGTGCCATTAATTGGTTTTGCTGGCGCACCTTGGACTATATTTGCATACATGATTGAAGGGAAAGGTTCAAAAACATTCTCATTAGCAAAGAAATTTTTGTACACAAATCCTGTGGAGTCGCATTTGCTATTAGATAAAATTACCCAAAGCACCATCAATTACTTAAAAGCACAAGTATTGGCCGGTGCCGATATGATTCAAATTTTTGATAGTTGGGCTGGAATCCTTTCTCCTGAACAATATGCACAGTTTTCATTAAAGTACATTGATGCTATTTGCAACGCCATTACTGAAGTGCCAGTTACAGTTTTTGCTAAAGGAGCATTTTTTGCAAGAAAGGAAATGGGCGCTTTAAATTGTGCTACCATTGGCTTAGATTGGAATATGGAAATTACCGAAAGCAGAGCTTTGATTGGCCCAAATAAAACATTGCAAGGTAATATGGATCCTTGTTTGTTATATGCCGATTTTAAAACAATTAAAAAGGAAACTGAAAATATGTTGAAACTTTTTGGTTCACACCGACATATCGCAAACCTTGGTCATGGGGTTTATCCTGATATTGAAAAAGATAAGGTTAAATGTTTTGTGGATACTGTAAAAGAGTTTCGTTTCTAATTTATTTTAAACCATTGTGGAAGCTGTAATTGAATTTTCTGGATTAATTAACTTCCTTCAAAATAGTGGTGGAAAGCACTTTGTGCTTTGCGATGAAAATACTTTTGCAAACTGTTATCATGAATTTTGCAAGCAGGTTGGTGAACCTATGCAACCCATTGTGATAAAGGTCGGGGAAACACAAAAAAATATCAATACATGCGAATTGGTGTGGCAAACTTTACTTGAACATCAGGCAGGAAAAGATGCTATACTAATCAATCTGGGAGGCGGTGTTGTAAGTGATATTGGTGGCTTTGTAGCAGCAACTTACAAACGTGGTATTAAATACGTTAATGTGCCAACTTCATTATTAGCTATGGTAGATGCGGCTACTGGTGGCAAAACGGGTGTCAATTTTAAACACCTGAAAAACATAATTGGTGTCATTAAACAACCCGAAATGGTGATGATACATGTGCCATTTTTAAAAACATTGCCAACGCAACACCTAAGAAACGGATTTGCCGAAATGTTTAAACATGCACTTTTAAAAGGGACGCAAGAGGTAACTCATTTGATGAATGAAATTGATATTACTCAACACTTTAATGAAAAAGTCATTTTAAAAAGTTTAGCTATTAAAGAAGCCATTGTAGCACAAGACCCAACAGAAAAAGGATTGCGTAAAATATTGAATTTAGGACATACAATTGGTCATGCTATTGAGTTTGCGTCACAAGAAGCTGGAGAGGAAATTTTGCACGGAGAAGCAGTTGCACTAGGTTTAATAGCAGCCATTAAGCTTTCAGTAATTAAAATGAATTTCGATCACATTGAAGCCGAAAATATAATCAAGTTTATTCGCATTCATTACACAACACCATCATGGATTCGCTTGAACCACCGAGCCATTTTACAAGCTGTGTTGCAAGATAAAAAAAATAGCGAGCAACAAATTAATATGGTTTTGTTGCAAGCAGCAGGCAAACCTTTTTGTGATGTAATTTGTACGGTGGAAGAGATTGAAAAGGTCTTGATTGAAATATAAATAGTTTTGATTGATGTAAAAAGTTTCACAAAAAGTCATCGCTATTTTCTTCTTGCTTTTTCTTTGATTTCTCCTTCGATTTTTTTTCAGGCTTAGTTTCACCTCCAAAAAAATTATTATTTTGCTTAGGTGAAGCGTCCTTTTGTTCCTTTTTTGAAGGCTTGTCGTTTTCTTCCCATTCCACATCAAACACCTTTGTCTTCGTTTCTTTTTTATCAGATTTTTCTTTCAGATTTTTATCTTTTTTAAATAAGCCAAATTCATCTTTCAATAATTGTTTTACTGTTTGTTTTTCGTTTTTAATTTCATCTTTCACATATTGCTTTAATTCTTTTTTATCAAATTTTATCATAGGATTATCAATGTTTCCGGTCATGCTTATAAACAAGGTAGTTTTACCTTCTTCATCGTCTTCAATTTCGTCAAATTCATTATTTTTAGGTGCTTCACGCTTTCTTTTTTTACTTAATAGTTCACTCAGGGTTACTTTAAAATGATAATCAATATTGTTATTAAAATCATGCGTGCCGCTACAATATAAATTCATAGCCGATGACTTTATTTGAAACTGTGGAATGTATATTTTCTGATTGCTTATACTAATATCATTTGAAAGTTCATTGAATTTAATATGACTTAATTCACTTACACTTACAAATTTTGAAAGCTTGTTCATTGGTGTAAAATTATTCAATTGCCCATCTGCTAAAAGCAATGTGGCGTCAGCTAAAATACTTTCGGGGATAATGTTATTTAAATTACTCCAGCTGCTTTTGTATTTAATGTCAGCAGATAGTTTACCAACAATATTTTTATCAGTTAAGGTAGTTTGACCAAAATTATTGAGTTGATCAAAAAGTTTGGTGATATTTATTTTCGAAAGTTTTGCATTGCAAATTAAGTCAAATCCTCCATGTTCCTGCAACTCAATCGCACCATTGGCGGATGCTTTGCCATCCATTGCATTAAAACTAAGTGAATCAAAACGAAATTGTTTTTCTTTAAAAGAAACATTGCTGGATAGCTGTGTGGCTATAAATCGATCGAACTTAAAACGAGTAATTTTTGCCTTTAATTTTAAATCGATGTTGTTTAAATAGGTATCGCTACTTTCTTTGTTTGAAGTTGATTTAACTTGATTTTTAGGCAACCAGTCTTCTAATTCAAAATTAGGTGCATCAAGATAAGCTCTCAATACCGATTTTTCATTAGTATTACTATACAATGCTTGATAATTAGTAAGTTCGCCATGTATCGCTAATTGCGACTTTCCATGCGTAAAACTTAATTGTTTCACTAAAATATAATTGTCATCGGCATACAGGTTAGCTTCAATATTTTCATAACTTATCAACTCATTTTTAAGTTGAAATTGAGTGGATTGCAGTTGTAATGAGCCCGACAATTGACCACGCTTGGTTTGTGAAATTTCCTGCTTCTTTAGTTGCTCTATAGGACATGCAATACGCATGGCAATTTGAGCGTGACCTTGTAATAAACTAAAAGTATCTAACTGTAAAATTTCTTTTAATTCATTCAATTCAATACTTGCTTTAAAACTACCATCAAGAAACGGATTTGTAAAGTCAATGACTGAAAATTTTCCTTCAATAGGGCTTTTGTTGAGACTTGCATTAAAGGTATTGATATACAGTCCTGAGGTTTGCAGATTTTGAGCTCTACCATTACTGTAATAACCTTTTAAATTAATGTGTTTTAGGGCAACTTGGCTGGCCTCTTGTCCAAATTGAGCATTTACTATATTAAAATTTGCTTTTACTTGCGGTCTGGCTTGTTTACCTTTTACAGTTAAATCCAACTCAAATATTCCTTTACTCGAGTATTCAGTAAATTTTTTACTTATGTTTTCAGGAAGTAAGGTTAAAAAGGATTGTATATCTAATTCTTGTCCTCTAGCCTCAAAATTAATATCTTCTTTATTGAAACTACCCGACATGGAGAGTTTCATTTTTTCGATAGCAAGGCTGGCATCTTTAAAACTATATATTTCTTGCTTGCGAAGTAATCCAATATCTAATACTACATCTTTGTTAGCCAAATAGGTGTTATTGTCTACGGTAAATGTTTTTATTTTTAAATTAGATTGCATCAGTAAAGCAAAATCCTCATCAAATATTTCTCCCTGCATTTGAGCATTCATAAATAAAATATCAAAGTCCAATTGTTGTTTCAGATCAGTATATTTCGTCTCAAAATCTTGCATTAAAATTTGATTCATTTTAAAGCTCAATGCCGATTGAGTTGATGTTGTATCCGCGCGCCAACAATGATAATTGTCTTTATCTTGCTTGTCAATAAAAAGAAATAGCTTTATACCTTTAAACGCAATTTTATGAATCGTGTAATTGCCATTAAAAATATCTCTTAAATTAAATTGAAGACTAATTTCTTTGGCCGTAAATAAATTGGAAGGACACTTTTTATTCTCTAAACCCGTATAAACAGATTGTGCCTTAACATTGTAAAAACTCAGTGAAGCTTTCGGAAAATTTCTAATTAAAGAAAACTCAATATCACCAACCTTTACTGGGGCAATTAGCTTTTTATTGATTTCAGTAATAATAATTTTTTTTACCTGTTCTTCATATACCATCGCTATGGTAATAGCTGCAATGGCTAAGATTACTACAAAAACACTTATGGCAATTAAAAATTTCTTTAACATTTATAGCTCAAAGGTATTTTACAAAAGTAAGATTCAATGAACCGTCTACGATTTATTTCAACGAATGGCTGTTAAAAGCTGATAATAAAAAAAGGAGCATCAATTCAATGATGCTCCTTTTTTTTATAAGTTGAATTCGTTAATTCGAAACTGTTATGTTTCCTTTTATGGTTTCGGTAGTGCCGTCATTAAGCGTGTAATTAAGCACATATACTAAAATGCCCGAATTAATCAATCTATTTTGATATTCTCCATTCCATCCTTCAGCAAGATTGGATGTTTCAAAAACTTTATTTCCCCATCTATCAAATAAACGAATGGTAAATTCTTTAACATTATTGCCTCGCACAAAAAAGTAATCATTATTACCATCTTCATTAGGACTGAAAGCTGTTGGGACCCAGATATCGTAATTTCTAATTACAGTAACTGTCAATGAATCATTTGAATTGCAATTGGTGGCTGGGTCAGTAACATTAAATGTATAAACAGTTGTTTCAGTTGGCGAAGCTGTAGGAGTAAGGCAATCGCTGCATGTTAATGATGTTGATGGTGTCCATAAGTAAGTCATATTAGCGGTAGCAGTGGCCGTTAAAGTTGTTGATTCTCCTTCTTGGATGGTAACATCTTCACTTAAAGCTACTGACGGAATAGGATTTACTTGAATATCAATGTTATTAGATGTTGCAGTATTAGTGGTAAGGCATGCATAATTACTTGTAAGCGTGCAGCTCACCGTTGCAGAAGCACTCATACCTGATATAGTAAAACTTGGGTCTGATGTTGTAAAATTATTACCTCCAACTTGCCAATTGAATTGTGGTGCGGCTCCCCCAAAATCTAGGGTAGCAAATAAATTTACTTCTTGCCCAACACAAATTACATTTCTATCAGCAGTTATTGAAATGCTTGGTGTCCCATATGGTGACACAAAAATGGTTAATGAATTTGATGTTGCTGTATTGGGGACAGCACAAGCCAAGTTACTGGTTAATTGCACTGTTACAGCATCTAAGTTAGATAAAGTAGATGAACTAAAACTATTTGAAGTGGCTCCCGCTACAGCATTGTTATTGATAAACCATTGAAACAATGGTGCACTTCCACCTCCATTAACAATTGTGTTAAAGGTTACATTATCTCCAACACATATTTGTGTATTTGTTGTACTGATAGAAATGGTAGGTGTTACCGATGGATTTACTGTAATAATAATTAAATTAGAAGTAGCAGTCTGCCCGGCCAAGCAACTCGAAGATGGCGTAAACACGGCTGTTATTTGGTCATTGTTATTTAAAGTATTAGAACTGAACAACAAACCTGTTCCGCCTGTTACCGGATTCCCATTGATAAACCATTGAATTACATCACCTGTGTTACTTGAATTTGGAGTGGCTGTCAAGTCTACAGATTGTCCTGCACAAATTGTTGTTACACTTGCCGTTATGCTAATAGAAGGCGCTGGAGGAGCAGGAATAACTTCTACATCAATACTTGTATTTGCTCCGCATTGCCCAGCATCTGGAGTAAAAGTATAGCTCGTTATACCTGTTATACCTGTATTGATAGCGGCAGGGTTCCAGGTGCCCGTGATTGCAGGAGAATTGGTTGAACTGCTTGGCAACACAGGCGCACTTGCGCCTTGACATATTGGAGCAATGGTTGCAAATGTTGGTGTAATGCTATTCGTAACTTCAATGTCAATACTTGTATTTGAAGCACATTGATTAGGATCGGCCGTAAAATTATAAGTTAATGTTCCAATAATTGCTGTATTAATTGTAGATGGACTCCAAGTGCCAGTGATAGTAGGATTATTAGTGGAACTTATTGGCAAACTTGGTGCAATGCTACCAAAACACAATGGACCGATACTTGCAAAAGTAGGGATAATTGAAGTGGTAATTTCAATATCCATGGTTGCAATGGTGGCGCATTGTCCTGCATCAGGCGTAAATGTAAAAGTAATGATTCCAGCGATGGCTGTGTTAATAGTTGCTGGATTCCATGTTCCTGTAATTGGTGATGCATTGTTTGAATTTATAGGCAAACTTGGTGCAGATGCATTTAAACAAAGTGGACCTATTGGGGTAAAAGTTGGGGTAATATTAGGTGCTGTAATTTCAATATCTACCGTTGTAGCTGATGCACACTGGCCTGCATCAGGTGTAAAGGTATAGGTGCTTGTTCCCACTGCAACAGTGTTAACACTAATAAATGGTGTCCAAGTTCCTGTAATTGCAGGTAAATTGCTTGAGCTTTGTGGTAATAATACTGTAGGTGAATTTTGGCAAAATGGCCCAATAGTAGCAAAAGTTGGCGTTATTGAATTTGTAATTTCAATGTCCAAAGTTGTTGTGCCGGCACATTGTCCTGCATCGGGCGTAAAGGTATAGGTAGATATTCCAACTGTACCAGTGTTTATAACAGCTGGATTCCATGTTCCTGCAATTACAGGCAAGTTGGTTGAACTTAAAGGCAAGGATGGTGCTATTGCACCTAAACATAATGGCCCGATGGCAGCGAATGTTGGGGTAATAGAATTTGTAATTTCAATATCCATTGTGGTTGTTGTAGCGCATTGCCCTGCATCAGGGGTAAATGTGTATGTAGCTATTCCTACAATGGAGGTATTGATGGTTGATGGATTCCAAGTTCCTGTAATGGGTGTTGTATTGGTTGAGTTATTTGACAAACCTGGTGCCGATGCATTTAAGCATAAAGGACCTATAGCATTAAATGTCGGAGTTTGTGGAGCCAGCACAGTAATACTTAAAGTTGTTGTAGTGGCGCATTGCCCAGTAGTTGGTGTAAATGTGTAAACAGTTGTTCCTACAGTAGCGGTGCTTACAGCAGGAGCCCAAGTTCCTGTGATCGGTGTTCCATTGGTTGAACTAGTTGGTAAAACAGGTGCTGTAGCATTTTGACAAACATCGGGAACCGCATTAAATGTTGGTGTAATAGTTGGATCAACAGTTATACTCAAAGTTGTCGTAGTGGCGCATTGGCCTGCTGTTGGTGTAAATGTATAAACAGTAGTTCCTGCATTAGCAGTGCTCACCGCAGGAGCCCAGGTTCCTGTGATAGGTGTACCATTGGTTGAACTGGTTGGTAACACTGGAGCAGTTGCATTTTGACAAACATTGGCTATCGTATTAAATGTTGGTGTAATGGTTGGATCAACAGTTAAGCTTAAGGTAGTTGTAGTGGCGCATTGACCTGCTGTTGGTGTAAATGTATAAACAGTAGTTCCTGCAGTAGCAGTGCTCACCGCAGGTGACCAGGTTCCTGTGATAGGTGTTCCATTGGTTGAACTTGTCGGCAATACAGGTGCTGTAGCATTTTGACAAACATTGGCTAAGGCATTAAATGTTGGTGTAATAGTTGGATCAACAGTTAAACTTAAGGTAGTTGTAGTGGCGCATTGACCTGCTGTTGGTGTAAATGTGTATACAGTTGTTCCTATAGTAGCGGTGCTCACAGCAGGAGCCCAGGTTCCTGTGATAGGCGTTCCATTGGTTGAACTTGTTGGCAACACAGGTGCTGTAGCATTTTGACAAACATTGGCTACCGCATTAAATGTTGGAGTTACAGGTGCATTGACAGTAAATGCTAATGATGATGAACCAGTAATTGCAGGATTGCTAGAAATTATTCGTATCAGATAACCACTACCTGTAATTGTTCCACCAGGAATAGTTACTGAAATTGTTCCAGTATTTGCGGTACTATTTAATGTGCCTATGTTTGTTGGAGATGCAAAACTTCCAGAAGCATCACTCAATTGTGCGGTATAAATGTTACCAGCAGTAAATGTGCCTGTAGAGGTAAAAGGAACATTAAAAGTAGCACCTGCACAAAATGGACTTCCAGTAATGGCGCCTGTTGTGATTGCATTTGTAACATTGGTTATACCTTCTATTTTTACATCATCAATAGAAAAAGCAGGGTCAGCTGCAGCAAATTCATTGGCACTGTTCTGGACCCACATAAATGCAAATCTTAAATCGGCTTGATTGTCAAAAACAGGATTTGTAACAGTTACTTGAGTCCATGTATCTATTTGAACATAAGTAGTAGGATTTTGTATCCAGGTGGTTCCTCCATCTATACTGTAATAAGTTCTACCAAAATAGGCATCTGTGGCAATTGCATCACCGTTACATAAAAGCCAAAAACTTAATGTTACATTAGTCGCTCCAATGGTAGAAACAGCAGCATTCATTTTTGTTAGCTTATTTACATCTGCGGGGGCTAAAAAAGTTGCATTAGCTGTAATACCACTTCTAATGTGCATGTAGGTAGAAGTGGGATTGCCAATAATGCCAGCAGGTTGGTTCGGGGTATTACCAAAAAAACTATTATAGGTTGCATTTATAACCCAACGATTTCCAGTTGCAGCGGGGTCAGAGCCAATATCGCTCGCATTTAATGTAAAAGCCGCGCCTCCTGAATTAAAATTCTCAAAGTAAATAGTTGTTTGAGCTTTTGATGTTATTAAAAAGCATAGCATAGCTACTCCAATTAATATGGATGTTTTTATTTTCATGAAAATTGAATTTTATAAAAAAATTATACCTAAATCAAAATTTGTTTAATACTGCACAAATTTCAACCCGTTCTTTGGGTTATATCTTTGTTTTTGCAACAACGCTTTTTTATACATCAAACAAAGCTCCATTCCACCTCGGCTGCTACTTGCAACTTGTAAAGTAGAAATATTAAAATCATAATTCACCCCAAATGAAAAATCTAAGTAATCAACTCTAAGATTTACAAATGTGGCATCTTGCAAACGATAATATACACCTGCAACTAGCGCTGTTTCAGAAACCCAACCTGTGTATCTAGATTGTTCCACGAGTCTGTATCTCCATGCTGCACCTACATTTAATAAACGTTGTGTACCCTGCTGGAAATAAACTATGCTTGGCATAATAGAAGTTCCAGGTCGTGAAGGTAAAGTGTATTGGCCAACCGCATTAAAACCTACTTTCATATATAAAGGATCATTAGCAACTTTTGATAATGAAATACTAGGTTTGTTAATGTGCCACAAGGAAGCACCTGTGCTTAATCTAAAGTTTTTTCCAAAAGTTTGACTCCAATTGGCACCAAAAGAAACATCAATATAAGTTAAACTGCTGCCAATAGGACTTTCTCCTGAGGATAAGGCTGGATCATATCTAACACCATTGTATTGTTTATCCCAAGTGAGCGCATCATAGGACATACTTCTTTGTCCAACTCCACCTTGAAAGCCTATTGAAAGCATACCTCCGCTAGCCGGAACTAACATTTTATTGTAACTTAATGATAAGTTAGCTTGATTGATAGCTAATTGGGATGCTCCAGCCTTGTCGCTGTTTACTACCAAACCCAATCCAAAAAAGTCATTGGTTTTTCTTTTAGGTGGTAAGGTGCCATCAACTGCAACCGATATTGTTCTATAGGGTTCTGCACTTACACTCTTCCATTGATTTCTGAAATTACTTGCTACACGAATATCTTCATTCATCACCGCTGTTAATGCGGGATTTAAATTTAATGGTGAAGTTAAGTATTGCGAAAAATGCATATCCTGTGCATGAGCGCTGCTAAAAAAAAGCGCTGAAGAAAATACAATTGTAAATATTTTTTTCATATTTGATTATTTAAAAATTATTATTTAGTTATCTTGACAAGGTTATATTACCTTTAAATTCTTTAACCACTCCATCCAAAAAGTCAACAGTAATATAATAAATGTATACGCCTGTATTTACGTCTTTAAAATCTTTTGTTCCATCCCAACCATAATTTACATAACGAGATTCAAAAATTAAACCGCCAAGCCTATCCCATATTTTCATGTTAACTGCTCTAATAAAAGTGCCTCTGGCATAAAAAACATCGTTAATATTATCGCCATTGGGCGAAAAACCGGTTGGAATAAATACCTCATAATTGGGCTTAACTTCAACTTTTATGGTATCTCTGGCAACACAACCAGTGGAGTTTCTGTAAATTAAGATATAAGATGTATTGAGGGTTGGTGTAGCAATTGGATTTATACAAGTGTTGCAACTTAATGTGGAATCGGGTGTCCATAAAAAATCACCAAGGTTTACTGCACCATTAATTTCAGGATCAGTTTTGTAGGATTCTCCATAAAAAATTGATACATCAGCACCTAATTCAACCTCTGCAGGAGATAATAATTGAATATTAAAATTGTTTGAAAAAGCAGTATCACTTAATAAACATGGATAACTACTGATCATATTACAGGTTAAGGTATCATTGTTTATAAATATGGATGAATTCACAGTTAAATTTGAACCAGTTCCAAGAAGGACAGTGTCATTTAAAAGCCATTGATACTGGGGATTTAATCCACCGCCAGTGCTCGAAGAAATAAAAGTTATAGGTTGACCTGGGCAAATTCCAGAATTAGGCGCTATACTTATTGTTGGAGTTTCGAAAGGTAAAATATTTATAGCAATGATGTTAGAAGTATCTGTTGGTGTTGTTAAACAGGAAGCATTTGAAGTAATGGTTAAACTAACCACATCGCCAGGCAATATTGAATTGGAATTGAATATACTATCAGTTCCTTGAGGAGCTGGCACCGCATTTGCACCAACAAACCACTGATAAGTGGGATTGGTACCTCCATTAATAACAGAAGAAGTAAAATTGACTGTTTCTCCCACGCAAATAACGGTGGTATCAGCGGCAATACTAACTGAAGGAGTAACGCTAGAAATAACAGTAACTGTGGAGCAAATTGTGTCGGGTGAATTGGTTACACAGCCTGGAATTGAGGAAGTTCCGATAACGCATATTTCAGTGCCATCTGTTAAAGGAATTGGTGTGCCGCTATAAACCAAGGTGTCATTGTTAAAACCAGGTAATAAAATATTATTAGCTGTCCAAGCAAAGGTTGGAGTGGGGCCTCCATTAGTTGTTGATGCAAATAAACTAACTGTATCTCCAGAGCAAATAGTAAATGGACTTGGGCTAGTGCTCAACGTAATGCTAAAAGGAACTGTTGCCACAATAGTTATGGTTTGAGCCGTTGAAGAAGCAGGTGAGTTAGAAACACAGGCTAAGTTTGATGTTACAATTACAGTAACTTGATCTCCAGCTTGTAAATTACAATCTTCATAAGTGGCATTGGTTGAGGGAGCTGTGCCATTTACACCATTTACTTGCCATTGATAGGTTGGTGCAGCACCACCGTTAGTGGGTGTAGCAGTAAATATAACACATTCTCCTGGGCATATTGCAGTGCCTGGATTAGCATTAACAGTTACACTTAACGGTAAAGCTGCGTTAATTGTAAATGGCCCAATGGTGGTCGAAGTTGCATTAGGTGCGTTTGAAACAATTTGAATCAAGTATCCAGCACCAGTTGGGGTATTGGCTGGGAAAGTTAATGGAATACTACCAACATTAGCTGTACTTGTAAAATCACCTAAAAATGTAGGAGGGGTACCAAAGACTCCTGAAGCATCACTCAATTGTGCTGTATAAATATTGCCAGTGTTGAAGGTACCTGTACTTGCAAAAGGTAAATTAGCTGTGGCCCCCGCACAAAAAGGACCAATTAAATTACCTGCAGTAATTGTGTTTGCAGTTGTTGGACTTGTAAGTGCTATTGAACCAATGGCTATGGAAGGGTCGGTAGCAACACCATCATCTATATTTTGCCAATAAAATCCGATTTTAACATTGGGGTTGTTGTCTGCAGATGCTGGCAAAGCGATAGAAAATGCTGTCCAAAATCCTTGAGATAGACCATCACATGGTACCACATTGCAGGGGCCGCCCTGGCCATCACCACAATTGGTTTTTGGCATATCAGAAAGAAGTGCCCATGTAATACCATCAAAATACCAAACCTGAGCATTATCGTTACTGCTTTCACCAAATTCGATATAATTGAATGATAAGTTAATAGTTGTTTGGCCTGTGCAATTAATCGTTGGGCTTTCAATTCTCAATTCAGTATCTGTTGCATTGCCTCCGGTTTCTAAATACAAAGCACCATTATCTCCTAATAAACCTGTTCCAATATGTAAACTCTGGGCCACATATGGCGTAGGCGGTGGTACCGGAATTCCCGGGCAAACATCTCCACAATTATTGGGCTGCATACTTGATTCCGTGCAACTGATGTACCACACATTTGGGAATCCTCCAACATTATTACCTGGCAATGTAGTTAACGTCCAGGCTCCAGGATTTGCACCAATATAACCATCAGCAATACCTGCAAAATTAGTTGTTGCAAAATCCTCAGTCCAAAATTGTGCTTTGGCGCTATTAGCAATGGCTAGGAATAAAAAAAATGATAATATTATTGAAGATAAAAACTTTTGAGTGGTATATTTCATTACGATATTAAATACGATTTACGTTATTAATTACGGATTTATAATGGACAATGTTAGTTAATATTTTTTATTTTCGAAAGTTTTTAAAGATAAAACTCCCCTGAATTATAAAAATTCAATAAAATAAAAGAGAATTTTTAAAATTAAAAGAGAAAATTTCAAAGATTTTGCCATATTAACTTTTAAATGACATTTGATAATTTGAATAACATACCTTTGCCATTCAAAAAAAAATTATGGCCAAAAAACGGGGTTTTAATGCCGATGATACAGAAGATTTACCAAAAGCAAAAATAAATAAGCAGTCTATTCAAAAAACCAAAAGGCTGTTTACATACATTGGTGAGCACAAATGGAAATTGTATTTAGGCTTGTTTTTTTTATTGCTCACTGGAGCTACTGCTTTGCTTTTTCCAATGTTATTGGGTAAATTGGTAAAAACCATCGAAAATAAAAACTTTGAAGAAATAAACGAGATTGGCCTTTTATTGATTTTGGTGCTCACTGGTCAAAGTATTTGTTCCTATTTTAGAGTTTACCTATTTGTAAATTATACCGAAAATACTTTAGCTTCATTGCGACAAGCTGTTTATGCTCATTTAATTACTTTACCAATGTCCTTTTTTGTGCAAAAGCGTGTTGGCGATTTAAATTCAAGAATGTCGGCCGACATATCGCAAATACAAGATACACTCACTACAACAATTGCAGAATTTCTGCGTCAGTTTATATTGGTGATTGGCGGCATTATACTTTTAGTAGTTATTTCCCCAAAACTTACTTTAATGATGTTGGCCATTGTGCCAATAGTGGCTGTGGCGGCTGTTATTTTTGGCCGCTTTATAAGAAAAACATCACGGCAGGTACAAGAAAAAATTGCTGAATCAAATACCATTATTGAAGAAACATTACAAGGGATAACCAATGTAAAGGCCTTTGCGAACGAGTTTTTTGAAAATAAACGTTATCGCCAAAGTACCGAAGAAATTGTAAAAATTGGTATTTTGGGTGGTAAATATCGGGGTGCTTTTGCATCATTTATTATCTTTTGTTTGTTCGGTGCCATTGTAGCAGTCATATGGTATGGTGTTGTACTGGCTTCACAAAATCAATTGTTAATTGGCGATTTAATATCTTTTATTTTATATTCTGCTTTTGTTGGTGCAAGCTTTGGAGGTATTGCCGAATTATACGCACAGATTCAAAAAGCTGTTGGGGCTGTTGAAAGAGTTTTTGAGATACTTGATGAAAAGGCTGAGGTGCTTGATATAACAGCGCCTCAAGGGATTAAAACACGGATTGAAGGTAAAGTTGTTTTTGACCAAGTAGCATTTACCTATCCTTCTAGAAAGGAAATTCAAGTGCTGAAGAATATTTCTTTTGAGGGCAAAAGAGGTGAAACAATTGCTATTGTTGGGCCCAGTGGATCAGGAAAAAGTACCCTTGTTGGTTTGTTGTTAAGATTTTATGATGTTGAAAGTGGTAC
Source organism: Bacteroidia bacterium (assembly GCA_044374175.1). Lineage (GTDB taxonomy): Bacteria > Bacteroidota > Bacteroidia > UBA4408 > UBA4408 > CAIKXD01. The sequence goes on along the minus strand of JBILPB010000044.1, from coordinate 462 downwards.
AATTTTAATTGATGGAAAGGATTGTAAAAGTTATAACCTTACCGACTTAAGAAATAATATGGCCATTGTACCGCAGGATGTACTTTTGTTTGGTGGGACTATCAAAGAAAATATTGCTTATGGTAAACCTGATGCTACTTTGAGCGAGATACAAGAGGCAGCAAAAAAAGCCAATGCTTTTGATTTTATTGAAAGTTTTCCAGAAAAGTTTGATACAATGGTAGGTGAACGTGGCATTAAATTATCGGGCGGACAAAGACAACGTATTGCTATAGCCAGAGCAGTTTTAAAAGATCCAGCTATTTTAATTTTGGATGAAGCTACTAGTTCATTAGATTCAGAATCGGAGAGAGTGGTGCAGGAAGCACTTGATAAATTAATGGTTGGCCGTACTTCTTTTGTTATTGCACATCGACTTTCCACCATAAGAAAGGCTGATAAAATTATGGTTATTGATAAAGG
>JBILPB010000172.1:0-5992 GCA_044374175.1 Bacteroidia bacterium | reverse complement strand
CATCTGTTTTACGAATTTCAATGCGTACATTGCCAGCCATATTAATGGTAAATGATGCTGTTGCTAATGCAGTTGAAGAAGTAGTAACATTTGCACCAGCTTGTAAATAGCTTGTACCACCATTGACACTATACCATAATTGCCAGGTACCATTGGCATCTGTTCCGTATTTGGCATGTTGAATTGTAACGGTGCCAGCACCAGTTGTTTTATCAAATTTCATGGTTAATTTACCACTGTTTCTAACACGTGCCGATTGTGTTCCAACTTTGCGATCACTGGCACTGTTGCCTATAAGTGCATCATTTAAATTCCAGATGCCTGATGACAGGGTTACATCAGCAGCAGTATAAGCTGTTTTTGTACCGCTTTCAAAACCTTCGATGAGGGTAGTTACTACTTGATTGGTACTACTTGCTTTTTTGTTCACGGTTGGCTCTACCTCATTTTTATGGCATGCCGAAATAAAGAGTACTAAAATTAAACTGAGTTTGTAAAGTGGTTTCATTAAATTATTTTTTACAAACATATTAATAAATTAATGCATCCTTAATGGGAACAAAAAATTTAATGAACAGTTAATCGTAAATTGTTAATAAGAAAACAATAGCCTTTCAGATGAAAAAGCGCATCAATGCTTTACTAGGAGTTTATGCGTAAACACTTCTTGTTGCCCTATTAATTTTAAAAAGTATAAGCCATTGCTCAAACCACTTACATCAAAAGAAAAAATCCTATTTCCTTTTTCGAGATGTTGTTGTACATTTTCCAGTGAAATATTTTTGCCATTCACATCAGTGATATAAAATTGATATGCCAAATGATGCGTTTGATTTAAAGATATGTTTACCTCATCAGAAGCTGGATTTGGAATAACCTAAAATTATTGTTGCTTGGATTGATTTTGGCTTTTTACAACACTTGCTAACAATTGTATACTCAGAAATATTTCAATGCTATCACCTAAATTATTTATAACCAATTGGCGTGAAATATAATCACCTGCATGTAAACCATTCGTGTTCCACATAGCAGTGTGTCATGACTTACAGTTTTATTCTTTTACAGATAAAATAATTCAACTAATTTTATAAAATTAGTTGAATTATTTTCAATCTATTTGCACTTTACTTTCAAAAACACCAATGTCAGTTTGAAACTTAATCAAATAGACACCTTTACTTAAATGAGATAAATTAATTGCAGTTGGTCTCGCAAAACTGCATTCTATAATTTCCTGTTTATGCACCAAATAACCAGTCATCGTGAGCACTTCTACATTAACATTAAAATGGACTGCTTCACTACTAACATGGATAATTCCATTGCTTGGATTGGGAAAAATTTTATATGAATTTCTCAATTCAAAATCATTTTGAGCAACACCTAGCGTTACACCTGCTGGCAATGAAAACTCTGATTTGCAACCCAAGCTATCACTCACCTGCACTTGATAAATTCCTGTGATTGTAGGTAAATATTGATTTTGTGTTGCACCAGCAATAGCATTGTAGTAATAATACCATTGATTGCCATTCAAATAATTAGAAATTAAAGTATCACCATTAGTTGTTATACTTGGTGTTATTAATGCCTGATAAACATTTACAGAAACACTCGTTGTATCATAACAGCTATTTTGATATCCCGTTACTGTATAATTCGAATTCACTTGCGGGCTAACCATATTACTTGCATTATTTACATTATTGCTCCACACGTATGTATTTGCACCAGAGGCCACCAATGTTACACTTGCACCTTTACAGATACTGTCAACTGCTTGTATACTTATATTTGGTGAAGCCTGTACCGTAATATTCTTTGTGATAGTATCACTTCCAGCTTGATTTGAAACTACCAAACTAACTTGATAAGTTCCCGCATTGGGAAAACTAAAGGTCGGATGTTGCAAAGATGAATTAATGGGATAAGCACCTGGAGCGCTCCACCACCAGGCATTTGTATTATTGGTTGAATTATCTTCAAATACAATTGGATTATTGCTACACACCTGAAGTGTATCTACAAAATTTGCAACCGGTGATTGTACAATAAAATTATCATTTCTTGTGTACCAAATAGGTGCTGTCCAAATTTTATTGCCATCTGCTTGTGTGATATACAGATAATAATAGTAATTTAAATTATTAGTTGCAGTATGGGTATAATTTAATGTGTTGCTATTATTCACCGTTGTTAAAACTGTAGGTGCATTACCACTTCCAGCCACACCACTATATACAACAATACTGCTGATTGACTCACTATCAGGATCAGTAATACTAACACTTAAAGTTGGATTACCAGCACTGGTAATAATACTTCCCATCGGTTGATTTTGTATCGTAAAATTAACTTCCACATTCCAATCATCAGTAGCATAAAATCTTCTTTGCCTAAACGCATTATAAATTTCAGCTCTGTTTAAAATTGGCGCCAATACAGCCAAACGGCCTGCTGTTTGTCGGCCAAATACTGAATTGTGTGTATCATGATCAATACCTGGCCCCACATGATAACCACGTTTTAAGGCATCATTATAACGAGTTAAATAACTTGATGTAGTGGGATTTGAGTAATTATTATTAGTAGAAAATGCCGGTCCGCTGCGCATAGCCATACCAACAATAGCTTGATCTGCAACAGCATTAAAACTTTGTGTAAATAAATTGTTATAATCATCATTTTGTGGATGCGCCAAGTAAGCAAAGCTGTTACTTTTTCTATTGATTACGCTATACAATTTGCTGTAATCTGCTTCAGGTACATAAATTTCTTGCGGTCCAAAATCCCAACCACAAAGCGAATCAAAACCATATACTAACATATGTCCGCCACTAGATATTACGCCCCACTCCATGCCATACATGGCTACAAATTGCCCATCAATAGTAGCTGCATTTGCATCGGCCAACCCTTTCTTATAATAAATGGGCGAAGGCATGCCAGCGCTGTAATGATTGTGTTCTGAAATACCATAAAAATCAATTTGTGTACTTTGTTTAGCATAGTTAAACCCTTGCAAAGGCGTTGTCATTCCTGATGTTACGCTATCTTTGTTTCCATCAGAATAGGAAGTGTGGGCGTGCATATTACCGAAATAGTAATTTAGGTTTTGCGCTTGAACGAAAGAACAATTCAACAATAAAAAATAAAGAATTTTTTGCATCATGATGTAAAGCTAGTTATATTTTAAATGCAACAAAGCCATTAAATAGTCAAAATTAGATAATAAACAGATAAACTACTGCATACTTGGGCAAATCCTTAGCGCTAAATCCAGTTAAAACTAAAGCTATCGTTTGGCGCTAAGGTCGGTCTTTTTGCTGCAATCTTTTTGCACTTTGCTGCAAAAAGGATTTCCGCTTCAATACCTTTTGCAATAATTTTTTTTATTGATAGCTCAATTCTTGCTCAAAATATTAATTTTAGATTGCTTGTTTATATTGAACATCAGGCAAGCCTAATGTCAGCTATCAAATAAAATTAATACATTCGCGGCATTAACATTAAAAACAAATTGCTCAAACTATCTTTAAATAGTGGTTAAGCGCAACAAATTTATTCTACGAAATATTTTAAACTAAAAAAAACAGAGATGATAAATAAGTACTTATTGGTAATATTAGCTGCGGTGCTTTCATGCACTAATTTAAAAGCACAAACTCCAACTTTTTTATGGGCAGGTGCAGTTGGTGGCAGCTCTTATGATGCTGGCACCGACATTGCAACCGATGCAAGTGGCAATGTATATACCATTGGATATTTTCAAGGACTCGCTGTAGACTTTGACCCAGGCCCTGCAGGCAATTTCTTAGTGGGCAATGGAGGATATGATATTTTTATTTTAAAATTAAATGCAAATGGCTACTTTCAATGGGTAAAAGCAATTGGATCTGCACAAAATGATGTACCACTTTCAATAGCGTTAGATCAAAATGGAAATATATTAGTAACAGGGCACTTCTTTGGGCCTACAGACTTCGACCCGGGAGCGGGTGTTACCACGCTTACTTCAAACGGAGCAAGAGATATTTTTGTATTAAAACTCGATCCCAATGGAAACTTTTTATGGGCTAAATCCATGGGTGGCACTGGTGATGATTTTGGAAACGCACTTGCAACCGATGCCAATGGAAATGTATACACCACAGGTGAGTTTAGTGGAACAGCAGATTTTGATCCCGGGGCAGGAACATTGAGTCTTACCTCAAACGGAAATGTTGATGTTTTTATTCAAAAATTAGATGCAAATGGAAACTTCCAATGGGCTACAAATATTGGAGGTGTAAATCCTGACAGAGGATTTGGCATCACCACAGATGCAACTGGAAATGTCTATACAACTGGCCTCTTTGTAGGAACGGTTGATTTCGACCCAGGTGCAGGAGCATTGAACCTCACTTCAACACAGCTTGATGCATTTATTCAAAAATTAGATGCTAGTGGAAATTTGGTTTGGGCTAAATCAATGGGTGGCTCAAGTTGGGATGTTGGCCAATCAATTAGTATTGACGCCAATGGTAATGTTTTAACTACGGGTTATTTTTCAACCACAGCTGATTTTGACCCAGGAGTAGGTGTAGCAAATATTACATCGAGTGGTGGACGCGATATTTTTGTCCAAAAATTAGATGTTGACGGTAATTTTATTTGGGTTAAAAAAATGGGTGGTTCAAGCGATGATTTTGGCTATGCTATTGACACAGATGCCCAAGGCAATGTTTATTCAACGGGCGAATTTACTTCAACTGCAGATTTTAATCCAGGACCAGCAACATTAAATCTTACCTCAGCAGGATTTTCAGATATCTATTATCAAAAGTTAGATGAGAATGGCAACTTTATTTGGGCAGTAAAAATTGGAGCTAATTCCATTGATCTTGGGCAATCAATTACCATTGATGCTGCAGGTGATATGTTAGCCACCGGTTACTTCGATTCTACTGTTGATTTTAATCCAGGAAACGGTGTTACCAACTTAGTTGCTGTTGGTGCAGACTCAGAGGTTTATATTCAAAAGTTTGCATCTGGCAATTGTCAGCCAACAACAGCTGTTGATTTTCAAGCGGCCTGTGGCACATATACTTGGATAAACGGCATTACCTACACAAGTTCTAACAACACAGCAACACAGATAATTCCTAATGCGGCTGGATGCGATTCAATAATTACTTTAAATTTAACAATCAGCACCCAATCAAGTTCGTCTACTGATATTCAATCCGCTTGTGGCGCATACACTTGGATAAATGGAATTACTTACACAAGTTCTAATAACACAGCAACACAGGTAATTCCTAATGCTGCAGGTTGCGATTCAACAATTACGTTAAACCTAACAATTAACCAACCTAGTGTATCAATCGATGTGGTATCGGCTTGTAATACATTTACATGGATTAATGGAATCACTTACACCAGTTCAAACAATACTGCCACTTACGTTACTCCAAATACGAATGGTTGCGATTCCACGATAACTTTAAATCTAACTATAAGTAATACTCAAAACACAGTTTCTCAAGTAGGTCAAACATTAACTGCAAACCTTGCTGGTGCAAATTATCAGTGGGTAGATTGCAACAACAATTATGCAGATATTATTGGCGAAACAAATCAATCGTTTACAGCATTAACAAGTGGTAACTATGCAGTAATCATAAATAATGGAACCTGCCTTGATACTGCTGATTGCAACATAATAACCGTTGTTGGTATTGCAGAAAATGAATTGAATGCTAATTTTGTGTTATTCCCAAATCCAACATCAGAAAACATATCCATTCAATTTACCAATGAGCAAGCCTTTGTTAAAGTTCGTTTAATTTCAATAATTGGACAAGAATTGAAGTCACAAAGCTTTCAAAACACAAAATTGATTGATTATGCAATCGATCAAGCAAAGGGTACCTATTTCATAGAGGTTACAAACAATGAAGGAATTGTTTCATTAAAAAGAATTTCAAAACAGTAAGTAAGAGCATTG
>JBILPB010000295.1:0-6082 GCA_044374175.1 Bacteroidia bacterium | reverse complement strand
AAAAGCCAGCTATGTATATATTTCCTAAAGTATCAATTTGCAGGGTTTGTGCTCCATCATTGCCATTTTGAATGCCAGCGCTACTTCCGGCTTTCAATGCAAAACTGCATGTAAAGGCGGTGTCTAAACGGGCAACAAAAATGTCATTTTCATTTCCTGTTAATACTGTTGAAATATATTGGTTGTTTCCAAAATCAAATTGACCCTTAACTCCTCCAGCGATAACCAAACCTGTTTGATTTACTTCTAAGGCATTGATGGCTAAATTTACACTATTGGGAGTGTTGAAATCTTTTGCTTTGATAAAATTTCCTGAAGTGTCCATGCTGGCAATAAAACCAGGTGCAATACAATTGAAATTATAATCAAGGGTGTCGTTATCGATAACCGTAACAGCACCATACCAGCCACCTAAAAATAATTTTCCGCCAAAATAACTGATAGCACCTGCACCTTCTGCGCCAGCACCGCCAATAGTTTTAATCCATTGAGGTTGCATATAACGATTAAATTTTATGATATAACAATCGAAATTTCCATTAGAAACAGCATAAATATTGCTTGTTAATTTCATTGTATCTGTAAAGATGCCAAAACAATAAATATTGCCATTGGCATCTTGGGTCATTTTGCCACCAGTTTCAATGCCATAACCAAGTGAACTTGAGACTTGGATGTTTTGGGAAAAAACTCCTGCTATTGAAAAGAACTTACACAGGAATATACAAAAAGCTAACTTGTTTTTCACTTTTGAATAAGATTAATCTATACCAATAATTAAAAAAAGATAATTAAACTTTAGAAACATTTAAAAAAACACGACTGTAAATCAAGTAATGATTGGATTTAAACTGCCTCCTTATTGTTCCTAATTTGCATAAATACACCAGCAATTACAAATAAAAATAATAAAATAGAACCTGCCATGGCAATTTTTTCTCCTTTATAGTAGGCTTCAGGCTCAAATTTAAATACCACTTCATGTTTACCTGCAGGCAATACCATGGCGCGTAATACATAATTTACTCCAAGGTGAGGTGTTAATTTTCCATCCACATAGGCATTCCAGCCTTTGGGATAATAAATTTCTGAAAACACCGTCATTTGTGCTGTTGCAGCTTGAGCTTCGTAAACTAACTCATCGGCTTTGTAACTTTTTAATTTTATAGTTGCAGTAGAATCAAATTGGAAAGCTCCACTTGGTAAATCTTTCTCCCACTTTTTATCTACAACGGCTGTAAATGCTGGATTAAAATTGGTTAAGGCATTAAGTTCAGAATCAGGATTAGCCACCCATTTTAACTCTTTTACAAACCATGCGTTGCCCATAGCACTTGGGTTTCTTTGCGCCAATAACTCACCACTTTGTTGATTTTGCACGATGAAATATTTGGCATTAAGCATGCTCAACACTTGCATATTGTTTTTCGAAATTTGACGCTCATATAAATCCTGATATCTTCTTAATTTGGCGCCATGATAACCACCAATCGACTTATGAAAATAAGAAGTGGTTGCATCCTGAAATGGACTCAAAGAAACATTCATTACCCTGTAATGTGGATCTGGATCTTTCAATATTTGTTCATCAGCAGGACTTGGTAAATAAGGTGTTTCCATGCTGCTTTTAGAAACATAATTCTTATCATTTAAATATCTTTTATCTACTGCCCACAAATCAATTAATATCAATAAACCTAAACCTGCATACAAATAATTTTTGTTGAAAGCCTTTAATGAATAAACAAATAATAAACCTGCGCCCAACACAATAAAAAGAAAGCTGCGCAAGGCATCGGCTTTAAAAATACTAATGCGTGCCGTTTCCATTCCGCTCATAAATTGTTGAATTTGCTCGGCAGCAGCCCCGCTTTTCTTAATTTGAGCACTTACACTTTCATATTCTCCATCTTTATAAAAATCTTGGAAAGTGGTTGGCATAATATAAAATAACAAACAAAGTCCAGCCGTAGCAGCTAATGCAATGTAAAATGAATTGCGTTTTTCTTTTAAAATGTTTGGGTTTAAAACCACTTCGCGCACACCTAAAATAGCAATAAGTGGCATGGTAAATTCTGCAATCACTAAAGTCATACTTACCGCTCTAAATTTATTGTAACCTGGCAAGTAATCCATAAAGAAATTGGTTAAACCCATTAAATTTTTACCCCACGAAAGCATAATCGCTAAAATAGTGGCAGTCAATAAATACCATTTTAAATTGTCCTTCAAAATCAGCATACCCAATACAAATAAGAAACAAATTAATGCCCCAATATACACTGGTCCCGAAGTAAATGGTTGGTCGCCCCAATATTGGTCGGTAGATTGGCCAACATATTGACGCATTTCTGGATTTACATCAGCTAAAGCTTTTTTGTTATCGCCAATGGCTTGCGATTCGCCACCTTTAAAGTTGGGAATCATTAAGGTAAAGGTTTCGGCAATGCCATAACTCCATTGTGTGGCGTAATCGCGGTCGAGGCCCGATGTTTTGTTTTGCTTTTCATCACTTAATTCGGAGGCGCCACGGATGGTAAATTTGCCGTATTCTTCGGTTACCAATAAGTTTGTGATGTTGGGTAAAACAGCAAGTAATGCAGCTACAAGCAACATGCCGCTTGATTTAATAAAATTACCCAATTGCTTTGTAACCAATGAATTTACTAATTCGCCAGTTACAATAACGCCGCTGAGCATGGCCAAATAATAGGTAATTTGTAAATGGTTTGAGGCCAATTCTAATGATAGTGCAATACCTGCAATGGCGCTACCCAGCCACATTCTACCACGATAAGCCATCATAATTCCCATTACTACAGGTGCCATGTAGGCAATGGCATAGCCTTTTGGATTATGACCAGCTTCAATTAAAATAACAAAATAGGAGGAAAGCGCAAAGCCAACAGCACCCGCGGCCGCTAGCAGCCGATCGACTTTAAAAGTGAGCAGTAAAAAATAAAAACCAAGCATGCATAAAAAAATGATGCAGGCAGGGTGGGGGATGCCCATTGCTGTTAACTTTATAAGCGGACGCACCCAATTGCTTGGATACAATACCGATATTTGATAAGCTGGCATACCACTGAACATACCGTTAGTCCATAAAGGTTCTTTGTGGTAAGTCTCTCTGTAATCTACAATTTCTTTACTCATGCCTTTAAATCGCTCAACATCACCCTGATTGATGGCTTTGCCCGATAGCAATGGATTAAAATACACGATGGTAAGCACCATAAATACCAGCACCACCAAAAGATGCGGCAAAATAGATTTGAAATTAAAATCTTTCATAAATGATAAAATGTTAATGCTGATTTAGTTGAAAGGCAAAGAAAACAAAAAAGCCTGTATATTTTACAGGCTTTTGCAGGATTGTTATAAAAAAGTGAGAAATCTATTTTATTTCTTCGTAATCAACGTATTCGCCATCATCGTTAGCTTGATTTTTTTTGTTATTTGAAGCGGTCACTTTAATTTTTCCATCTGGTTTTTGGTGGTTATGTTGATTAAAGTTAATAACGGTGGGTCTACCAAAAACTTTAAACAGCACAAATATTACAACTAAGGTTAATATAAACTCCTGCATAACTATGATTTGAAGTGCAAAAGTAAACATTTTTTAATGTGGCAATGTGCCAATTTTACAATGTGCCAATTTAATTTGAAAATGTTTTACTTTTTTACTTCGCGTTCTTTGCGAATTCTTTGCGCCTTTGCGTTAAATTGAGAATTTTTATTTTATTAATCTGTGAATCTGTGGCAATACATCTTTCAGCACAATAACATTAAAAAATATTGGCAAGAAAATTGCTAAAACCTGCTAAAATTTTAAAAATTCAATTCATTTCTATTTAAAAGCATATAAATTTACGCACTAATTAATTATTATTTATGAAATACCTTGTAGCCCTTTGCCGTTTTTTAGTTGGAACACTCTTTATTATTTCCGGATTAATTAAAGCCAATGATGCCATTGGTTTCTCCTACAAGTTAGGTGAATATTTTGATGTATTTGGTATGGAGTGGCTTAAGCCCGCTGCACTTGTTTTGGCTATGCTTATATGTATTTTTGAAGTGGTGGTTGGTGTTACCACCCTCAGCGGAACATGGCCAAAGGCAACAGCTTGGTCGTTAATGGGCATGATTGTATTTTTTACTTTTCTTACCTTTTATTCTGCCTATTTTAATAAAGTAACAGATTGTGGTTGCTTTGGCGATGCCCTTAAATTAACCCCTTGGGGCTCATTTACCAAAGACATTATTTTACTGGTGCTTATTTTCCCCATCTTTATTTATAGAAATAAAACGGTTTCTTTATTTGAGGCCAAAGGCGATTATTATTTGTTGGGTTTTTCAACCATTTTTATTACCTACTTTACGGTATACACTCACCAACATTTGCCAGTCATTGATTTCAGACCCTATGCTATTGGTAAAAATATTCAGGAAGGCATGAAGCTTCCTCCAGGAGCAATTACAGACAGTATTGTAATGGTATTTATTTACGAAAAAGAGGGCAAGAAATATGAGTTTACACCAGCCGAAATTGGCAAAGCCGATAGCACCTACAAGTTTGTTGACCGTATTGATAAAATGATTCGCAAAGGCGATAAGCCACCGATTCATGATTTTAGTATCAGCAAAAATGGATCGGAATACACCGTAGATATTTTAAGCAAAGAAGGTTACACTTTTTTATTGGTTTGCTACAACATCAGTAAAACAGAAAAAGAAGTTTTTGCAAAAAAAATAAATCCTTTTGTGGCCGAGTGCGATAAAGCTAAAATTCCTGTGATTGGCATGTCGGCCAGTGTAGATACCGAAATAGAAGCATTTAGACATGAGGTACAAGCTGCCTTCGATTTTTACACGACTGATGAAACGACACTAAAAACCATTATTCGTTCTAATCCAGGTTTGGTATTGTTGAAAAAAGGTACTGTGGTAGATATGTGGCATTACAATGATTTTCCTACATTTGAAGAATTCAAAGCAAAACATCCGCTCAAATAAATTAAAAAATTCTAATTCTAAATTCTAAGTTCTAAATCCTAAATTCTAAATTCTAAAGAATCAATCGGAAATCAAAAATCCCCATTCGTAAATCGTAAATCAAAAATCTTTAAACGCAACTATGACAAGCTACATCATTAAAAAACTATTGTATGGTTTATTAGTGATGTACGGAGTGGTTACACTTATTTTCTTAATTTTTAATGCTTTGCCGGGCGATCCAGCGCGTATGATGTTAGGTCAGCGTTCCGATCCGCAAGCTTTAGCCGCTATTAACAAAGAGTTAGGTTTAGATAAACCCTTATGGAAACAATATTTTTTATACATTAACGATTTGTCGCCCATAAGTGTGCATGCCACATCCAATACGGTAATGAGTACTTATTTTGATCCACAAAAGTACAATGGAAATCTGTTGTTTAATATCAACACCCAACAAGGCGTAGCGCTTAAATGGCCTTATTTGCGTAGGTCTTACACCTCCAAGCGCGAAGTGTCAGAAATTATTTCAGTGGCCTTGCCTCAAACTGCTTTATTGGCGCTGGTGAGTATGCTTTTTGCAACCATAGTAGGCGTTATGATTGGGGGCTACATTGCTTCCCGCAAAGGCACTTGGGTCGATAATTTTTTTTTAGTGTTTACCGTTTTTGGTATGGCCGGACCCTCCTTTTTTATGGCTGTAATTATTGCTTGGCTTTTTGGTTTTGTTTGGGGACCCTACACTGGTCTTAACATGACAGGCAGTTTATACACTATTGACGATTTTGGCGAAGGCAGTACCATGCAATTAAAAAATATTATTTTACCCGCATTTACCCTTGGCATAAGACCCTTATCGGTAGTGGTACAATTGGCGCGAAGCTCGTTTTTAGATGTGCTTTCGCAAGATTTTATAAGAACCGCACGTGCAAAAGGGTTAAGCAACAGGGCAGTACTAATTAACCATGCCTTGCGCAATGCCATGAATCCGGTGGTAACTGCAGTGAGTGGTTGGTTTGCAGGTTTGCTTGCCGGTGCTGTGTTTATCGAATATATTTTTGGTTGGAAAGGCCTCGGCAAAGAAATT
>JBILPB010000171.1:0-6085 GCA_044374175.1 Bacteroidia bacterium | reverse complement strand
TACTTTTTACAGCACCAGCACTTTGAATGGCGCCTCCAAACAACAGCAATTTCTCTGTAAGTGTAGTTTTACCCGCATCTGGATGACTAATAATACCAAAGGTTCTTCTTCTTTCTATTTCTTGTTGGGTGGTCATATTTTAAAAATAAGCGTGCAAAGGTAACTTTTTTTAATGGACTTGGCACATCAAGTTTATATCCTAAATTACAGATTATTATCAATTTACATATACTTGCGCTTAACAAGCCTCTTCATAAAATTATTAAAAAATTGAGGTTATGATTTTAGGCACATAATTATTTCAATTCAATTGTTACATTTGCACGTTATTAGAATAATAAGAAAGCATTGAATGATTAAAAGAAGAATACTTGTAACAGGCGGCACAGGGTATATAGGCACACATACAATTGTGGAACTTCAAGCCAAAGGATTTGAGGTAATTGTAATAGATAGCTTAGTAAACTCTTTGTCAGGTGTTCTTAATCAAGTGGAACAAATTAGTGGTACAAAACCTCTATTTTATGAATTTGATTTGTGCGATAAAACTGCATTGGAAAATCTTTTTACCACAGAAAAAAACATTGATGCCATTATTCATTTTGCAGCCTTAAAAGCAGTTGGCGATTCTGTAGAAAATCCTTTGCTTTATTATCAAAACAACATGCTTTCACTCATAAATGTGCTGGATGCTATGATTAAGTTTAAGGTAAAAAATATCGTTTTTTCATCTTCATGTACCGTTTATGGGCAGCCAGATAGCTTGCCAGTTTCCGAAGAAACACCCATGAAAAAGCCTGAATCACCTTACGGGCAAACAAAGCAGATGGCAGAGCAAATTTTATCAGATGTGGTAAAATCTACTTCACTTGATGTAATTTCATTAAGATATTTTAATCCTATTGGCGCCCACGATAGTGCTTTAATTGGTGAGTATCCTATTGGTGCGCCTAATAACTTAGTTCCCATGATTACGCAAACAGCTGTGGGAATAAGAGAAAAATTATTGGTTTTTGGCGATGATTACAATACAAAAGATGGCAGTTGCATTCGCGATTACATTCATGTTGTTGATATAGCAAAGGCTCATGTTGTAGCTATAGAACGTTTGCTTGAAGGCAAGAACAAAAGTAATTATGAAGTTTTTAATTTAGGTACAGGTTTTGGTTTTACAGTGCTCGAAACAATAAAAGCTTTCGAAAAAGTGAGCCAACAAAAACTCAATTACGAAATTACTTCCCGCAGAACAGGCGATGTTGAAAAAGTGTATGCCGACACTCAATTAGCTAATAATGAGTTAGGTTGGAAAGCAGAAAGAGATCTTGAAAATATGTTATTAACTGCTTGGAATTGGCAATTAAATTTAAAAGAATTAAAATTAAAATAGTATGAATTCTACAAAGAGAAATATTTTAATTACGGGTGGCGCTGGCTTTATTGGCTCTCACGTGGTTAGAAGAATTGTTACAAAATATCCTCACTACAATGTTGTAAATTTGGATAAACTAACTTATGCAGGCAACTTAGCCAATTTAACTGCAATTGAAAACGCCTCAAATTATACTTTTGTAAAAGGTGATATTACTGATGCTGAATTTATTCAAGCCTTATTTGAGCAATATCATTTTGATGGCATCATTCATTTGGCTGCTGAATCGCACGTAGACAGAAGTATTAGTAATCCATTAGAATTTGTAATTACCAATGTAATTGGCACAGTTAATCTTTTAAATGCAGCCAAAAAGTTGTGGAATGCAAACATTGATAATGCTGTTACCGATAAAAAATTCTACCATATTTCTACCGATGAAGTTTATGGTAGTTTGGGTGCCGAAGGTTTGTTTACTGAAAACACTTCTTACGATCCGCACAGCCCTTACTCGGCCAGTAAAGCCTCTTCTGATCATTTTGTAAGAGCCTATTTCGACACTTATAAACTGCCAGCAGTAATTTCAAACTGTTCTAATAATTATGGTTCTTTTCATTTTCCTGAAAAGTTAATTCCATTGGCCATCAACAATATTAAACAAATGAAACCTGTACCTGTTTATGGAAAGGGAGAAAACGTGCGCGATTGGCTGTTTGTAGAAGACCATGCGGCCGCAATTGATTTAATTTTTCATGAAGGTAAAATTGGAGAAACATACAATATTGGCGGTAATAACGAATGGAAAAACATTGATTTAATTCATTTGCTATGTAAAATAATGGATAAAAAGCTCAATAGAGCAGAAGGCACGAGTGCAAGTTTAATTACGTTTGTGAAAGACAGGGCTGGGCACGATTTAAGATATGCCATCGACTCAAGCAAGTTACAAAAAGAACTAGGTTGGAAACCAAGTTTACAGTTTGAAGAAGGTTTAGAAAAAACTGTAGAATGGTATTTAACTAACGAAGAATGGCTCAATAACGTTACTTCAGGAAACTATAAAGAATATTACACTGCACAATACTCAAAGAGATAAACATTATGTACAATAAAGCCTATCATCCAAATCAAATAAGCAATTTAAGTTTTTTAGTAACAGGCGGGGCTGGCTTTATTGGTTCCAATTTAGTAGAATATTTACTTCATCACAATGCAGGCAAAGTGGTAGTGCTTGATAATTATGCCACAGGTTATGCCAGTAATTTAGAGCCTTTTAAACATCATTCTAATCTCGAAATTATTAATGGTGATATTTGTTCGCTTGACGATTGTAATAAGGCATGCGCTGGTATAGATTATGTGTTACATCAAGCAGCATTAGGCTCTGTACCAAGAAGCGTTGAAAACCCTATTGCAACTAATAAAGTAAATGTTGATGGTTTTTTAAACATGCTTGTTGCAGCCCGCGATGCAAAAGCAAAGCGCTTTGTATATGCAAGCTCATCATCGGTTTATGGCGATAGTAAAGTATTGCCTAAGGTAGAATCGCAAATTGGAAATCCTTTATCGCCATATGCAGTAACAAAATTGTTAAATGAATTATATGCTGATGTGTTTGCCAAAACTTATCAAATGGAAATAACAGGGTTAAGATATTTTAATATTTTTGGTCCTCGCCAAAATCCAGGAGGGCCATACGCTGCTGCAATTCCTCTGTTTATGGATGCATTGCTTTCTAATAAGCCTGCCTTCATAAATGGTGATGGCGGCCAAACAAGAGATTTTACTTTTGTAATGAATGCGGTGGAAGCCAACATAAAGGCCCTATTTTCTGTAAAAAATGCTGGCGATCCTATGGTATTTAATGTTGCTGTTTCTGACAGAATTTCTATCAAAGAATTATATGAAATTTTGAAAAATGTATCAGGTTCAAAAATAGACGCGATTCATAGAAACGAAAGACCTGGCGATATTAGAGATTCTTTAGCTGATATTTCGAGTGCCAAAAAATATATTGGTTATGACCCACAAGTTAAAATGGTTGATGGATTAAAAATCACCATGGATTGGTTTAGACAAGCATTTTATAACAACTAAATAAAATGAGTTTTTTTGGAAAATTATTTGGTGTAGAGAAAAAATTACCTCCTATTGATATCGCCAATTTTATTCAAGTAGATATGCATTCTCACTTGATTCCAGGTATTGATGATGGTTCCAAATCTATGGAAGAAAGTATTGAATTGATTAGAGCCTTTAAAGCTTTTGGCTATAAAAAAATAATCACTACACCGCACATCATGAGTGATTATTACCGAAATACGCCAGAAATTATTAATGATGGCCTTTCAAAATTGCGTGCTGAATTGAATAAGCAAAAAATTGAGATGGACATTGAGGCTGCAGCAGAGTATTATCTCGATTACGATTTTAGTGATAAAATTCACACCGAAAAACTGCTGACTTTTGGTAAAAACTATTTGTTAATTGAGGTAAGTTATTTGAATGAACCTGATAATATTGATGCCATTATTTTTGAGCTCCAAACTACCGGATACAATATCATACTTGCACATCCAGAGCGCTATCCATTTTGGTATAACAATCCAAAACGTTATGAAACATTGAAAGATAAGGATGTGTTATTTCAGATTAATATCAACTCCTTAGCTGGACATTACTCTCCTAGTGCTAAGAAAGTAGCAGAAAAATTAATAGAATTAGATATGGTTAACTTTATTGGTACAGATTGTCATCATGCCAACCACTTAAAATTTATGGAAGACGCTCTATGCCAACCATCCTTGCATAAATTAGTTGAATCGGGGAAACTGATTAATCATACGCTTTAACGCATATCACTATTTGCAAATTAGCGTTGGCACTCGTATTTCTTTCACTTTTCATACCGATAATGTCCAATTATGCTGAAGTTAAACAAACAGTCTTCTGTGACCTGTCCACCACCAATGTTATGAACGATTAAATGTCTTTGCCCGTCTGCTGATTTCTTTTTCACCACTATTCCAATATGTGTCACTGAACCACCAAGATTCCAACATACAATGTCGCCAGGTAAATAATCCTTTGAGTTGGTCGTAATTGGTTTTGTCGTTCCGTGTCTTGTAAAAAATGTCATTAAGTTGGGAACTCGCCTATGGTCAATATTTTTGTCAGGCTTTGATAGTCGCCAATTTTTGGGATATTTCGAAAAGTTTGATTTCATGTCCTCGTGGACTTCTTTCTGTAAGTCAATTCCAAATTTTCTGTAAGCTCTAATTACAACATCAGTGCATACACCTTTGTCTTTCGGGATATCACCATTTGGATAGTCAAGTTGAAAGTAGGCTGGGTCGTAATTAACGATTTGTTCTGTCAAGGTCAAAGTTGAGTCTGCAAGTCTGTCGTAAAAACCTGATTGACCAACCGCACTGGAAATTGTCGAAATGAATATTAATACGTTAAGCAGTGTCTTTGTCATAAAATGAGTTCTACCTTCAAAATTTGCGCGAAACTAGCTGCTATTGCCAATTTGCAGTATAGTTGTATCTTATTTTAACTTATCATTCTTTATACTTTTATATGACTCCAGTTTTCGCCTGTCTTGATGCGATGTAATGTCATGGTAGTTACACCAAATTTTTTTGCAAGTATTTTCAAGCGTGTTTTGCGGTTGGGGTCAAGTAGTTTTTTCTTTAGCCAAATCACTTGTGACTCAGTTAATTTGGGACCATCTATTGTTTTTCTATGTGCTACAAGCTTTTTTTTCGCTTCAATTACAAATGGGCTTGCTTTGGTGTGTGCCCTTTGTTCGGCTTCTGTTGCCCACTTTAAGTTGCCAACATAATCGTTTGCCATATTGTAGTCCAGATGTAAAACGTAAACTTGTTCATCAGATGTTTTCTCTAGAAAATAATTAGCAACAAGTTTATAAAAGAAATAATGTCTATGTTTTAAGTTATTGTCTTTGTCACGAATTTTATAGCGAAATATTCTGTATTTTCCAATGGTTGTTCCTTTTACAAATTGTCCGTCTTTGGGTTCGTTGGTGTAACTTACAAGTCGTCCAAAATTTGATATAGCATAACGAAGTTGAAGTTTACCATCAAATGATATTTCTTTAAATGTTTCTGATACAAAAAACTGTAACATATTTGTTTAAATTATTTGTTTATTGTTTATAAATATAAGTCAATATTTGACACAAAATTAGTCATAATTTGTCTGTAAGCTTTGAAGTTTGCGATAAAAATTACACTTTACAGGCCGCATGTTAGTATAGGCTGCGGAACAGATGTAACAAAAGCAAAGCTCATACAAACTTAAATGAAAAAACTTAACTTTCAAATTTGAAATGAACCCACAACTATTGCAAATATGCTATAATTGGCAGTACCTTGCAAGCTCAAACTATCAAATGCTCAAAGGTTCAAATGGTCTAAAGAATCAAAAATATCAGTCTTTTAAACAACGAACAGACAAGGCTTCCTTCTTGGTGCTAGAAACTACGTGTATTGCGTTAGTTTGGTAATCCAAGTAGCGAAGAAAAGGACTACTCGATGCGTCCACGTCAGTGCTCCACCAGCTACCGAATTTACCCAAGCTGACGTATTCTCCTCCGTGGCTTCGTTCACCGCCTGGAAGAGCTGAAAAACCACTCTCATTGGTTTCACCAGCATTAGAGGTTATCCAGTAATCTGCACCTACGGATTTCAT
>JBILPB010000043.1:0-21219 GCA_044374175.1 Bacteroidia bacterium | reverse complement strand
TGGCGATATTTTTGGTTCATGCCGCTGTGATTGCGGTCCACAACTGCATGCAGCAATGACCATGGTTGAAAAAGAAGGAAAAGGAATTGTATTGTACATGAACCAGGAAGGACGTGGAATTGGTTTATTGAACAAACTTAAAGCCTATAAATTACAAGAAGAAGGTTTGGACACCGTAGAGGCTAATCTTCAATTAGGATTTAAAATGGATGAACGCGATTATGGCGTTGGTGCCCAAATATTAAGAGACTTAGGTGTAAGCAAAATTAGATTATTGAGCAATAACCCTAAAAAAAGAGCTGGTTTAATTGGCTATGGTTTAGAGATCGTTGAAAATGTGGCCATAGAAATTGCTTCGAATGAGCACAATCAATTTTATTTAAAAACTAAAAGGGATAAATTAGGGCACACCCTTGATTTAAAGTAATATTAATTTGATCAGGTTTGATCTATTCTCCTCCTTCAGATGAAATATCTTTAATGAGTTGCAAACCTGTATCGGTAATACTTATGATTTTTTGTTTGTAAAGGCCTCCAACAGCCTTTTTAAATGCTTTTTTACTGATTCCTAATTCTCTATAAATATGCGTTGGTTCCGAAAAATCGCCAATAGCGGCAAAGCCATGATGTAATTTAAGATAGTTAATTAAAATTTCAGTATCATTTTGTATGGCTTCAACACCTTGTTTCTGTATCACTACATCTACTTTTCCATTAGGTCTTATTTCTTTTATAAAACCTTTAAATTGATCCCCAACTTTTAATCTTTTAAAAATTTGATTGGAATAAATTAACCCTTCAAATTCATTTTCAATAATCACATTGGCACCAAGTGTGGTAAAGTGTGTAAGTAATAAATCTACTTCTTGTCCTACGGTTAAAGCAGAAGTATCTTCATTTAAATATTTTCTGTATTTCTGAGTAGCAATAGGCCTTTCGGTTAATTCATCTACAATAATGGCCACAATATAACCTTTGCCTTGTTCAACCTTTTTTGCTTGTTCACTAAATGGCAGGAGCAAATCTTTATCGGCACCAGTATCTAAAAAAGCGCCATAATTGGTTATTTCCTTTACTTTTAAATAAGCAAAGTCGCCATACCTTAAATTTTCTTGCTCCATTATATTTTTTATCAGTAATCTCCTGCTGTTTCTGGCAATTGCGCCAAGGCTGTTGCTAATTGTTCATCATTGGGTGCAACACCATGCCATTTGTGGCTTCCCATCATAAAATCAACACCAGACCCCATGGCTGTGGTCATTATAATCATTACTGGCTTACCTTTACCGGTCATAGTTTTAGCTTTTTCTAAGCCATTTACCACCTGTTCCATATTGTTCCCATTTTCAATGGCAAGTACCGACCAACCAAAAGCTTCAAACTTTTGGGCTAAATTACCTAAACTCAACACTTGTTCTGTTGAGCCATCAATTTGTTGTCCGTTATAGTCTACGGTGCAAATTAAATTATCAACTTTTTTGGCAGGGGCAAAAAGTGCTGCTTCCCAAATTTGACCTTCCTGCAATTCGCCATCGCCATGCAAAGTATAAACTAAACTTTTATCACCATTCATTTTTTTTGCCAGTGCAGTGCCAATGGCCACGCTCATTCCTTGACCAAGTGAGCCAGATGCCATTCTTACACCAGGCAAATGTTCATGTGTAGTTGGATGCCCTTGTAAACGTGAGTTTAATTTTCTAAAAGTAGCTAACTCGGCAACATCAAAATAGCCAGCACGCGCTAAAACACTGTAAAAAACTGGTGAAATATGTCCGTTTGACAAAAAGAAAACATCTTGATTTTGCCCATCCATATCAAATGGTTTGGGCTGATGATGCATTACTTTAAAGTATAAGGCCACTAAAAAATCGGTACAACCCAGTGAACCCCCTGGATGCCCAGAATTAACGGCATGCACCATTCTCACAATATCTCTTCTAACTTGAGAGCTTATATTTTCTAAATCTTTGAAAGATGACATAGTTTAAAAATTTTGACGAAAGTAATGCAATTGCTTGTGCTATAAAAGCTTGTTCATAAACTTTATTTATTGTTGAAAACTATGAAAACTGTATTATTTTTTAGCATAAAAACAGGGCGCAAAATGACTATATTTGCCGATTATTAAAAAGTATAAATAACAAATTATCAATAAAAAATAAAGAAGCTTTAGTATGGGATTACAATGTGGAATAGTAGGCTTACCAAACGTGGGAAAATCAACATTATTTAATTGCCTATCAAATGCAAAGGCGCAAGCAGCAAATTTTCCCTTTTGCACTATAGAGCCCAATGTGGGTGTTATTACTGTGCCCGATGAAAGATTGGCAGTACTCGAAAAATTAGTGAGTCCGGAACGCGTATTGCCCACCAATGTTGAGATTGTAGATATTGCAGGTTTGGTAAAGGGAGCAAGTAAAGGTGAGGGATTGGGCAACCAGTTTTTAGGAAACATTAGAGAAACAGATGCAATTCTTCATGTATTAAGATGCTTTGATGACCCTAATGTAGTGCATGTTGATGGGCAAGTGAACCCCGTTAGAGATAAGGAAACCATTGACTACGAATTGATATTAAAGGACCTTGACTCTTTAGAAAAGAAATTGCAAAAAACAGAAAAAGCAGCAAAAGTTGGCACAGATAAAGATGCTAAAAAAGCTTTTGAAGTGTTGAAGATTTATAAAGAACATTTAGAATCGGGCCAAGCAGCGCGCTCAGCACCAGTAAGTGAATTAGACAGAAAGCATATTGAAGATATTTATTTGTTGACGGCAAAACCAGTGATGTATGTTTGCAATGTAGATGAGGCATCAGTTAAAACAGGCAATAAGCATGTTGAGGCAGTGAAGGAAGCTGTGAAAAACGAAAATGCAGAAGTAATCATTATTACTGCGGCCATGGAAGCAGAAATTGCTGCCTTGGAGAGTTATGAAGATCGTCAGTCTTTTTTGCAAGATATAGGTTTAGAGGAGCCAGGCGTAAATAAATTAATTAAATCTGCTTATACATTATTAAACCTATCAACCTACTTTACAGCTGGTGTAAAAGAAGTTCGTGCTTGGACCATCACCAAAGGAATGACAGCGCCACAAGCAGCAGGTGTGATACACACTGATTTTGAAAGAGGATTCATTAGAGCAGAAGTTATAGCCTATGATGATTTTGTGAAATATGGTTCGGAGGCGGCTTGCAGAGATAATGGGAAATTGAGAGTTGAAGGAAAAGAATATGTGGTGGCAGATGGCGATGTAATGCATTTTAGATTTAATGTTTAGCAGGATTAGCTTAAGCTTTTATCAAAATAATTAAACTATGGCAGAAGCAAATTATAACGAAGACAGTATAAAAACCCTTGATTGGAAAGAACACATCCGATTAAGACCAGGTATGTATATCGGTAAATTAGGAGATGGCTCTTCGCAAGATGATGGTATTTATATCTTGTTAAAAGAAACCATTGATAATTGTATTGATGAATATGTAATGGGCTATGGCAAAACCATTGAAATCACCATTAAAGAAAAAGTGGTAAAAGTACGGGATTACGGCCGTGGCATTCCATTAGGAAAAGTGGTTGATGTGGTTTCAAAAATTAATACGGGTGCCAAGTATGATAGTGAGGCCTTTAAAAAATCAGTTGGATTAAATGGAGTGGGAACCAAGGCTGTAAATGCTTTGGCATCTTATTTTAAAGTTTCATCGGTTAGAGATGAAAAAATAAAATCAGCAGAATTTGAGCGTGGTGTATTGATAAAAGATGAAGCAATCGCGGAAAGCACCTTAAGAAAAGGTACCCAAGTAGTGTTTGTTCCTGATGAAAAAATATTTGGGAATTTCCATTTTTTAATGGAGTATGTCGAAAAAATGTGTTGGAATTATGTTTATCTCAACACTGGTTTAACCATTTATTTGAATGGCAATAAGTTTTATTCTGAAAATGGCTTACATGATTTATTAAGTCAGAACTTAAGTGGCAATATCCTCTACCCTATTATTCACCTAAAAGGAAATGATATTGAATTGGCCTTTACACACGGTACGCATTATGGTGAAGAATATTATTCATTTGTAAATGGGCAACACACTACGCAAGGAGGAACACATCAAGGCGCATTTAGAGAAGCAGTTGTAAAAACCATTCGTGAATTTTATAAAAAAGAATTTGAGGCTGTAGACGTTAGAACTTCTATTGTGGCCGCTATCAGCATAAAAGTGCAAGAGCCCGTTTTTGAATCGCAAACAAAAACAAAACTGGGATCGCAAGTGATTGCTCCTGATGGCATGGCTGTGAGGACTTTCATCAATGATTTTGTGAAAGAAGCATTAGATAATTTTCTTCATAAAAATCCGGAAACTGCTGAACTTCTTTTACAAAAGATAGTGCAGAGTGAAAAAGAAAGAAAAGAACTTTCTGGCATCAGAAAATTAGCCCGTGAAAGAGCAAAAAAGGCCAGTTTGCATAATAAAAAATTGAGAGATTGTCGTGTACATTTTAACAGCAATGATGAGCGAAGTTTAGATACCACGCTTTTTATTTGTGAGGGAGATTCGGCAAGCGGAAGTATTACAAAAACAAGAGATGTAAACACACAGGCAGTATTTAGTTTAAAGGGTAAGCCTTTAAATTGTTATGGGTTGACTAAGAAAATTGTATACGAAAACGAAGAATTTAACCTGTTACAAAGTGCTTTAAATATTGAAGATGGCATGGATGATTTGCGCTACAACAATATTGTTTTAGCCACCGATGCTGATGTTGACGGCATGCATATTCGCTTACTTTTAATTACTTTCTTTTTGCAATTTTTTCCTGACCTCGTAAAAAATGGACATCTTTATATTTTGCAAACACCCTTGTTTAGGGTAAGAAACAAGAAGGAAACTATTTATTGCTATAGCGATGAAGAACGAGTGAACGCGATTAATAAACTTGGGCCAAAGCCTGAAATTACACGATTTAAAGGATTAGGTGAAATTTCACCTGACGAGTTTAAACACTTTATTGGTAAGGATATTAGGCTCGATCCTGTTATAATTACAAAAGCAGTTATTTTAGAAGAAATGTTGCAATTTTACATGGGTAAAAATACGCCCGAAAGACAAGATTTTATTATTGACCATTTAAAAATTGAAAAGGATATTGTAGCTGAAGCTGTTTAATTATTAAATCATCGTAAATTAAAAATTTTAGATCGCATGAAGATTGGGTTTGACGCAAAAAGAGCATTTAATAATAAAAGTGGCTTAGGTAACTATTCCAGAAACTTGATTCGTGGCATCA
The DNA here is from genome assembly GCA_044374175.1 of Bacteroidia bacterium. Lineage (GTDB taxonomy): Bacteria > Bacteroidota > Bacteroidia > UBA4408 > UBA4408 > CAIKXD01. Next base: position 15,938 of record JBILPB010000043.1, on the reverse strand, counting down.
TTAAAGGCAATCCAGCTGAAGATTATTTTCTATTTAATTCGGAATCCAGTAGGTATAAATTACAAGACTTTCTAGAAAAAAAATCGAACATTCATCTTATTCAGCCACAAAGTTTTTGGGCTAAGGAATTTCCTGGATGGTGGCGTTCTTATGGTATTACCAAAAATGCGAACCATTTGCATCTTGATTTATATCATGGCTTAAGCAACGAGATTCCTCTGAACAGTCATTTAATGAAGGCAAAAAAAATAATTACCGTGCACGATTTAATTTTTATGCGTTATCCCGAATTTTACAATGCTGCAGATCGCAAAATGTACACCGTTAAAACAAAAAAATCATGCGCATTGGCCGATGCCATTGTGGCTGTAAGTGAGCAAACCAAAAGTGATTTGATTGAACTATTAAATGTTCCTTCTGAAAAAATTCATGTGGTTTATCAAACCTGCGATGAGAATTTCTTTCATGAGCAAGAGTATACAACAAATGATCACTCCCCTGAAAAGTTATTGCCAGAAGATTACATACTTTATGTTGGGACTGTTGAACAAAGAAAAAACTTATTGGCATTGGTTAAGGCTATCCATGAGCTAGATAAAACAATGCAAGTAACTTTAGTAGTGGTTGGAAAAGAAACTACTTATGCCAAAGAAGTTAGCAGTTATGTGGAACGCTACGGATTAGAAAAACGTATTGTTTTTATGAAAAGCGTGAACAATGCGCTAATGCCGCTCATCTATAGAAAAGCTAAAGCATTTGTTTACCCATCACTTTATGAAGGTTTTGGTATTCCTATATTAGAAGCACTTGCTTCAAAAGTTCCAGTAATTACTACACGTGGTGGCTGTTTTCAAGAATCCGCTGGACCCGGCAGTGTATTTGTTGATCCCGACAATGCAGAAGAATTGGCTAACGCAATCCGTTTGGTCCTCGGTGATGAAAATAAAAGAAAAGAAATGATTGACACAGGTTATGCTTATGTGCAACAATTTAAACCAGCTATTTGCGCTAAAAATATGTTTAATCTTTACCAAAAAATTTGCACGCAATAGTGATGGATTGCCTGGCTTTTATAAAAAATCCTGTTTTTAAAATTATTGCTACAACGGCACAAGAATTAAATTTACCTTGTTACGTGGTTGGAGGCTATGTGCGCGATGTTATTTTAGGTAGAGATTGCAAAGATATTGACTTTGTAGTGGTTGGTGATGGCACTTTGCTAGCGACAATAGTAGCCGCAAAAATCGACAAAAAAATTAAAGTAAACATTTTTAAAACCTATGGCACAGCTATGTTTAGGTATCAAGATTTAGATCTTGAATTTGTAGGAGCACGTAAAGAATCTTATAGTCAACATTCTCGAAATCCTGAAGTAGTGGAAGGTACCTTACAAGATGATCAAAATCGTAGAGACTTTACCATTAATGCAATGGCTATCAGTTTAAATGCAGTTGATTATGGACAACTTGTAGATCCTTTTAATGGATTAGCTATGATTGCAGAAAAAAGAATTGTTACCCCTTTAGAACCAAGCGTTACCTTTAGCGATGATCCATTACGCATGATGCGTGCCATAAGGTTTGCCACACAATTAAACTTTACCATTGATGCTGCTTGTTTAGAAGCAATCAAAAAAAATAGTGATAGAATTAAGATTATTTCCAAAGAAAGAATTACTGATGAACTTAATAAAATAATAGCATCTCCTGTTCCATCTATTGGATTCAAATTATTGTTTGATACTGGATTATTGCCCTTGATATTTCCTTTAATGGCAAACTTACAAGGTGTGGATGTGATTAAGGGAAAAGGACATAAAGATAATTTCTACCATACGCTTGAAGTACTTGATAATATTTGCAAAACCACGGATAACCTCTGGTTGCGCTGGGCTGCCATTTTACATGATATTGCAAAACCACACACCAAAAGATTTGAAGAAGGCACTGGCTGGACATTTCATGGACATGAAGACAAAGGGGCGCGTTTGGTTCCTAAAATTTTTAATGACCTAAAGTTGCCGCTAAATGAAAAAATGAAGTATGTACAGAAGCTGGTATTACTGCATTTAAGACCTATAGTGCTTTCAAAGGAAATCATTACTGATAGCGCTTTACGCAGATTATTATTTGAAGCTGGTGATGATATTGATGATTTGATGTTGTTGTGTGAAGCTGATATCACAACAAAAAACGAATACAAAAAAGAAAAACATTTGGCCAATTTTGAATTGGTAAAAGTGAAGTTGAAAGAAGTAGAAGAAAAAGATAATTTACGCAACTGGCAACCACCTATCAGTGGAGAGGACATTATGAAAATATTTGATCTTAAGCCTTCTAAAGAAATTGGATTAATTAAAAATGCCATCCGAGAAGCTATTCTTGAAGGTGATATTGGCAATAATGTTGAAGAAGCACAAGCTTTTATGTACAATTATGCCAAGGGTTTGGGATTGGAGCCTATTACATAATGTGCCAATGTGCCAATGAAACAATGTGCCAATGTGCCAATGAAACAATGTGCCAATGAAACAATGTGCCAATGAAACAATGTGCCAATGTGCCAATGAAACAATTTGAAAATTTGAAAATGTGGCGCTATGAAAATGAATTGCTTAAATTATTTCTTTGCGCTCACTGCGCTCCCTACCCGATGCTTCCGATCATCTTTACTTTGCGAAGCCTGCTGTTACTAGAATCTACACAATCTATGTTAATAGTTTTTTAATCTGTGGCAATATTAATTTAAGCAAACTAGGAAATTGTTCTTATAACTTACTATAATACTTACACCAATTGGTTAGTGGGCAAATTTCGCATTTGGGAGTGCGTGCTAAACAAACGTATCTACCGTGCAAAATAAGCCAGTGATGCGCAATGGCTACCTGATGTGTGGGTATAAATTTCATTAATTGCTGCTCAGTTTGTAAAGGATTCTTTGCATTAGTTGTTAAGCCTAAACGCGCTGAAACTCGGAATACATGGGTATCTACCGCCATGCTGGGTTGATTGAATACTACAGAAGTAATTACATTAGCTGTCTTGCGACCTACGCCTGGCAAGCTTTGCAGCTCTTCTATGGTTGATGGTACTTCGCTATTAAATTTCTCGACCAGTAATTGCGCCATACCTTTTAAATGTTTGGCTTTGTTGTTGGGATATGAAATGCTTTTCATGTAAGAAAATATTTCATCAACACTTGCAGCAGCCATTGTTTCGGCATCAGGGAAATGTTTGAATAAAACAGGTGTAACCATATTCACACGTTTATCAGTACACTGTGCTGATAAAATAACCGCCACTAATAATTCAAAGGAGTTATTATAAGTCAACTCTGTTTCAGCTTCGGGATGATGATGTTCGAAGTAATTTAAAATGTGTGTATAGCGTTCCTTTTTTGTCATGCTTTACTTAATTTATATCTAATAAGAAGCGCATGGTATCAAAGCCATCTGCATATTCGTTCAAAGAAGGCTGTTGGCTATTTCCAAGAGGAATGGCTTGTGCTATTTTATTATCATTTGCAACAATACATTGCAGTAAATTTGCATTTTCTTTAAAGTGACTATTTAAACTATCAACATCAGTATAATATTCGTAAAACAACACAGCAATGGGTGAGCTCAAACTTTTATCTTCTTTAATAATCAAAAAATTATTATCCAACAATTTTTCATTACCCATTAAATAAACAGTTCTATTATACTCATAATTATTGCCATATTTATTATGATTTACCATTTCAAAAAAGGGATAAATGCCTTCAAAAAAAGCATTAAAATTATAGCCTTCGGGTACATATAATTTCGAAACATTTCTACATCCTAAACCAAAATACCTGAAAATATCTTCCCCTAATTTTTCGAAATCCTGGGGAGTTTCATTCCCGGTTAAAACAGCTACTCCGTTTCTGTTGCTTCTTATGATGTGCGGCTTATCGCGAAAATAATACTCGAAATAACGGGCCGAATTATTGCTTCCTGTGCCAATGTAAGCATCCATATTTTTTAAAAATTGCTCACTAAATAAAATATCAGCTTTGGTTTCTGGCGCAATGGCAGCCAACACTTCCATTAAATGAGGAATTAATATTTGATCATCACTTGCCAGTTTTCCATTGAACTGATGCCCACTTAAAAACACACATAATAAATCATGAAAGCCCACCATAGGTATGTTTCCAGCCATAATTACCCCAACTTTTTCAGGATCAATATTTTCTGAGATTTGATAATTTGCCAACCATTGATGTAAATTTTCTTGATTTAATTGATTGGCCCAATAGCCTAGTGCGTACATTATATTTTTTGGCGTAAACCAGGGATTTTTTCTTTCAGCATAAGCGATGGCGTGGCTAGTTTTTTCGTAAAATTGATCAAACAATGCTTTGTTACATAACGCTTGTTCACCTTTGATATAATCAGTTAGATAGTCGCCCAATTGCGATAGTGCTTGTACTTTTTCTTGAAGCTTCACTTTTGCTTTTTATTTGATGCAAAGGTGCTAAAAAAAGGGAGCTTAAAAAAATGGATTTGCCATATCACAAAATTAAGTTTTCTGAAATGTTTATCAATACAATACTATTTCTAATTCATCTAATTTTAAGTATGTTGATGATTTTAACCAAGTATTGATATTCAAATTATAAAGCCAAAACAATCTTAATAACTCAGCAAATTAACGCTAAGAGTTGTACTTTTTAAACTGGCCTATTTTAAACTAAAACGACTGTATATTAGCTTCAGATTCAATCATTGGCCTAACGAAATTTAGAAAATAATATCGCTTTTATCTAGCACTTCATTTTGCTAAACGCAGCTATTTTCCATTTTGGTAGAAAGCGCTAAGGGATTAATCTGAACTAAAATACCGTATAAGCCACTTAGTTTAAAGCAATTTTCATTTGTCTTCTTCAAAAGCAACTCCGCCAGTTGAAGTAATTGTCATAGTCCATTTATGAATACCTTTCCCACTAACAGATCCACCTCCTGTCAATGGTTGACCATTAACAGTAGTTCCTGATATCGTAAAGCTACCTTCATCCAATGGTTTATAGTCTGTTGTTGCTCCAGATTCAATTTGACCATAACTAACATTGTTAATTTTCACATCACTCATTGCAACTGGATAAGAGTTTTTAACGCGCATTGAATGGCTTGGCGCTTTTATGCATCCAATTAATAATGTTGCTGAAATTGCAACTAAAAAAATTTTTGCTAAAATGTTTTTCATTGAATTTTGATTAATATTTACTCCTACTCATAAGGCTTTTCGGAATACGCCCCGTTTTAATGGTGGTAGCTGGCATCCACTTTTAACCTGTTCAATCTTTTAGAGATTTAATCATATTCATTATAACTTGATAATTTACATATTGATGTTTACAAACTAAAACCAAACTTTTTTCTAGCTATTATATTTGAACTTACCGTGGTAAACAACACAATACTAATAGTACTTACGGGCATTAAAATGGCTGCAATAACTGGCTGCAAGGTACCTGTTAAAGCAAAAGAAAGCCCAACAACATTATACAACAAGGACAATACAAAACTCCCTTTAATGATCCAGGCACCTGCCTTGGCATAATCTAAATATTGTTTTAACTGCGACACTTTATTGCCTTCTAATATGGCGCTACAAGCGGGTGTAAAGAAGTTTACATCATCGGTAACGGCTATACCAGCATAGCTTTTCATGAGCGCGCCTGCATCATTTAAACCATCGCCAACCATAATAACTTTCTTGCCTTTTTGCGTTAAATTTTCGATGTAATTGAGCTTTTGTTGCGGACTTTGGTTAAAGTTAAGTGTTGCCGAATTGGTAAAAAAGTTACCTAAATAATTCTTTTCATCTTCATTATCGCCACTCAACAAGTGTAATTCATAACCTTTATTTTGTAGGTCTTTGAAGAGATTAACCACGCCCTGACGATAAACATTTTTAAAACTGAAATAACCTTTTACATCATTATTGATGCTCACATACACCTTACTACCTTTATCATTCTTTGCCGCTGTGTTACCTCCAACAAAATCGAATGAACCTACTTTTATTCTCTTTTCATTAACCTCAGCTTCAATTCCTTTCCCTGTGTGTTCTTTAAAATTGGTAATGGAATATCTTTGTGTTTGTGCTAAGTGGCTGGTAATTCTTTTGCTTAAAGGATGTATAGATTCTTTGGTTAAACTTGCAATCAATTGTTGATCTGTTTGATTGAGAGTATAACCTACCCATTCGATACTTGCTGCATTACTTTTGGTGATGGTCCCTGTTTTATCAAATACAATGGTATCGGCCTTTGCAAAGCGTTCAACAGCTTTTGCATTTTTAATATACATCTTATTTTTAGCCATAATTTGCAACACATTACCATAAGTAAATGTAGCACTCAACAGCAAAGCACAAGGGCAAGCCACAATTAAAATAGTGGTTACCGCATTGATCGCTTTTTGTGTATCAGTAGGCCACCAATAGGCAAATGCCAACAAGGCAATGATGAGCAAGCCATAACTAAAATACTTATTAATTTTAGCCACCATTTCTGTTTCCTGATCAAGCTGTTCTACCTTTTCTTCTTTATTCCAGAGTGAGGTAAGATAACTTTGCGAAACTTCTTTTACTACTTCTAATTCAATTTGACTGCCTTTTTGACGACCGCCTGCATAAAGGATTTCGCCCAGTACTTTATTTACAGGTTCAGCTTCGCCTGTTACAAAACTATAATCCACAACAGCGTTTCCACTGAACAAAATTGCATCTGCTGGTATCAATTCATTTTGACGAATAATGATGCGCATGCCTGTTCTAATTGCTGATACAGGAATTGTTTTCTCCATAACCGTATCATCATTTTTTTCAACAACCGTTACACCTAATGGAAAATATGATTTATAATCTCTTTCAAAAGAAATATGATCGTAGGTTTTATTTTGAAAATATCGACCTATCAACATAAAAAAAACTATACCCGTCATGCTATCAAAATAACCAATTTTACTTCCATAAGTTATTTCATAAACACTTCTCAAAAAAGTAATTAAAATTGCTAATGCAATTGGTGCATCTATGTTTAAATACCTTTGCTTGATAGAGGCATAAGCCGAGATAAAAAATTCTTGCGAACAATAAAAAAGAACAGGCAATGAAAGCAAAAAACTGAGTACATTAAAAATACTCGTAAAGTTATTTGTTCCTGAAAAGTCGCTCAAGTGAAAATACTCAGGAAAGCTGAGCATCATAATGTTTCCAAAGGCAAAACCAGCAATCCCTATTTTATATATTTGACTGCGGTTAATATTTTTAGGTTTCGACTCGCTTGTTTCAGAGGCTAAGGAAATATAAGGAGGATAGCCAATACTATGAAGTATTACAGCTATTTCTTTTAATCCAATTTTTTGATGATGATAAATAATTTCAAGCTCTTTTTTTTGAAAATTTACTCTGCTGCTCACTATATTTTGATTCAAGCGCTGCATATTTTCGAGCAGGTAAATGCAAGAACTACAATGCATGTAAGGAATATATAATCTTACATGGCTATCGGAAGCATTTTTAAAATTCAACAATTTACTTACTGTTGCTGCGTCCTCTAAAATATCGTATTGTTTGTAGTTGGCTTGCTGATTTAACTGTTGTCCTGGCTTATCGCTTATACTATAATAATCGCATAAATCATTATTATTCAATAATTGGTAAACCGATTTACATCCAGTGCAACAAAATTTTTTATCATCAAAGAAAATTGTATTTTCAATTCTCTCACCACAGTGAAAGCAAGTTAATTGCTCTAAAATTTTTTGGGTAGGCATAAATTACTTTTTGTACATGGTTAAAATTGGAGCTGTCCATTCATAAACAAGTTCGGCAGTGGTACTTTTTTCAAATAAAGATTTCCAAAAATTTCTTTGCTGATGAAACATCACCAATAAATCGACATCCAGCTCTGTAAGCAGGGTTTTCAGGGCTTCGTCAACATTGATACTGTCAGCCCCTTGAACAATATGCAAATTGATTTTTTCATATCCATTTATTTGTTGCCATTTTTTTATCAAAGGATTAATTTCAATATTGTTGGATGCAGCCTTATCCTTTGCAATGTGCAATACATCCACGCTTGCTGCAAAAGATTTTGCAAAATTCACCACTTCTTTTAATTCATTTTCTATATTATTGAAATCGCTACAATAAGCTACATTATTGATTGCTTTATAAGCACAATGACTTGGAACCGTAATCACTGGTATTGAGGTATTCTGTATCACATCCGCAGCATTGCTTCCAAGAAAAAACTTCTTTAAGCCAGTGGCGCCATGCGTTCCCATAATTACTAAATTTGCCTGGTATTTGTGATGCACCTTTTCTATACCACCCGAAAGTGAGATTGCTTCAACAACCTCTAATTCTGAAAGTAATAAATTTCTGTGCATACCCATTGATTCATAAACTTTATCAATATGCGCTCTGAGGGCCTTATCGGCTTGTATGCGTTGAGCCTCATAAAAGGATTGATCATACACCATACCTGCTTCTGGATTTAAAAAAGGCAGGCTATACACATGTGTAAAGATGAGTTTATTATAATGCATTTTCGACATTTGAATGGCAAATTTTACCGCATTATCAGCATTATTAGAAAAATCTGTAGGAACAATAATTGTTTTCATATTTGGCTCAATTACAATTTTTATTTTATAAAAAAATTAGTTGTGATGATGGTTGTGTAACAATTTAAACTATGGGTTTAGAAATAATCATTTCTTTTTGCAAATCGATAAGTTTTGTAAACAGGATATTGTTTTCTAAATAGATTTGTTTTTGTAAATCCTGCTCCAATTCAAATAATTCGGCATGTAACAATTTGAGTTGGTTTTTAGTATTTGATAAAATAGTGTAATTATCCGTGATGTTTCTTATCACTTTTAAAGTGTCCATTAATTTGTCATGTTCCTTAATAAAGCGATTAATTGGATTACCAATAATATTAACTAAAGGCACCATAGCATTGTTACCACTGAGTTTCCATTCCAACAGTTTTTTAGCATATGGATATAAAATTTCTTCTTCATCTTTAAAATGTTGCACCACATTATCATGAAGGAGATCGACTACTTCATAAATTTGCTCTGCTTGCATATCGCCTTCCTTTGATAACTGTTTACTATGCTGTAAAGTAAGGGCTAACATGTTCTTTGTAAATCCATGATGCTTATTAACAATATAGTTGATGAGCTCATCAGGAGCCACATCATTAAAATTTATTTGGTTATAGCTTTGCATAATAGTTGTATGACCATACAAAGATTATGTTTAGAAGAAAAAATTAATATGACGAACCTCATTTTAAAACATGATTTAAATCATTTTTTAAGAATTCGTTTACAGGCAATTAATCGTGTATGTTGGCTGTTTTTAAGAGCTTTTCGGAATTAATAATCTTTATTTTCTTGGCCTGAAGTTCAATGATTTGATCTGATTTAAATTCTGAAAGTAATCTTATTGCCGTTTCAGTAGCTGTTCCAACCACATTGGCTATTTCTTCTCTTGATAAGGATATATTCAAGGTTTTACCATCATTTTCGGTGCCGTAGGTTTCCTTTAAAAAGAGGATAGCTTCTGCCATTCTTTCTCGTACTGGCTTTTGTGCTAAATCGGTAATTTTATGTTCGGCCTTACCTAAATCATTACTTAGTAATTTCATAATTTGCATCGATAAGGAAGATTCACTTTCAATGACCTTAAAAAAAATATCCTTGGGGATAAGGCATACATTGCAATCTTCAAGTGCTACCGCACTGGCTGAATATTTTCCACCGCTCAATAATGCCCTGTAACCTAAAATATCTCCTTCTTTTGTTAGTCGTATAATTTGCTCACGGCCGTTGTCGCCACCTTGTGCAATCTTAACTTTACCAGCATTAATGCAAAACAATCCTTGAGGAAAAAAGCCTTCAGAAAATATCGTTTGACCTTTTTTATATATGTTACATCCTTTGTGCTTGTTTATTGCTTCCAGATGCTCCCCTTTTAAATCACAAAATATAGACTTATATCTTGCATCACAATGCTCACAATCGATATGTTTAGTGGCTTTCATTTTTTTTTATAAAGTTACAAATTTAATTTACAATTACTTAACAAAATTAAATTAAAATATTTTAAAGCATGTAACAAAAGTAACACTTCTCATTTAATTGTATCTAATTGCTTTAAGTGGCGAAATTTTAGCCACCAGTCGAGACGGAACCAACAAGGCAATTGTACACACAATAAATGTTGTAAAGTTTACTAAAATAATTAACCATAAATTCAATTTAACTGGCACATGCGAAATATAATAAGATGTTTCATCCAAGGTAACAAAATGAAATTGTAGTTGTAATATGCACAAAATAAGAGCACTTACATTCCCATACAATAAGCCTTTACCAACAATTGCGCCTACTTGATATAAAAACACTTTTTGAAGTTGTTGATTGTTCATACCAAGTGCCTTTAGAATTCCAATTAACCTAGTGTTTTCAAGTATTAAAATAATTAATGCTGTAACTATATTCACGATGGCAACCAATGTCATTAAAATAATAATTACCTGTACATTAATGTCTTGTAACCTCAACCAGTCAAATAACTGAGGAAATTGCTCTCTGATACTACTGGCAAGCCAATCTGTTGGAATAATTTCATTGATTTGGGCAGTAATCAATTCAAGCTTTTTAAAATCATTAATTGATACTTCAACACCAGCGTACTGCGTGCTGTCCCAATTATTTAATTTTTGAATATGCCTAACATCACATATTAAATACTTGTTATCAAAATCTTCTAATCCAGAATTATATATCCCTGAAATGATGAATTTTCTGACTCTGGCAGGGTTTTGAATAAAATATACGATAACTTTATCATTGACTTTAAAATTAAACTTTGAAGCAATACTTTTAGAGATTAAAATGCTGTCATTTTTGATTTTTGACTCGGCATTAAAAAGTTTGCCAGCTACTAAGTTTTCATTAAAAAATGAGCCTTCAAAACCTGGTCCAACACCTTTTAAAATTACCCCTTCCATTTCGTCATCAGTTTTCATGATGCCTGCTTTTATGGCGTAAAGTGAAGTTTTAGTAACTCCCTCTATTTTGTTAATTTGATTGATATAGCTTTCTTTTACTTTAATAGGTTGGGGCTCAAATGAATTATTATTATCGTATTTAGTAAGCTGAATATGCGCTCCAAAGCCTATTACCTTACTTGTAATCTCGTGTTGAAATCCTTCTAATACTGCTAATGAAATGATCATTACTGCAACACTTAAAGCAATCGCTAAAATAGAGATACGATAAAGTGGCCCCGACAATTTATTTTTATTGCCAGTTTTGCCCTTTATGAGGCGAAAAGCTATGAATCTTTCTATATTCAAAAATGAATGCTTTGTCCTTTATTTATTCAACAAAAAAATCATACAAGGCTGCAAAATAGCTATCGTTCCAACCTTCTACAATATCATTAAAATCTTCATCAGGAATATTTGTTTGCAACAGTTCTACCGATGTTCCTTCGCCATGAGCGTGTAATTTAATAGTTACAATAGACGTTTCTGATTGATCTCCAAAGTACCATTGTTGCACAATTTTTTTATTTTCTTCAAATTCAAGATTGATGCCATTGATGCTGCCATCCCAAAGAGAGAATTCAGCATTTGGCACTGTGCTCATCTCTGCTTTTTCACCAGTCCAAAGTTGTAATGATAAAGGATTGGTAAGAGAAATATAGATTTCCTCTGGTGTAGCAGGAATGATATAATATTTTTTGAAATTTTTCATAGGGGCATAAAGCCCTTTAAAGAGGGCACGCAAAGCTAAATATTTATGTGTGAAATTTGATTAAAATATTTAGTCATGAAAATATAATAATTGAATATCTTTCCCTTTGTTTTAGCATCACAAAAAAAATAGTAATTTTGCGACCCAAATAACGCAAAACTATGGCAACAAACAGAACTTTTACAATGATTAAGCCCGATGCAACAGCTAAAAACTACATCGGTGGAATATTAAAAATGATTAACGATGCAGGGTTTCGCATTGTGGGTATGAAATATACTCAACTTACAAAGGCACAAGCTGGTTCTTTTTATGAAGTGCATAAAGAAAGACCCTTTTATGGCGAATTGGTTGATTATATGTCATCTGGACCAATTGTTGCTGCTATTCTTGAAAAAGAAAATGCTGTAGCAGATTTTAGAACATTAATTGGTGCTACTGATCCAACAAAAGCGGCAGAAGGTACTATTCGTAAAATATATGCCGAATCAATTGCTGCAAATGCGGTTCATGGTTCTGATAGTGATGAAAACGCTGCCATCGAAGGTAATTTCTTTTTCTCTTCTTTGGAGAGATTCTAAAAAGTAATATTATAAAAAAGCCTCAATGCTTTATTTGTGTTGAGGCTTTTTTTATGCTCTTTATTGTTCGGCTGATATCAATTCAACATCAAAAATTAAAGTTGACATAGGAGGAATAGGACCGCTGCCATCTATGCCATAAGCTAAATTATATGGTATAATTAATCTGGCTTGTTCACCTACATGCAAAAGCGCAATGCCTTCGTCCCAACCTGGTATTACCTGACCAATACCTAGGGTAAATGTCAATGCTTCGCCTCTTTGTACAGAGCTATCAAAAACTTTTTTGTTAGTAAAAAAACCTGTATAATGCACTTTTACTTCCTTACCATTAACGGGTAGTTTGCCAGCTGGATTACTTTTTACTTTCAAATATTTTAAACCAGAGCTGGTAAGTATAGTGTCTAAACCTTTTACATCATAAGGTTTGATAGTGATACTATTTGAGTTACGATTATTGCTACAAGAAGGCAGCAATAAAATACTCAGTGTTATTGCGATAACAGCAATAAAAGTGTTTATTAAATTCATTGCAAGGTTTAGTTTACTTCGATTACTTCTAAATCGTAAATTAAAGTAGTGTATGGTAATACAGTACTTATTTTTCTTTTTCCAAAAGCCAAACTACTAGGAATAATCAATGTAGCCTTGGCTCCCATACTCATTTTTAACAAGCCCTCTTCCATCCCTTTTGTAATTTTTCCCGCAGCCATATCTATTTCAATGGGATTGGTTTGCGTGTCAATAATAGCGCCATCTAAGGTGGTACAATTATAAATAATTTTTACTTTGTTTTCTTTAGTGATTGCAGGACCGCTACCCACTTGCCTCTCGATATAATACAAACCAAACTCGGAGGCCAGCGTTTCAATTTTATTTAAGTTGATAAAGTCTTGAATTAATTTAGGCTCAGCCAATCTTCGGGCTTCGTTATCCTTTTCAATTTCTTCGGGAGTTCTTTGGTCAATAGACTCCTTGGTTTTTATACCTAAAAGTTTAATTCGGAAAGTAAGTTTAGATCCTTTTTTAACGTAATTGGGGCGTTTTATTTTAAATGTTTTTGCATAAACCGAATCGGCATTTACTTTAAAAACAGCTGAATCGCCAATGGCCATCATAAGCATGCCTTCTTCTAATCCGCCTTTGAAAGTTGGTGCTAATAATTCAAAAACATTTTCAGTTTTACTTTTACGCGAATCAAAAATAATTGAATCCTTATGATTGGTATAAACCAATATTGTTTTCATTAAATCGCCTGCCACAGGCTTAACCTTACCCCCCTTGCGGTAAATCCTATATTCTAAGCCAGTAGCCGTTTTTTGGAAAGCAGACTTTTGTTGAGCAATAACTGCACTACTTAGGAATAATATTAAGAGGAGCAGACTTTTGTTGGTCATTATTACTTAACTTCTACTAATTCAACATCAAATACAAGAGTACTGTATGGTTTGATAGGACCTTGATTCATCTCTCCATAAGCAATACTTGAAGGAATAATAAATGTAGCTTTTCCACCAACATTCATCATAGGTAAAGCCTCATCCCAACCTGGTATAACCTCGCCATTTCCAACTGTAAATTCAAATGCAGCATATGTTCTACCTTCTTGATGCATGTTGTTTTCTTTTGCTACTTTTTCGTTGTTTGTATCGAAAATTGTTCCATCCAATAATTTACCTACATAATTCATTTTAACTTTCTTACCTTTCTCTGCTTTAGCGCCCTTTCCTTTTACTTTTTCGATGTAAATTAGACCACTTTCTGTAGGAGCTGTTGTAATTTTATTATCGGAAAGATATTTATCTAAGTTTGTTTTTTCTTCTGCTTTGTTTTTTATGGCTTCGGCTTCAGCAGCAGCCATTTTCTCCTCACGCATTTTTTCTATCTCTGCTTTACTTTTAATTTCATCAACTTTAACGAAGAATGTAAGCATGCTACCTTTTGCAATTTCTTTAGGTAATTCTTTCATGCCAAAAGTTTTTATAAACAATGAATCGGCACTCACAATAAAACTTGCGCTATCGCCTGGAGCCAACATAGCAAAACCTTCTTCTAATCCACCTTTAAATGAAGGTTTAGTTAAAGGAACTGGAACTTTTCTTCCTTGGGTTACTGAATTAAAAATGATACTGTCTTTATCATTTTTATATACCATATCCATCATCAATACATCACCTTCTACTGCTTTCTTACCTTTTTCATCATGTTTTATTAACTTGTAATATAACCCGTCTTTGGTTTGTTCGTAGCCAGGATATTTAGAATTGTTACAAGAAGAAACAGCGATAATACCTGCTAAGATGCCCGTAAAAGCAATTGAAGAAAATTTAAAATTCATTGATTATAAGTTTAAAAAAATTGAAACGCGAAAGTAATGATAAATACAATTGCGTAAAATTTTAAATCAATAGCACTCAGTAAATTAACAAATATTGGGCTGAATGATTTTACTGTAAACACAAACAAACCACCTTTAACAAAATACCGAGGTAAATTGCAACCACTTTGTTAACCCAAAAAAATTGTGGTATGGTAAATAAACACACAAAAATAGACGCCTAAGCGCCAAAATGCTGGTTATAATATTGTTTGGGACAGAAAATATTTGACAAATGAAGGAAATCTAGATAATCTTAAAAAACAAGGATAAGCATAAAACATATTTTTAAAATAAAAACAACACACTTTCGTTATAAAATTGCAGGTTTTAATAATAGATAAAACAGCCTAATGCTATACATAAAGCTTTTAAAAACTAACTTGCATAAACTTTAATAATCATGAAAATAGCAATCCAATTAATTCTATACGCAATTATACTTTGTGCATTTGTGCAATGTAAAAATAATACTGCAAAAACAGTGCAGGGCGTTGGTCCTGTTTGTTACGATACAGTTTATCCTGTTGTATATAATTGTGCAGCTGCACCAAATGGTGATCATGCGTTTAGAACTGTTCCAGCAAAAAAATTGCACGTAAAATTAATTCCAAATTTAGAAACAAGAGCCAAATTAAAAATGAAAGTAATTCCAAAGATGATTGGTGTACATCAATTTTTCTTAGACCATGATTTGGTTTCTGGTTTTGTACATCCTTTTACCCAACGCATGTATGACGATTTAAGACCAAATGAATATGTGCTAAAATTTACTGCAAACAATAGTATAAAAAACACAGGCATTATAAGTTATATCCATAAAAGTGAACTTGACAAAAATGACATTTTAGGTAAAAACATCGCCTATTTTAGAAATTGGCGCCTATCAGAAATTGAATACAAGATTAACAATGGCCTTGTTTATTTTAAAAGCAAACCTTGCAATTTTAATAAACGCTGTGCCTGTCCTGAAACCAATAGAACAGGAAATATGAAACAAATTCCAGTGTGGCACAAAGCAGAAAGTGGCTATTTTTCGGTTAATAAATTCAAGGCTTTTGGCGCTTACGATGGCGGTACAGTTGCCCTTATATGGGAAGTAAAAAATGAAATATTTTTCCAAGATATTCATAGTTCATGGAAAGAGATTTTAGAACGTGCA
>JBILPB010000087.1:0-14213 GCA_044374175.1 Bacteroidia bacterium | reverse complement strand
TAATTGCTGTTGGACCAGATACCACTTTTAGTTATAATAATTTTACTAATCAAGATAGCATTACGTGTCAAATGGTTTCATCTTATTTATGTGTTAATCCTCCTTTAATTGTTTCCAACGCCATTAAGGTAACAGTGCATGCTAACCCAACAATTGACATGATAAATTATCAATACAATTTAAATATTTGTGATTCGCTTCGTTTGATTACTTCAACCAATGTTAGTGATCCTATTTTCAATTGGCACTCTAATGCCTATTTAAGTTGCAACAATTGTATTGAACCATTCACAGTAACAACACAGGACACAACATGGTATTTCGTTACAATTACTGACCCTACTACTAGTTGCTTTAATGAGGATTCTACCATAGTATACTTAAATCCCGAACCTGAAGTATTTATACCAAATGCATTTAGTCCAAATGGTGATGAAAACAATGACATACTTTATATCAGAGGAAATTGTATAAAGGATGTAACCTTAAAAGTATATGATAGATGGGGTGAAATTGTATTTAAAACACATTCAATATCTTTAGGTTGGGATGGTAACATCAAAGGTAAAGCAGCAGCAGCCGATGTCTATGTTTACATTTTAGATTATGTTTTATTTAACGATAAAATAAAACAAGCAAAAGGAAATATCACACTTATAAGGTAAAAATTTCTGTAATTTGTGTTTGAGCAAAGTTCATATTTTTCAATTTTCGGGGTTCAATGCAAAAATCTTCTTTTTGGGGCTTTACACAATTTTTTGGACAGTATCCTCGAAAGTTTTACTTGAGCCCAAAGCACCGTGAAGGATTGAATTACTTGGTTTTACAGCATTCAAAGTGCTACAATAAATCTGATAGTTTATTAACGCCTACTAATCTGGCAGCAGTGAATCCTTCGGCATAATTTACATTAATCATTCTGCCTAAATCTTTGGCTCTTTCCTTTAAGCTATCAAGAAAGGCTAAGGAGCTAATAGGTGTTTCTGGTTCACTGGAATTAGGGTCAAAAAACTGAGAGGAATAAGCCATCACTGCTTCAATTTTTGTATCCATTTCTTTAGAGATGTCAATTACAAAATCAGGTTTAATGTAATTGTATTGAATATAATGATAAAGTGTTTTTGGTCGCCAGACTTGCTGTGCTAAGCCATTTTCGTCAAATGTTTTAATTTTTATTAATCCTGCATAAAAACACGCATCAGCAACAAGTTTTGCTGCTCTACCATGGTCTGGATGCCTATCTTCAATGGCATTCGCCAAAATTATATTAGGATTATATTTTCTTATTTTTTGAATTATAGGAATTAAATGCTCCTCGTCATTCTTAAAAAAGCCATCTGCAAAGCCAAGGTTTTCTCGGGTTTTCAATTTTAAAATTTGTGATGCTTTATTTGATTCAACAGCTCTTAAAGCCGCGTTGCCTCTTGTTCCAAGTTCGCCTTTTGTAAGATCAATTACACCAATTTTTAAACCTAAGTTTTGATGTTTTATTAATGTTCCTGAGCAACCTAATTCTACATCATCAGGATGTGCTGCAAATGCCAAGATATCTAGTTTCAAGGGAGTTTTTTGTTTAAATTAAAATTTTTTATGCAAAGGCACTGTGTAAAATTAATAAACTTATACCAATTATAAGCAGGATAGCCTTTACAAAAGTTACAAATAATAAGCAAAAAACAGATTTTTAATCAAGATTATGAATTGATTTAAGTGCAAATTTCAGTCTTTCAAAAGACAAATGAAATTACATCAAAATTACTTGGCTATAAAATCAAGCAATTCCTTTGATGCTAATGGTGATATTTTAGGTGCAATACTTCCAGTCCAATTTCCGTTTTCATCAATCAAGTATTTTTGAAAATTCCAAGTTACCGGTGCATCCTTTTTTCCATTTTCGGCCTTTTCACTTAACCATTTATAAATTGGGGCCATATCATTCCCTTTCACAGATATTTTCGACATCATAGGAAAAGTTACAGCATATTTATTTGTGCAAAATGCTTTAATATCCTTATCAGAACCGGGCTCTTGCCCTCCAAAATTGTTAGCTGGGAAGCCTATAATTACTAAATTTTTTGATTTGTACTTTTTGTAAATTTGCTCTAACTCTTCGTACTGTGGTGTGTTTCCGCATTCAGAGGCAGTATTTACAATAATAATTTTTTTACCTTTTAGGGCTTTAAAATCAAAGGTAGTGCCATCAATGCTTTTAACTTTAAAATCGTAAATAGATTTGTTGGTTTGAGCAAATACGCTTAATGAAAGAATTGTTATTATAAATGAGAGGGTAAGTTTATACATATTGTTGTTTTTTTATGAAACATAAAAGATTTGTAAATGTTTATTTTAAACATGCTTTTAAAAGCAGTTCATATAACCTGTTGCAATAGCCAACTTCATTGTCGTACCAACCTACAACTTTTACCATTGGACCAACCACAGAAGTTAGCAAGGAATCGAACACAACAGAGTGTGTATTGCCTATTACATCTGATGAAACAATAGGGTCTTCGGTGTATTCAATAATACCTTTTAACTCATTTGCAGCAGCTACTTTAAAAGCTTCATTCACTTCATTTGCATTTACTTTTTTTTCCAGAATAACTGTAATATCTGTTAAAGAGCCATCAGGAACAGGTACTCTTATACCACCGCCTCCGATGTTTCCTTCAAGTTTTGGGAAAATTTTTGTGAGTGCTTTTGCGGCTCCTGTAGTTGTTGGTATAATTGAAAGTGCTGCAGCCCTTGCTCTTCTTAAGTCGTGATGAGGCGAATCTATCAAGCGTTGATCTCCTGTATAAGAGTGTGTAGTGCTAATGAAGGCAGCATTCACTTGCCATAAATCATCTAAAATCTTTAACAAAGGCGCTGCTGAGTTTGTTGTACAAGAAGCATTTGAAATAATTAAATCATTTGTATTTAAAATAGTATCATTTACACCAAGTACAACACTTTTTATATTAGCATCTTTTGGTGGTGCCGAGAGTATTACTTTTTTTGCTCCTTGCGTTAAATGCTGACTCGCAGATTTTACATCAAGATATAAACCTGTACATTCTACAACAGCATCAACTTGAGGCAGGCTCCAATTTAATTGATCAATATGATAATGATGTGTTACTTTTATAAATACATCGTTAATATAAATACCATCTTCACTAGCAATAATTTTACCATCAAATTTACCGTGAATGGAATCGTACTTGATTAAATGTGCAATGGTATGGTTATCGGCAGGTTCATTAATAGCAATTACTTCTATCTCTTTTCTCGAAATACAGGTTTTTAATAACGTTCTCCCAATTCTTCCCAAACCATTTATCCCAATTTTCATGATATATATTTTGTGCAAATATCAAAAAAAATAACCCCATCAGCAAAGGCTAATGGGGTTATTTTAAAAATCGGTTTTTAAACTGTAGAAACCGTATGAAATTTCTTATTTTTTCACAACAAATTTTACTACCTTTTTGAAAGTGCCAGATGTTACAGAAATAATGTATGTACCATCATTTAAACCTTCATTATTAAAAGTATAAACATTAGTTCCTTTCTTCATTTTACCAATGTTATTATTGCTAACTAACTTACCTTGTAAATCATAGATAGCAATAGTTGTATTTCCTTCTTCAGGCAGGCTAAATTTAATTGTTGCTTGCTCAAATACAGGATTTGGATAAATCAATAATTGGTCGTTTTGAATGCTGTTGGATGTATTATCTTTAATTCCATTTAATGTAGCAGTTTTAAATATACCACGGCCATGGGTTGCAGCATAAATAGTACCTGAATTCCAACATTTATAATAAGGATGTGTTTGCTGACGAAGCATAAAAACAGCGCATTTTGCCATTCCATCATTATCAAGTGTCCAATCTGCTCCAGCATTGTTAGAAGTAAAAATTCCATATTCAGAACCTAGAAGTATTCTATCTCCATTTGTATAATCAATCAAACTAGAATAAATAGGCATTTTAGGTAAATTATTCTGAATGTTTGTAAAATTAGAAGTATTAGTTACAGAACCTGCAGTAGTTGCACTTGTAGTGCGATATACATAATTATTGTTGGCATAGTTTCCTAAGGTAACTACTACTTTATCTGCATTGTTTGGATCAACGCATACACTGGTAACACATTGTCCTGTAAAACGTGCTATTTTTGTACAGGTAAGTTGACTTGCTGCATTGTTTATATAACCTGTAAGTGTATCGCTTAATGAATTAAATTTAATAGAATTTAAATTAGAAATTCTAAAAACAGCACCTGCAGTTCCACCAATTTTAGTACCAACATATAAATGATTTCCGTCACCAGAAAAAGAAAGAGCAGCAACTTCACCTTCTAATCCATCATTTGTTCCAACAGTTCCATTTACAGCAATTGGCATCCAATAAGGACTATCACTAAAGTTTAATGGCCTTACAGCTAAAAACACTCTATTTAAAGAACCATTAATCATTCCTAAAGCCATTCTAGAACTAACAATATCTTTTATGTTAAGGATGGTATCTCCAGCAAAAACAGTATCAGTACCATTATAAATAGCATTAAAAGGATAATTAGAATTGTTACTATAAGCAGTAAAACTTGCTCCAGGTGCAACAAATTGACCTTCTGGCACAACATATTTTACAATATCTAAACTGTTTTGGTTATCAAAACTTTCCCATAATCTGATTACAGTATGAAATGATGAAGAACCTTCAAAACTAGTAGAAGCCCCTCTTAAAAAACCAGCATAAGTTCCTCCCATGGTTCCAGATCTTCTGATATCACCAAAATACAAAGAGCCAAAAGAAGCATCAGGGTTGATGGCCGAAAAATCGCAATCGAATCCATCGCCACCAATAACCTCAGTAGCCCAGCGTACAGTTGGACCATTAAAATCTATTAAATTAGTGCCATTATCTTGTGTACCACCCATAACTTCTCCTCTTACAGATGTAGCAACAGAATAAAATTGTGTTACATTGAAATTTCTATTCACAGCAGCAAACGTTTGACCTCCATCAGAAGATTTGTAAACACCTCCATCATTTGTAAAATAAACAATATTAGGATGATTTTTATCAAAAACAACTTGATGATGATCGGCATGATTGTAATATTGACTGTATGGTGCGTAATTCCAAGCAGAAATTTGATTCCAACCATCGGTAGGATCATAGCTCCATAAATCTAAACCACCACAAATTATTCTATCTTTATTTGTAGCATCAACTCCTATAGCCCCAGCTGTTGTGAAGGTGCTTTTTGCTGCCATACAATATACATAGTTTGCATCGCTTGCAGAGGTAGCAATTTGAAGGTTAGAAAATGTACCAGTAACGCCAGGTAAAGCTTTTAAATTAAAGGTTGACCCATCAGTAGAAACATACATTTTATTGTTAATACTGGCATAAATAGTACCATCTGAGCCTGCTTCAACATCTTTACAAGGGTTATTGCTCGATAATGCAGGTGTCCAATCAGCTCCTCCGTTGGAAGAAAATTTTAGACCTTGAACAGTTCCAGCGTAAAGTTTGCCGTTGGCAAAGGCTAAAGAATACACATAAGAGAATGCTTGTGTATTTAAATTATTATATGGACTAGTTGGAGATGGATCCGTTTGAGGAATCTGTGAAAAAGTGTTTCCATCAGTTGATTGCCAGATACCACTACCAATACATGATGAGTTTCCTGTGCCAGGCACACCTCTTACGCCTAATAAATACTCGCCAGTTCCCACATAAATCTTACCACCTGGTTCTTGACAGATACTAACACAAGCGATATTTTCCCATTGATCACTAACAAGCGTCCATGTTCCAGCACCATTGGTACTTTTCCATAAACCGCCATCAACACCACCGGCATAAAGTGTTTTTCCCGTGGCATCTCTGTTATCAATTAAAAAACATCTTGTTCTTCCGCCTACATTATCAGGTCCCATTTCAGACCAGTTCAGGCCCAAAGATCCAGACCTCATACTTAGCATTTCATTTACGGAGTTTCTGGCAGCAACCATCGCTTCATAAGGAATATCACCAGTTATGGCATTTTTGCGCATATTAAAATAATATTCTGCAGCTAAAGCTATAGACCTTTTGCTAGATACATCAGCATCATTGTCAGTCCTTGGCTCATATTTGGAAGATTTCGAAGATAGACCGAAGGCTAACAAAACTCCAATAGAACTTACTCCAAGTAAAAGTTTACTGAGGGTAATTTTTTTTGATTTCATATTATAATTATTATTGAGATGTTACAAATTTACTAAATATTTTAAAATAAACAAAGTGTTAGAATAAATGTTTTTCAGCATGATATGAAGATCTTACTAACGGTCCACTTTCAACATACTTAAAACCTAATCCAAGGGCAATTTCTTTAAGTTTAACAAATTGTTCGGGTCTTATAAATTCTTTTACAGCTAAATGTTTTGGCGTTGGTTGCAAGTATTGACCTAATGTTAAAATTTTGACTTCACTTTTTCTAAGATCTTGCATTGCTTCAATAATTTCAACTTCTGTTTCACCCAATCCCAGCATAATTCCCGATTTTGCTTTTATACCTGCTGCACTTAATCGGGCTAATACTTCTAAGCTTCTTTCATACTTTGCTTGTATGCGGACTTGTTTAGTTAAACGGGCCACGGTTTCGAGGTTGTGAGAAACTATTTCTGGAGCAACATCAATAATGCGTTGTAAATTTTCCCATTTGCCCTGAAAGTCTGGAATTAAGGTTTCAAGGGTTGTATTTGGACTTTCTTTGCGAATTGCCTTTATTGTTTCAGCCCATATGATGCTACCTCCATCTTTTAATTCATCACGGTCTACTGAAGTAATTACACAATGCTTAATTTTCATTAATTTTACAGATTCGGCAACTCTTCTCGGCTCATCTAAATCAACGGGCAGAGGTTTACCTGTAGCCACAGCGCAAAAACCACAAGAGCGTGTACATATATTTCCAAGAATCATAAACGTAGCCGTACCAGCGCCCCAGCATTCTCCCATGTTAGGGCAATTACCGCTTTCGCAGATGGTGTGCAATTTGTGCTCGCTTACAATTTTTCTAACTTCGGCATATTCTTTCCCTGTTGGTAATTTTACTCTTAACCAATCAGGTTTTTTTACACCTCTGCTTTCTAAAATTTTATTATTTTCTTCAACTAACATATTTATTTTTTACAGCCAACGTTTGCCCCAATTTATAGAAACATAAAATGAAAAAGTCAATGGATTATTGGTATTGAACGCCATTACTTGCATAGGTTTTGGATGAAAATCTAAAATTACACCAGTTTCAATTGCTCTTACCATTTCCTGATCAGCGCCATATTCAAAACTAACACCAAATTTACCATAAACACCAGGGTTAATTTTTACTTCGTTTATCCCTTTTAAATAAGGAGCTTTACCATATATATTTTCTATAAAATGTGTTTCCGGATCATATTTTTCGGTTACTAATTCATACCTATCAGGAACAGCCAGAGATTGCTTATAAATCTCCAAATAAACAGGTTTTAACAAACCAATAGATGCTCCGACATAATAATTCAACTTTATTTCAAGTGCACCAGGTAACTCTTCATCAAAAATTACTTTTTGCAAACCGTATCCTGCACGTAAAAAAGCAGCGTTGTTTAGTTTACCGTAGTAATAGCTTTTTGAATTATTTGATGCTGACCTGTTTTGTAATTTTACTTCTTTAGGATGTCTATAACTTACGTAGTCAAAATCCATCATTCTTTTCATTGTTCCAGTAACATGCTTACCTTTTCTGTATGAAAAACCCCAACCATGTGAGTTAATATTGGCCCCAAAAAATGATTCATTTCGAAGTTGAATACCTGGATTGTCCATTTCACTGCCTAATAGCGCTTGACCAAAGGCTATTGGGGTAAACAAAACGCTTACGAATAAAAGAATATTTTTAATAAAAGAAATTGACATAATTAGAAAGCAAAGTTACAAAAATCAAAATCTTATTCAAAGTATTTTTATTAAATAAATTTGAACTTATACTTTTGTATCAACAAATTAATTGAAAACAAGTTTATGATTACCTCAGAAATTACTTATTTAGGCAACTTAAGAACACAATCAACACACATTGCATCATCAAGCCATATTATTACTGATGCGCCAATAGACAACCATGGAAAAGGAGAGGCTTTTAGTCCTACCGACCTCATGAGTAATGCACTTGGTTGCTGTATGCTCACAATTATAGGAATTGCAGCAAATACCCATTTATTTGATATTGATGGCACCAAGGTGCAAATCACTAAAATAATGCAAGCTAACCCGCGTAAGGTGGCAGAAATAAAAGTAGGTTTTACATTCCCCAAAAATCATTATACTGATAAGCAAAAATCAATTATTGAAAATGCAGCAAAAACCTGCCCTGTGGCATTAAGTCTGCATCCTGAACTTATTCAAACTATTAGCTTTGTGTATTGATTTATTTTGTTAATTCAAGAATGAGTGTTTCCTTTGGTTTTAATTTTAGTAAACTAATGTTTTCTAATTTTTCATCAGTAATCACATTTTTAGCGGTATAATAATCTTTCATCATCTCTTTATAACGGCTGCTTTCTAGCTCTATAGCTATGTTAGAGGTATTCATAATTACCATAATTTTTTGACTGTCGAGATATCTGAAATAGACATACACACCGTTTTCAGGGACAAATTGTATTAACTTTCCATCAGTAATAGCCTTACAGTTTCTACGATAATGAGCCAACTTTTTAATGTATTCAAAAGCTTCATTTTCATTGCTATTTCTACCTTGACTACTAAGCTTACTAACACTATCAGTGGGCCATCCACCAGGAAAATCGATTCTTACTTTTGCATCAGGATTACTCCATGCTTTCATTAAAATTTCGGTCCCATAAAACATGGATGGTATTCCTCTTGTGGTGAATAAAAAAGCGATGCCTGATTTAAATTTATCGAGATTACCTTCTATCATTGAGGAAAACCGACTTAAATCATGGTTGTCTAAAAAGATGACATTTTTGTTAGCGTTTTGATATAAAAAATCTTGAGCGAGGGTATAATAAATTTTAGCAGCACCTTCGGTCCAACCAAAATCTTTAGTAAGCGCATCATTTATTGCATAATACAATTCAAAATCAATAATGCCGGGCATTACACCTTTGTTTTTACCTTCGTAAATATTGTTTGCAAATTGCGCTTGAATAGCAGGCCCATGTTCCCAAACTTCACCAAATATGGTAAATTGAGGATATTCATTTAGGATGGATTTATTCCATTTTTTCATGAAATCCTGATCGGGATAGGCCCAGGTGTCGACCCTGAAGCCATTGATTCCAGTGCTCTCTATCCACCAAATTGAGTTTTGAATTAAATAATCAGCTACCTGTTTGTTTTGCTGGTTCAAATCGGGCATATGTTTATCGAACCAGCCATTTTGCATCAAGTTTTTATCATATTCTGACGCATACGGATCCATCACTGCAGTTGCTCTGTAATTGGTTCTTGTAAACTTATCAAATTGATGAAACCAGTTAGTGTCAGGTTTGTTTTTATATAAATAATGTTCGTTTCCGGTATGATTAAAGACCATATCCATTACCACTTTCATTTTCTTTTGATGACAACTTTGAACCAGATTTTTATACTCTTCGTTTGTTCCTAATCTACTATCAATTTTGTAATGGTCGGTAATGGCATATCCATGATAGGATTCTTTGGGCTGGTTATTTTCTTGAACAGGATTTAACCATAAGGTGGTAGCTCCTAAATCAGCAATATAGTTGAGTTGGTTTGCGATGCCAGCAATATCTCCGCCATGTCTGCACAATACGCTATCACGATTAATTTTGGCTTCATTAAAATTTGGGATAAT
Source organism: Bacteroidia bacterium (assembly GCA_044374175.1). Taxonomy (GTDB): domain Bacteria; phylum Bacteroidota; class Bacteroidia; order UBA4408; family UBA4408; genus CAIKXD01. The sequence continues at coordinate 4,343 of JBILPB010000087.1, read as the reverse complement.
GTCATTATTAATGTTTCCATTGGCAAATCGATCGGGCATTATTAAGTATATTAAATCACTGTTATCTATAGTAATTTGTTTAAGCGGATCGACCTCTTTCTTTAATATTTTGTATTCATGCGTCAGCTGCTTGGCACCATTTTTAAAAGTAAATAAGTAATCGCCAGGCATTGCGTTTTGAGAAATTTGTAATTCTAAAAACAGATAATCTTTACTTTCAACCTTATTGATTGACACAAGGTTTATTCCTTCTTGTTTTATTGTTATTGATGTATATTCAGCCATATTAGTGCCATTAACCAATAGGTGCAATGTATTGTTTTGCATGCCAGTCCACCAGTTCGGGGGATCGACTCTGATGATTTGATTTTCGTTTTGGGCTTTTGTTTTTGTTGTAAAAAGCATATTAAGACAGCCTAAAACAATTAATAGCAAGCTGTGATGATTGATTCTCATTAGGCAATATTTTAATTAAATCGGCCGAAAGATATAATTTATTAAGTACATGATATTTGAAATCTGATGATATTTTGTTTAGTTTTGTTCAGTTAAAATTAACACATTTTGTTGCTCATGACAATAAAAACTTTTTTGTTAAAGTTCTTCCTTCTGTTTTTAGTATTTATAAGTTTAGAATGTTTCTCGCAACCATTATCTCCTGTAAGTCCTAAAAATGGTATTGTAATTAACAATGATTCTATCTTATTGCGTTGGAACAAATTAAACAATGCGCAATATTATGAGCTAAAATATACTACAGATAGTACTTTTAATAGTAACATAACAACAATAAATGTTGGATTGCAAAATGCCTATTGGCTTACACCTTTAAGTTCAAATACTACTTATTATTGGCGTGTTGAAGCATTTAATGGTGTTAGTAATGTGATTGGACAAGCAAGAAAATTTACAAATTTTAAACCAACAGATTTGCCAGGATGTGCTTTGTGGTTAAGGGCTGATACGGGTGTTACACTTAATGGGAATAACATTGTTACTTGGCTCGATGCAAGTTCCAATAATTTAGTTGTCACTCAAACTGCGGCAGCAAGTCAACCTATTCTGGTTCCTAATTCAATCAATGGTTTTCCATCGCTTTCATTCGATGGTGGTGATATTTTTAATATCAGCAATTTTCCCTTTAGTAATTATGCGAACTGTTTTGTTGTGGCAAAAAAAACCAATGCAGCAGTAAACCATGGAAACGTCATATCTGCGGGCAATTTAGAACTTGAGTTGCAAACTTCAAAGTGTGTTGTTGTTAATTCTGCCAATGGTATTATTGGTGCTTACGATGCAGTTAATTGGAGTCAAATAACATTGAAAAGAGCATCAACAAATTCAAAGGCCTTCTTCAACGGCATTCAATCAGGAATACCAAATACGCTTTCACTCAATCCAATTCCAATAGGCACATTTACAATTGGAAATAGAACACCTGCCGTAAATTCACCTGCACCTTTCAGAGGAAATATTGGTGAAATTATTGTTAATACTAATCAATTGACAGATAGTGAGTCAATATTTATTCAAAATTATTTAATGGATAAATACACTATAGAATTATCGCTTGGTGAGGATGTAATCAATGATGATAACTTTTGTCCTGTAAGCATTGCTGCCACGAGTGGCTTTCAAAGCTATATATGGTCCACTGGCGATACTAGTGCAAGTATTACTATAAATGAGTCGGGGATTTATTATGTGCAGACCGTAGACTTATTTAATAGAATTCAAATAGATAGTGTTGTTGTGTATTACCCTCAGTTTAATCAGCTCAATAATCCTATTTTATGTTATGGAAGTCAAATCAATTGGAATACAAATTTAGCCTCACCCTATTCATTTTTATGGCAAGATAACAGCACAGCTCCGAACTTTATGATTACTCAACCAGGGGTTTATTATGTAAAAATAACTGATGTTTTCGGATGCGATTCATACTCTGATACTGTAAATATAGTGCTAGACAATTTTCCAACAACTGCCTATATTGGAAATGATACCTCTTTATGCACTGGCAATAGCATTCAATTGCAAGTTGGTGCAAACGTTGCCACTAACTATTTATGGTCTAATGGCAATACAAACGATAGTTTATTGATTACTTCAGGCGGATCATTTTGGCTTGAGGTGAGCAATATCAATAATTGTATTGCAAGAGATACTATAAATATTTCATTAACCGGAATTGCACCTGTGGCTGATTTTGTGAGTAATGAGGTTTGTATTGGATTGCCTACGCAATTTACAGATTTATCTGCAGCTGCTACTGGTGATAGTATTATTAGTTGGGAGTGGAGTTTTTCAGACGGCAATCAATCAACTTTGCAAAATCCTGTAAATACTTATTTGGTTCCTGATAATTATCTGGTTACGCTTAAGGCAATAAGTCAAACAAGCTGTGCAGGACTTGTACATAAATTAGTTACTGTTTATCCACACCCCAATGTAAATTATACAGCCATCAATAATTGCAGTGATAAACAGACAACTTTTACGGATATTACAAATGCATTTGGGGGGACTATTACCAATTGGGAATGGAATTTTAATGATAATTTAAGTGCAACAAATAGTGGAAGTGGCAATATTGAATCACATACTTACCTAGAGTCAGGAAATTATAATGTGCTGCTTGTTGTAAATACACTTGAAGGTTGTGTTGATTCAATCACAAAACCTATAACCATTAAACAATCTCCAGTTGCAGCATTTAACCATACCAAATTATGTATTGGTGATAGCGTTACTTTTCAGGATGCAAGTTTAATTTCTTTTCCTCACCAGAATATATACAGAGAATGGACTTTCAATGATAGTTTAATTACAACAGATTATCAACCTGCAATATGGTACAATACATCAGGTAGCTATCCAGTTAAACTAATCATTATGGCATCAAATGGATGTCGCGATACATTAAGCCAAAACATTTTTGTGAGTAATTTGCCCAATTCAGATTTTACCTTCAATGCGCCTTGCCTTGGCGATTTAATAAGCTTTGATGATATTTCATCATGCGTAAATTGCTTCATTGATTTTAGGCAATGGACACTGAATGGAGCTGTAATTTCATCTGCCGATTCGGCTAGTTATATTTTTAATGAAACTGGTGTTTATTCAGTTAATCTTGAAGTAAAAAATACAGCAGGTTGTACTTCGAATATTGAAAAAAGTATAACAATTTATCCAAGCCCGTTGGCAAACTTTTCTACCACAGCGCTATTTGGCAGTCCGTCATTGATAATTTCATTTGATAACAACTCAATGTATGCAACAAATTATAATTGGGATTTTGGTGATGGTAATGGCAGTGAAATTTTTGAACCCACACATACCTTTGAAGATACAGGCACATTTTTTATAGAATTAATAGCTATTGACAGCAGTGGATGCAGCAGTAATGCTAATGAAATAATCAGAATTTTACCCAGAAAAATTGACATTGCACTGCTTAATGTAAATTTTCAAATCGATAACAACTATATTTTTACTGACATCACCTTTATCAACCTTGGCTCGATCACATTAAAGGCATTTAATATTAATATGGCCAGTAATGGAAGCCCTAATAATTCAGTCGAAAAATGGGATGGAACTTTGCTTCCCGGAGAAATCAAAAACTATCGCTTACGGACTTCTTTTTTAAATGAAACTTTTTATCCAACAGATTATTTATGTATTAATCTAAGTGCATTAGACCAAGGAGAAGATGTTAATCCCAAAAACAATGAGCTTTGTGCTACTTTAGACGAAACAGGATTTAAAATCGCAAACATTTATCCAAACCCTGTGAATGATTTTTTAAGTCTATCTTTATTATCACCTTATGCAAAAGAAGTTACCATGCAGGTTGTAGATTACAAGGGAGACATTGTTCATGAGAAATTAATGATAATGGAAAAAGGTTTTAACGCTGTGTCAATAGAAACACTTAATTTGCAGGATGGACCTTATCTTTTAAGAGTACTATTTGAAGGTAATTTTTTCATGAAACCATTTATTAAAGTAGAAAGTAAATAGTAAGCTAAAACAATTAAAAACAGGAATATTTATATGACATTAGGAATAAACAGAAAAACTTTTTCTGAGAATCAAATTCAATTGTTCAACTAAAAAAATTGCACATTGAAATTTAAAAAAGTGATTATTTCTGGAGGACCAGGTTTTGGAAAAACATCAATTATTGATGAGTTAGAAAAGAGAAACTATAATGTAATGCATGAGGTTTCGCGTTCCATCATTAAAGAACAATTAGAAAGTGGGGGTGATATTTTACCATGGAAAAATTTAACTACCTTTAGTAGATTGTTATTTGAGCGAAGAGTAAAGCAGTTCCA
>JBILPB010000170.1:0-6131 GCA_044374175.1 Bacteroidia bacterium | reverse complement strand
AAGTAAATGAAAGCACTTTAAAATCGTTGTTAAAAAAAAATATTTTACAAGTTGTAAAGCAAGAAGTATCTCGCTTTAATGAGGTGGGTGTTAATGAAGATGCATTGAAGGATTTAAATCATAGTCAACAAAAAGCCTTCGATAAAATTAATGATTTGTTTGGGCAAAAAAATGCGGTGCTATTGCAAGGCGTTACCTCTAGTGGTAAAACCGAAGTGTATATTAAATTAATGGAAGCAGCCATTGCAGAAGGAAAACAAGTACTTTATCTGTTACCAGAAATTGCGCTTACTACACAAATTATTAATCGCTTACAAAAGGTATTTGGTAATCAAGTGGGTATTTATCACAGTAAGTTTAATGAAAGCGAGCGTGTTGAAGTTTGGAAAAACTTGATGCGACCTGCAGATGAGAAGAGTGACATGCCTCGGTTTAATATTGTGTTGGGCGTGCGCTCAGCCATATTTTTACCGTTCAATAATCTGGGGTTAATTATTGTTGATGAAGAACATGATTCTTCCTATAAACAAGTAGATCCTGCGCCACGTTATCAGGCGCGCGATTGTGCCCTGTACCTGGGAAAAATACATGATGCCAAAATTTTATTGGGTTCTGCTACCCCATCGGTTGAAACATTTTTCAATGCAAAAACGGGCAAGTTTGGCCATGTAGAAATGCGCGAACGCTTTGGTGGCATGTTGATGCCAATGATTGAAATTGCTGATACAAAAAAAGCAAAGGCTAATAAGTCGATGAAAACGCATTTTAGCAAGCAATTGCTTGATGGTATTGAAGAAGCGCTGAGCAAAAAGGAACAGGTTATTTTATTTCAAAACCGCAGGGGCTTTGCTCCCATGTTGCAGTGCGATACTTGTCATTGGACCCCGATGTGTAAAAATTGTGATGTAAGTTTAACCTTTCATAAATCGCTAAACTTGTTACGTTGCCATTATTGTGGATATAGCACCAAGCCTATTGAAATTTGTCAGGCTTGTGGCTCTGATGAAATGAAAATGATTGGCTTTGGAACAGAAAAGATAGAAGAAGAATTGGCGGTATTTTTTCCGCAGGCGCGGATTAGTCGTATGGATTTGGACACAACGCGCTCGCGCTATAGTTACAAGCAAATCATTAACGATTTTGAAGATCATAAAGTAGATATTTTAGTGGGCACACAAATGGTGACCAAGGGGCTTGATTTTAACCATGTAAGTTTAGTAGGTATAATTAATGCCGATAGCATGATGAGCTTTCCTGATTTTAGGGCGCATGAACGTGCTTTTCAATTGATGGCGCAGGTATCAGGTAGAGCAGGAAGAAAAAACAAGCAAGGCAAGGTGATTATTCAAACTTCGCAGGCCGCGCATTTCTTGATTAAACAGGTAGTTGAAAATAATTATTTAGAAGTTTTTGAACAACAACTTGACGAACGTCAGCAGTTTAAATACCCGCCTTTTTACAGATTGATAAGTATTACGATAAAACATAAAGATAAATTTTTATTGGATGAGGCTTCTGCAGCGTTTGTTTCTATTCTGAAACAAAAGTTAGGGAGTCGTGTTTTAGGCCCAGAATACCCGGTGGTTGGGCGCATCAATAACTACTATTTAAAAAACATTTTAATCAAATTAGAAAAAGAAATTTCGCCTTCAGTAATAAAAAAAGACATTTTAAAAGACATCATTACCTTGCGAAAAACAGACTTGTTTAAGCAAGTGAGGATAGCTTTGGATGTGGATCCGGGGTAGTTAACTTTTAGAGGGAGTGGAAAGTTGAAAGTTCGAAAGTTGAAAGTTGGAAAGTTAGAAAGTGGAAAGTTGAAAGTTGAAAGTTGAAAGTAAAAGTTGAAAGTTGAAAGTGGAAAGTTGAAAGTAAAAGTTGAAAGTAAAAGTTGAAAGTTAAAAGTTAAAAGTTGAATGTTGAATGTTAGAAAGTTAAAAGTTGAAAAGTTCCTGGAGTTGGAAGTTAATTGTTAAGAATTAATTATTTGGGCGCAACCTACCTTTTTAATTCGCATATTATAGGTTATAGGATAAATACAAAAAGGTAGGTCGGTTCATTCGCTGTATCTTTTTTTGCATTTTTTCATTTCTCTTAATTTAAATATTTCACCTGCAAAAAAAGGATGCCGCTCCTGCACCTTGCGCGGGTGGCTGAGTTTTTTAAATACATTTTTACTCCATCTAATTCAATATTTTATGTCCTTTTTTAAAATTGATAATAAGAATGAAATCGGGATTTCTCAAATAAAATAATTAGTTTGACAATTTAGATATACTTATGATGAATAAGCCTTAACAAATCATCATCAAACGGTGCTGCCCTTTTTCAATTGGTGCACGATGAATACAAGGTAACACTTCGCTATTAGGATGTGCAGTTGCCAGACGCCATAAGTGACCAATGCCCAAACTAACTAGGCTGGCATTTGGTTTGGCTTGATAATGTAAATCATAGCAATTTTGAGTTAAAAACAAATCAAAGTCATCTTCTGCTTTTCCAAATTGTTTCTTAAGTTTCTCACGAATTGAAGCAATAAGCACCTTTTGTTCAGCCTGTTGATTTGGCAATATTTCGCTAGGTGCGCCATAGTAGGTACATAAAAAAGTATCTGTTGGTATTGGTGAACTATCTACATGAAAAGAATACACATCGGTTGCAACAATGGCCATGGCATCATCTCGCTCATAATTCTTAATCACATTTAAACTTGGTAATGCACCATGTACTTTCAACAGTTGGATATCATTTAACAGTATATCACGAGCCAGTTGCCCTTGTTCGCTCAAGTTCAAATCTATGAGTGTCTCTTCGTCAAATTCCATCAAATTTTCAATCATCATAACCTTTTTAACGATCTCAGCAAAATCTCCTACTAATTCACGTTTCCAGCAAATTGCATTCATCTCGCCATGAAAAGGCGTGGCCATCAGATCATGAAAATTAGAAACGTAAAGGATGTTTTGATGTGTAGTATTTCTCACTTCGGTCATTGAATTTTTTTTTACCAAAGTTAGGGTTTTGTAATTGTTCAAAATTATGAATATTTCTTATTTTAATTATTTGATATTTATAAGGCTGCTGTTGATTTTTATTGCATTGTGAGTTTAATTAAAAAAAGATGTTGTTGTAAAATTGATGAGACAAAAGTTTTTTTTGAAGAATAAAGTTAAAGTATTAGAGAAGTAGAGATTGGAAGCACGCGCAGCATGCGAGCTAGTGAGGGGCACCTTACATGAGTGAACATATTAAATACTGTAAATACGAATACCTAATCATTCTCAAAATGTTTAATATTATTTCTTCGGCTTTACATTTTTTGCCATATTCTCTTTTGTTTTTTGAGCGAGATACATCATTTCTATGGCTATGGTTTTATTGAGTTCGGCATACTTTTGCTTTTCCATTTCTGTTTTATCATAAATGGCCGGACTTTGATAAGGCAAGTTAAAATGTTTGGTGGTTAAAGCAATGTTAGAACGTTCGTTTTGTGCACAGATGTTAGTAATAGCAATATGTGTGGTATCAATAGTTCCAAAATAGTTTTTAGATAACATAATATTAATTGGGAGCTCGTCATTGATTGAAATTAAATAACCTTTGTCGTTGCCATTTTCCGCTCTGCTGCAATAAAATCCGGATGCAGTTAATACATTAGCAACTTCTGAATATACTTCAGTTACTGTATCACCTGTGGATAATGCAAATTTGTTGTACAAGCCTGTATAATAAAATGCAGCCTGGGTCCAGGCTTGTAGTAAAAGAGTGCGCCTTGAATTTGTTTTACAAGTAAACATTAAATATCTTTTATTGGCCATTTCTGCAGCTAAATTATCAAGCAACACTTTTCTGTCGGTAGTTATGGTATTTGTCTGGCTTAAGGCATCTGTACAAAAGTCATATAGTTTTTTATTAAAATTGTTTTGCTGTGCGTATGTTGATGAAATACTTAGCAATAAAAGCGCGAAAAGAATTTTTTTCATTGATATAAATTAATTTGTACTAAGGTAGTGAAAACTTTAAAACCCAATGATAAGTAATTGCAATATTTTAAAATTTTAATGATGTTGAACTTCTAAATTGGCGGATTGTTTTCCAAACTAGCTGGCTTGGATTTGCTTTTTATACGCGACTTTCGAAGTATTTCAGCGCTGGCCATTCATTATTTAAATTAAATTCTAATTATTACTTATACCTGTTCCAAATTTAGCAATGAATTTTATGTTTAAAGATTTTTTTGCGTTAGCGGTTGAAGTGGTTATCCTTTTTTTAAATTCCGATACTTCGGGATTTAGAAAAAGATAATAACGAAAAACGCGCCCCCACTGCTAGGTGGGGGAACGCCCTAATAAAAAAACTGATTTTAAAATGGTAATTAAATTAAGTTCTCTAACAAATTATCATCTACCATATTTGGTAGCGTAACTTTTAGTTGAGGTGTTCTTTCCATTTCTCTTTTAATAGCAAAGATGGCTTCTTTGTTGCGGGCCCAGCTTCTGCGTGCGATACCGTTGTTGACATCCCAAAATAACATGGAGTGAATTCTTTCATTACAAGCTTCGCTGCCATCAATCACCATTCCAAATCCACCGTTGATGACTTCGCCCCACCCTACTCCACCACCATTGTGCAGCGACACCCAAGTAGCACCTCGGAATGAATCACCTACAAAATTTTGCACGGCCATATCGGCTGTAAAGCTTGAACCATCGTAAATATTAGATGTTTCTCTGTAAGGCGAATCGGTGCCAGAAACATCATGATGATCTCTGCCTAACACCACAGGTGCTGAAATTTTTCCTGCTTTAATGGCTTGATTAAATGCAGCAGCAATTTTTGTTCTTCCTTCTGCATCGGCATATAATATGCGGGCTTGAGAGCCAACTACCATCTTATTATCATTGGCCGCTTTTATCCAAATGATGTTATCGTTCAATTGCTGTTTTATTTCTTCGGGTGCTGTTTTAAAAATTTCTTCCAACACTTCAGCTGCAATGGCATCGGTTGTGGCTAAATCTTCGGCTTTACCTGAGGAGCAAACCCAACGGAATGGACCAAAGCCATAATCGAAGCACATAGGGCCTAAAATATCTTGCACATAACTTGGATATTTAAATGTGCCGTCATTGTTTACAATATCAGCACCCGCGCGACTTGCCTCTAACAAAAAGGCATTGCCATAATCAAAAAAGTACATGCCTTTGGCGTGTAAATTATTAATTGCGGTGGCATGCCTGCGAAGTGTGCTTTGTATTTCTGTTTTAAATTTTTCTGGCTCCTCTGCCATCATTTTATTACTTTCTTCGTAGCTAAAACCAGCGGGGTAATAGCCTCCTGCCCATGGATTGTGTAAAGATGATTGATCGCTCCCTAACTCTACCTTAATATTATTTTCATCGATAAACTCCCACAATTCAACAATATTTCCAATGTAAGCAATAGAGGTAGCTTCTTTATTTTGGCGGGCCTTGGCCACAGTTTGCATTACTTCATTTAGGCTTTCGCAGATGACATCTACCCAACCCTGATCAAATCTTTTATAAGCTGCTTTGGGATTAATTTCTGCTGTAATGCTTATCACACCTGCTATTTTAGCAGCTTTAGGTTGTGCGCCACTCATGCCTCCTAAGCCTGCTGTTACAAAAAGCATCATGTCTTTATCGTTGACTGATGTATTATTTTTACGATACATGCGCGCTGCATTCAACACAGTGATGGTGGTGCCATGCACGATGCCTTGTGGACCAATGTACATGAAAGAGCCCGCTGTCATTTGACCATATTGCGTTACACCTAAGGCATTAAACTTTTCCCAATCATCGGGTTTGCTGTAATTTGGAATCATCATACCATTGGTTACAACCACTCGTGGTGCATTATTATGCGAAGGAAATAAACCCATTGGATGACCTGAATACAGCACCAATGTTTGCTCATCGGTCATGTTTGCCAGATACTGCATGGTTAATAAATACTGCGCCCAATTCTGGAAGACTGAACCATTTCCACCATAAGTGATTAATTCATGTGGATGTTGTGCTACAGCATCATCTAAATTGTTTTGCAACATTAACATGATGGCTGCCGCTTGTTTTGATTTTGCGGGGTAAGCCTCAATAGGACGGGCATAT
>JBILPB010000169.1:0-6199 GCA_044374175.1 Bacteroidia bacterium | reverse complement strand
CCATAAGTTCAAATCCATTGCCAGTGCTTAATTTAGGTAGCAATCAATCGGTTTGTGCCAATGGTACAATTCAACTAAATGCACCAGCAGGGTATGATTATAATTGGCTGCCTACGGCAGGATTGGACAATCCAACAATTGCAAATCCTGTGGCAACAATTAACAACGATGCTGAATATGTATTAACAATAACTGACGCTGTTGGATGCACAGCCACCGATAGCATTACAATTACAGCTTATGCTTTACCACAAATTAGTTTTGCGGCCGATACAGCTGTTTGCGAAAATGCTTGCGTGGTTTTATTACCAGTTGTTGGTGCTAATTTACAAGGTATTAATTGGAGTCCGGCTGCAAGCTTGGACAATAGCACAATTTTTAATCCAACCGCTTGTCCAACAGGCAGTGTAACATACACAGCAACAATTACCGATAACAACCAATGTACAGCAAGTAGCACCATTAATGTCGATGTAAATGCAATACCAGGCGCGCCAACTGTTTCTTTTGATGGCGTTACCTTAACATCCTCAACAGCCGATACTTATCAATGGTACGAAGGCGGTAATATGATTATTGGTGCCACCAACATGAACTATGTTCCATTGGCGAATGGCGATTATACTGTGCAAGTTACCAATGCTTTTGGATGCAGTGCGGTATCAAATCCTTTTGCGGTGAATATCAATGGACTTTTGCATCATACAAACAGTACGGGTGCTTTAATCTCACCTAACCCTGTTTTTGATGCATTAGGCATTACTTTAAGCACAAACGAAGACTTTGTTCAAGTAATCATTTTTAATGCGGCAGGCGTTAAGATTTACGAGAACAAAGCAATTTTGAATAACACGTTGGTTGTAGATACCAAAACATTTAGTGCTGGTGTTTATATAGTTGCTGTGCAAACAACAAATGGAGTTTATAATCAAAGAGTGAGTGTGATTAAATAGATCATAAGTACTTATGCCTGTTTGGGCGCACCCTTCCATTTTTAAAAGAAATTATTAGTAATAATACATACGTTAAAAAAATGGAAGGGCCGGGCCATTGCCACTCGCTTTTTTGCCAACCCTCTGTTCAGGCGCAAAAAGAGCTCAAACAGATGGCGCTGTCCCTTGCGCGGGATTAGCTCAACTTTAACAAAGTTTTTTACCTCGATGGTTAGGAATAAAAACCAATGAAAACAAACTAACGATTGATAATCAATTTACTGTTAAAACTGTTGTTCAAATTAACCATGTAAACCCCATTAGATAGCTGCTCCACATTAATCACTTGGCTTTGATTTTTAATGTCAGTTTCAAGCACTTTTTTGCCCAAATAATCAACTATTGTTAATACTAAAGTTTCGTTTTTAGGGTTATTGATTTTTATGTAGCTATTAGCAGGATTGGGATGTACAGTAAATGTTGGTAAATCTTTATCAGATTCATTTATGCCTGTGAGCAAGTATTGAAAATTAACCCAATTACCGCAGGTTTCATTGCCTTTTTTGTAGTAAACCGGTATATATTTTTCATTATTGGGAAAAGGAGGGTTATAATATATTTCACCAAGACCTTTATAAACCATTAAGGTATTAAAACTGCCTATACTTTCATTGGCTGTTCCTAAACTATCAATTCCAAAGCCACCTTGATGTTGAAACTTACGTTGAACACATAATTCAGACTCCCAACTCCAATAACCAGAAAGAGCTACAGGATAAACATTGTTATAATTATCAATAATTCCAGAGCCGCATAAATTGCTCCAAACTTTATAATTATCAGCATTTAAATCAATAACCCTTGTAACTAAGTTATTTTGAACCACGGTGTATAAAGAATTTGACATAGGGTCAATTTGATTGATGATAAAAACAGAATCAGTATAAGTGAAAACATTATTGACAAATGTTTTTGAAATCACTTTTCTCCGTGTTAACTTAGATAAGGGATTCCACACTGCTGATTGGTGACTGATGACCTCATCCCCAACTTCCATATTAAAAACATCATATGCTGTTAAGTTTTGAAAGCCAATGGCTGGATTGGAGCAACCTATTAAGTCTATGGAAGATCCCCAACCACCAAGGAGATACTCAAACAGCGGAAATTTAATTAAGCCAATGTTTTTTGCAATATGTATTTGTCCTTGATTAATATTTGAACTCAGGTTATTATTCAGGCTATCTGTAAGTTGTAAACTAATATATTTTACAGAATCATCCATCGAAATTACAGTGGTAAAAACAACAGAATCTACTGTGGCCTTTATTTTATTTCCATTTTGAAACTGATACAAAATCCAGCTGTTATTGACACTTGTTAAAGGCTTAAAAGTAAAAACAGAATCATAGTTATAAACAATCATCCACTCATTTTGGCTTGATTTAATTGCAGCACTACAAAACCAATTATTTCTATTATAAGTGTTAGGAAAAGTATTTGTATTTAATTGCACATAATTTAGAAAAACGGAGTCTGGTCCTAGCGCATAAGTTGAATCGAAATGTACGGAATAACCATCAGTGTAAATATAATCACAGTAAGGTTTAAATAAATTATAGTGCTGCGCCTTTGATTGCGCTAGACCAATCACTAAACAAAAAAAGAGTGTATATTTTTTCATTTGATGTGTTTTTAAAATTTATAATTACATCCCAACCTGATTAAAATAATACAACTACCTAATCCAACTTTAACAAAGTTCAGCACTTTGTTAAAGTACTAGCATTACACCCCAAATTGACTAAAATGATGATCGATATGTTTGTATAACATGTGGCTCCACTCTTTAGCTGTTAACTTTCCAAAACCATTGCTGTCTTTGCCTTCAAAGTAGGTTGGACCTTTTTCTTCAGCATCTTTAAGATTGCTAATCAAAGCTTCTTTTTCTTTTTCAAAACCAAAATCCGATGTCATTACTAAATATTTTGCTGTAGGAGAATTCTTCTTGTAATGCTTATCTCCAACTACTGTATCTTTTGCCATCAGCTTCACAAAAAATTTAACTAATGCAGGTGTCTTAGGGTCAAAGCGATGAAAGGCCGTATCATAAATTAAATTAACATGATGCAACATTTGTCCGATATTCATTTTGCCCCATTGTGGAGTGGTATTGGCGTTTAATTTATTAATTCTAGAAATTAATAATGTAGTAGTGCTGTTTTCGAATATGCCTGGGTAGGTCATAAATCATTTTTTTACAAAGATGGTAAAAATTAACTAATTCGCCCTTTAGGTTAACCGCAAAGTGCGCAAAGAAGTCGCAGAGTATGCTGAGAAAAAATCTGTGCATCCGTGGCAACTATTTTACAAATTAGAAATATTATACTTTTTAGGATACTTGATAATATAGCCAAACTTAAGCGTATTACTTTCCGATGGTTTTAATTTAATAATCCATTTTAACTTACCAGTTTCCTTCACGTAAGTGGCGTTACTGCCATTAATGAGCTCAATGGTAACTTCTTCGGTATTTGACAGTGGTATTTGATCTTCAATGGTAATTTCTACTTCTGATTTCTTTTTGTTACGTACCATAATTTCAAATTCTAAAGTAGTTTTTTTGGTGCCACCTGTAAAGTTTTTTTCGGTAAAACTCTTTACTTTTTTGCGATCTAAAATGATGTTTTTTTCGCGCCCCAGCGATACAGGAATTGTATCATTGGTAACACGTGTTTCAAAATAAGATTTACCAACGAAAGTGCCCTCGTTAAAGAGATTGGCTTCGCCAGGTAATAAACCTGTTTGGTCCCAGTTGATAAGGTTGGCCAATAAAAAAGCATCCTTATCTAATTTTGGAATGGCGCTGTAACTATACACCGCAGGCGCTTTGTATTCTTGTATAGCTACTACATATTCTTTTCCATCTGAAGGGATGTTGTAAGGAATAGAAATTTCAAAAATGTTGTTGGTTTGATTTTCGGTGTTGTTGGTGTAGTTTGCAGCTTTTGATGATTGAACCTTAACACCATCAATAAATGTTTCATTGCTATCGCTTCTTCCTCCTCTAATATTTACAGCTCTCGCTTCAGCATCTCCATAAGCCGAAGGCACGCCACTAATAGCAATCGTATTTGAATTCTGCAATTCAATATTTTTACTGTAACCCTTTCTGTACAATTGATCTGGATTATTAAGCATCAAGGTATACGGATTTAACACAGGCTTGGTATTGTTGTTATTGGGATTTCCTGTACTTAAAGAAAGTTTAACACTTTTCCAATCTTCGCCCGTATTTTGATACACATTTGCTTTGCTTAAAATAGTGATAGGCTCCGTTAATGATTCAGATTTGATATCATAAAATGGTGCCCAACCTGCATTAGTAACCATGTAACTCAATTGTATTTTTGATTTGGTTGTAGTGTTACATTTGATTGCTAATGTAATCTCGCTATATACCTTTGTTTGCTGATTTTTTAATTGTATGAGTTGATTTTGCAAAGCCGTATTTTTTTCGCGAAGTTTAGTTTGTTTCTTCTCGTTTTCGGTGAGTTTATTACGAATTTCCAAAACACGCACACGGTAAAAATTAGCCATTTTTTCTAACTCAATGGTGCTTACACCTGTGTTATCGCCAGCAATACTTTTATTGGCTATAATCATAACCAGCTCTTCATTAAGCGCATCTATTTGGTTTTTAACAGCAAATAGTTTTCCATTCATTACTTCAATACTATCTTCTAATGTTTTTAGTTTTGGATCTTTTTTTTCATCGCCTAAATAATTCTTTTTGGTCACAACTGAAAGGATCGTAAAATCAGCATCACCTTTAATCTGCACGCTGTTTTCATCGAGGTATTGCGATAAATCTTCTAACACAATGTTATACATACCAGGCACTAGGCTAACCTCTGCTGTAGCATTAATTTGTGCATTTTGTAAGTAAACCAACACCTCTTTTGTTTGTGGTTTAATATTTATATCTGCACCTTTGCTTATTATTGAAAACAAAGTAGAAAGTAGAATAATAGAAATTTGCAGCTTTTTCATGAGGTGAATTTTATGCGAAGTTGAAAAATATATTTTATAATTTACGCATTCAAATTTATTTTAGTGAATGTTTAACACAATTGCCATGCAAGAACTTAACAAGCTAGTTGCCTTTTTAGAAGAAAAAATTCCATTGATGGATAAAGTAAATACTACGACTTCTGCAGCCACAGTGGGGTGGCATATTCAACATAGTTTATTGGTGATCAATAGCATCATCAATGGGCTCAAGCAATCTGACCCCACTACATATCAGTGGAAATTTAATTTAAGCAGAACCTTTATTTGGACCATCGGTAAGATACCACGCGGCAAAGGAAAGGCTCCAAAAGTGGTCCAACCTCAGGCAGAAATTACAAAAGAGGTGTTATTAGAGAATGTTGAAAAGGCAAAAAGTAGCGTTGCATTGCTTATAAGTGTTCAAAAAAATCAACACTTTTTACATCCCTACTTTGGGAGTTTAAATTTAAAACCAACCATCAAATTTTTGAAAATTCACACCAAACACCATCTTGATATTATAAATGATATTTTGAAAGCAAAAGCTTAAAAACAACAAATTAATTTTGTATTAAATTTGAACCCAAAACTTGACAACAATATGAAAACAAATCACGAAATAGATTACCGCATTTTTGGAGAAGAAATGCAATGTGTAGAAATTGAATTAGATCCACAAGAGACTGTTATTGCTGAGTCGGGCAGTTTTATGATGATGGACAACGACATTCAAATGGAAACCATATTTGGCGATGGCAGCAAACAAAATAATGGAGGCTTTATGGGCAAATTATTTTCGGCAGGTAAGCGCTTGTTAACTGGCGAAAGCTTGTTTATGACAGCCTTTTCAAATATGGGCGTGGGTAAAAAGCGTGTTACTTTTGCGTCACCTTATCCGGGTAAAATAATTCCATTAGATTTAGATCAGCTACAAGGACGCATTATTTGTCAGAAGGATGCTTTTTTATGTGCAGCTAAAGGCGTAAGCGTGGGCATTGAGTTTCAAAGAAAATTAGGTACTGGTTTATTTGGTGGCGAGGGTTTTATTATGCAAAAACTAGAAGGCGATGGAATGGCCTTTGTACACGCTGGCGGAACCATTTTAGAGCGCAATTTAAAACCAGGCGAAACGTTGAAAATTGATACTGGCTGTATCGTTGCCTTTACCTCAATGATTAACTATGATATACAATTTGTAGGCGGTATTAAAAACA
>JBILPB010000168.1:0-6261 GCA_044374175.1 Bacteroidia bacterium | reverse complement strand
CCTCCCGAATAAATGTTTTGAATACTAATAATATTTCTTGAAGGTGTTCCTTTAATAATTTCAAATCGCATATCAAGCAATTCTTGCCAGTTACCAGCAGTTAAATGAACACTGTCGGCCAAGAGTTTTCTGTAGTCAGTAACATCAAAGGTCCAGGTCCATCCATTACCTAAACTTAATCCATTACCGTATGGTGTAATATAACGTGCTAATTCATACCTGATCACCTGAGGGAAATAAGTGTAATAGTTAAATGTTCCATTCGTCAATGAACCTGCACTTGGCGCTAGGGTAGAGTCAATAGCGTTACCATTGGCATCAAAAATATAGTTATAATAATGCATTGGCCATGTCCAAACTGTATCTGTTGCAATGGTTGGCGAACCATTATTGGCATAGGTCAATAACTGCACAGGTGCTACTAAAACTGAATCCATTATTAGCGTGGAGTCAATTTGAGATGTAAACACACCTTGCTCAAAAGTGATGTTTGGTCTTAAGGTATCACCCATAAAGTTGATTGTCAATTCCTGAGCAGCTTTTAAAGGATTATTGGTGTTCTGAAAAAATGCTGCGTTATGATTGCCCGGTGCAAAATCAGTGGCAGCGCCATTGCCTTCGTTAAAATGATAATACAAACTTAAATTGTTATACAAAGGGTTGGCCATATCTATAGTTTGATACATAATACTTTGTATTTCGGTAGCATCAAGTTCTTTATTAAAAACTGCAAAATCATCCATCTTACCTGAATAAGAATCGGTGGCATTGCTTACTCCACGACCTAACTTAAAATTACGAATATTATTCATAGGTTTAGTTTTGCCGGTGCCCGTATGCCATAAAGTGCCATTCAAATATATTTTCATAGATCCTGTAGCGGCATTTTTTATAAATGCCCAATGATTCCAGTTGCCTTCAATTTCGGCACTAGTGGCTAATTTATTTATTCTGTCGTAACCAGTTCCCGAAAATCCTGCATCCCAGTATACATTGCTATCCGACCATGGTGTGTGACTATTCAAAATTCTATTTCCTACTGAATCCGTTGCTTCAAAACAGCTACCATTACTTGGTTGTGATGCCGGATTGCCATAAGCCCAAAAGCTAACAGTAATTAATGAATCGATAGCTGCTAAACTATTATTGAGTGGCACATTCACAAATCCATTGGCATTGGTTGCCATGTATCTATCTTTATCTGCACTATAAATACTTTGTATGCTGCTGGTATTAGTTGAAGCTAATACTTGATTTGCACCATCAAAAAGATTATTAAATGTAATGTCTATTAAAATATTTGAAGTGCCATCCCAAACAAAAGGCGTAGTAAATGCAAGTGAATTGGTGCCATTATTAAGTTGTGTATTAGCGTTATAAACAGTTGTAAATCCTGTGTTTTGGATATTATTTGTAGTTAAAACTGAGTTAGTAGTTGAGGCAAATTTTAAGGTAAAATTTCGAAGAATGCCTGCTGATGCAAGCACTTGCAGCTGCATTCCAGTAATTTCACCTGCAGTTAAACCTGCTGCAGTAAGCTCTGCAGCGGTCCAAAGATGCTGACTTCTTGAAACAGCATTTGCACTTTGTATTGCAGTTTGATTTTGAAGGTTAAGAGCACCAATACTTGCGGTGTTAAAACTGGTTGTATCAATGTAGTTTATACCGTATTGCCAATTTGAACTGTAGGTATAACCAGGCTCATTTGTGTATGCAAAATTTGGCAATGCTTGTCCATTCACAGTGAAGTTATTCTGCGTTTGCACAGCAGAGTCGGTTAATCCTGTGTGATCGTATAAATAAGTGTAGGTTAAATAATCCCACTCTCCACAAGCTGGCGTTTGCGCTGGATTACATTTGAGGGT
Source organism: Bacteroidia bacterium (assembly GCA_044374175.1). GTDB lineage: Bacteria > Bacteroidota > Bacteroidia > UBA4408 > UBA4408 > CAIKXD01. The sequence goes on along the minus strand of JBILPB010000168.1, from coordinate 4,396 downwards.
GTACTTCATTAATATTTTTTCTACACCAACGGTGTCAGATGGAAATACAAACCAGGCATCTTGTGGAGAGCCAAAGGTAAAGGTTTGCAAAGTGATAGTATCTCCTGCTTGGGCTTTTACAATATTAATTTGTAGCGTTAAAAAAAATAGGAGAACCAGTTGCGTAATTTTAGTCATAATTGTTTAATTTTAATTTATTTAAAGGAAAGGTAAAAGTCTTTGGTTAATTCTTTATATTCATCACTGTAACAATGTCTTTCTTCTTGTTCTATAACAAGCGTTTCTTCAATAAGTTTTTTATTGATCAATTCAAATTGAAGAAGTTGTCTTTTTTCATCTTTATATTGTGTGGTTTTTACATGCGTAATTTTGGTAAGAAAAAGTTGATTTGCAGCAGCCAACTCTCTAAATTTTAAGCTCTCCTTGGTGGGTAAAATAATACAAATTCTACCATTGGGATTCAATAATTGAATAGCACATTTAACCAAATCAATAAAAGGCAATTGATCTGTATGTCTTGCTTGGTTCCTGGCTTCCTCTGCCGACTTGTAAGCATCAACAAAATAAGGAGGATTACTTACAATTAAATCGAATTTTGAAGCAAAATGTTGTGCAAAATGCTGAAGCGATTCATTGTAGACTTTTATCTTATTTGGCCAAGGCGAGTTTAATATATTTTCTCTCGATTGCTCACATGCCATCGCATCAATATCAAGCGCAATAATGTCGGCCGTGCTTTTTTGAGCCATCATAATGGCAATCACACCTGTACCTGTGCCAATATCTAAAATATTTTGTGCATCATTAATTTCAACCCAAGCGCCTAGTAACACGGCATCAGTGCCTACTTTCATTGCACATTTTGATTGATTTACAGCAAATTGTTTAAACTCAAACTTATCAGCAGACATAAAAGTCCTTCAAATTTTAAAGGGTAATAATAGGTAAATCCCATCAATAAATAAAAAATAAGACCTATTTTTTGAAAAATTTATTTAAAGTGTAAAAAGTACACACAAAAAAATTATATTTACCCATTGATTAATTTTAAAGATGATTAAAAAATGAAACAAAAACAAAGCTTAAGTTTCTGGCAAATATTCAATATGAGTTTCGGATTTCTTGGAATTCAATTTGGTTTTGCGCTTCAAAATGCCAATGTTAGTCGTATTTTTCAAACTTTAGGGGCCAAAATTGATGATATTCCAATTTTATGGATAGCGGCACCAATTACAGGATTTTTAGTTCAACCAATCATTGGTTATTTAAGTGATAGAACATGGCATCCACGCTGGGGAAGAAGAAGACCCTTTTTCTTTTTAGGCGCCTTATTTTCATCATTAGCTTTATTTGCCATGCCTAATTCTAGTGTATTATGGATGGCAGCTATACTTTTATGGGTCTTAGATGCCTCCATTAATATAAGTATGGAACCTTTTAGAGCATTTGTTGGCGACAAACTTCCTGCAACACAGCAAACAACTGGCTATGCTATGCAAACCTTTTTTATTGGTGTTGGAGCAGTAATAGCATCTCTTTTACCCTATATATTTACCAATGTTTTTGGATTTAGTAATACAGCCCCCGAAGGAATTATTCCTGACTCAGTAAAATACTCGTTTTTCATAGGGGCCATTGTTTTCTTAGCATCAGTATTATGGACAGTACTTTCCACAGATGAATTTCCACCAGAAGACATCAAAAAATGGGAAGAAGAGAAGTTAAAAACAAAGGGTGTTTTTCATGGTTTGATTGAAATTGGGCAAGGTATTTTTAAAATGCCTAAAGTAATGTTGCAATTGGCCATGGTCCAATTTTTTACCTGGTTAGCACTTTTCTCGATGTGGATATACACTACATCAAGTGTGGCACAAAATGCTTTTGGTACAACCGATACCACCTCTAAATTATTTCAAGATGCGGGAGACTGGGTGGGAGTGATGTTTACTGTTTATAATGGGATATCGGCCATTGTTGCTTTTATGTTGCCAGTATTAGCAAAAAGGATTGGAAAAAGTTATACGCACATGATTTGCCTTATTATTGGTGGTATAGGTCTCATTTCCTTATTCTTTATTCATGATAAAACCTTATTATTAATTCCTATGCTAGGTGTGGGTTTGGCTTGGGCATCAACACTAACTATGCCTTATTCAATATTGGCCAATGCCTTACCTGCTAATAAAATGGGATTTTATATGGGTGTTTTCAACTTTTTTATAGTTATCCCTCAAATTGTTGCAGCCGCTTTACTAGGTTTTTGCATCAAATTGTTTTTTAATAATGAAAGTATTTATGCCTTAGTTATTGGTGGAATTTCTATGATTATTGCTGGATTACTGTGTGTTTTTGTGGAAAAAGAGCAAGTTAATTAGCCTCGAATTATCCCCAATAAATCTTCCTAAATGGAATAATTGTTGAAAGTAAAAAATTAATTATATCTTATTTTTTACTAACATTGTATTAATATTAATCGTATTGATAGTAAATAAAACAAAATGCCATGAAAATAAATTATTCTCCTACCAAATTTCTATTGCTGTTTTTTATTGGGCTATTCGGGCTCATAAAAACTGAAGTTCAAGCCCAATGTCAGGCAAATTACACGTATAACCTAGGGCCAAATGGTTTGGTGTATTTTTACAATGCATCAATATCGCAAGACACTATTGCAAGTTACTTTTGGAGTTTTGGAAACAATCAGTTTGCCACTATTCCAAATCCAATTCAAACCTTTCCAAATGCTGGCGTTTACGATGTCTGTTTAATTATCTACACCGCTAATAATAATTGTGGCGATACCATTTGCCAACAAATTTCAGTGCCTGGAGGTAATTGTAATTTAGTCGCTGCTATTGCCTCTGACTCAATTGCAGGTACCATGACAGCCATTGCAACCCTTGGCGCATTGCCATATACTTATCAATGGAGCAATGGATCAACACAACAAACAATTAACCCTGTTACGGTAGGTAACTATTGTGTTACGGTAACCGATGCCATAGGCTGTACTTCCTCAGCATGCTACTTTTGGTATGGAAACAATTGTAATTATGGATACACTTATAATTATGGTGCACAAGGAGCAGTAAATTTCTTTACGGCAGGTACCAACAATCAGCCTGTTACCTGGAATTTTGGTGATAGCTCAGCGCAAATTACAACAGCGGCTACCTATTTTTCTCATACCTACACTCAAAGTGGAACCTATCAGGTTTGTATTTCAATGCCTGGATGTATACCTTATTGCGCTTATGTTACTGTGAATGTACCTTTGCCATGTTCGGGTGTTACTACTAATATCGTTCCTCAGCAAAATAATACTTATTTAGTAGCAGAAGTATTTAACGCAAATTTACCAGTTACTTATCAGTGGACTTCAGGTGATACAGGGCAAGCTATTCCTACCAATGGAGTAAGCACTTTTTGTGTTACAATAACCGATGCTTTAGGATGCACAGCTACTGATTGCATAACTGTGAATCCAAATTGTACCATGGCAGTTGCTTTAGATACACTTACCAATCTTGGTGGAATTACACCAACAATTACAAGCGGAGTAGGTCCTTACACATATCTTTGGAGTAACAATTCAACGCAATCAATTATTTATCCTTCACAGGCTGGTAACTATTGTGTTGTAGTTACTGATGCCATGGGATGCATCGCCACAGCTTGCTCTTGGTCTAATGGTAATCCAAATTGCAACTATGGTTTTACTTTTAATACACCAAATCAAGGAATGGCAACATTTTATTCTTATGGAGCAAATAATCAACCTATCAGTTGGGATTTTGGCGATGGCTCTCCAATAATAACAAGTGCAGCACCACAAGCCACACATACTTTTTTAAATAATGGTACTTATAATGTTTGCATCACAGTGGCTAATTGTACCCCATATTGTGCAACAGTGGTAATCAACTTGCCAAATCCATGTGCCAATTTTTCTGTACAAGTTTTATCATATCAAAACAACACTTATTTAGGAGCCATTACCAATAGTGGTAATGGACCATACTCTTATCAATGGTCAACAGGAGAAACTACCCAAGGAATTATGGTTAGCACAAATACCACCTATTGTGTTACCGTTACTGATTCCAATGGATGTACAGCTAACGATTGCATTGTGATTAATCCAAATTGTAATTTATATGTAAATATTTTAAATGATTCTTTGGTAGGAACAATGACTGCTAATGTAACTAACGGAACAGCCCCTTATACCTATCTTTGGAGCAATGGTTCCAATCAGGCCGTGATTACACCAACTGCCCAAGGAAACTACTGTGTAACTATAACGGATGCTTTAGGATGTAGTACTTCAAATTGTAGTTATTGGTATGGATTAAATTGTAATTATGGATTTACATACACCTATCAAGGTCCTGGG
>JBILPB010000041.1:0-21773 GCA_044374175.1 Bacteroidia bacterium | reverse complement strand
CAGCGCCTATATCTAATATTATTCCATCTGTGTCAATTCCAAAAGTTTTGAGGTTGATACGAAAAACAGTTGATTTTAAATAACTATAGCTACTGAGCCATGCAGGTATTTTATCTACATTAATTAGTTTTCCGTTTTCATAAAGCTCGTATCGATTGGTAGCACTATTATAATGTAAACTTGTCCAAACTCCTCTTCTGAGACGAGTTAATATTTTGTTTGCGAGAGGCAAAAAGGGACGCAGGATACCATTATTAAATATTTTATTTAGCTGATCTTTTTTACCCATATCGAAAATAATTTTAGAAAACAAAGGTAACCTTTTTATCTAAAATTCCAAAAAATAACCAGTAAAAAGGTGATGGCTGCTGTCATCATATAACCTTTGTGAAAAAGCCAATATGGCTTATTAAATAGTTTAGTTTCTTCAATATTAAATAGGTACCAAAATGCTAAAAAATAATTAAATACGATGTGAGGCATTGCTTTCCTTAATTCAAGGGCTTCAAACATAAAAACAAGAGAAAATAACTCTATTAAGCAAAACAAAACCACCGGATATAATATTTTTATTTTTAGTGTTATAATTTTATACATGGCTAATAGTGTATATCCAGACAACAATAGTTTTAACAATAATCCTGAAGCAAAAAAGTTATTTTCTATAATTGCTTTGGGATAAAACTGCGGAATGGGGCCTAATAAACCAGATATAATATGGGTAACGTAGGTAAATCCAACTGAACCTCTTACTATATTTTCATTCTCCTTTGCAGCAAAAAAGTCGTTAACTGTTTCATAGGGTAAGTACCTTTGGCTTTCTTCCAAAACTGATGTACTCAAAAAATAATAGCCAATAGGCAATGAAATAACTAAAAATAAAGTCTTGAGCGAAAAACTTTTTACATTACTTACATAAAACAAAAATGCCGAGAATAGAAAAATAAAACTCACAGCAGGTCTAAAAAACAACATTAAAATCAACCCAAAAGCCATTGCTGTTAAGCTATACTTGCTTCCTGCGATTATAAATTTATACAAATGATAAAACAAGTAAATTGTTAAAAACACCATGATACTTTCTTTCAGCAATGATGAGTTGTACCATTGCAAATAGGAAGATAGATAGAAAACAGCACACAGTATAAAACAATAATTAGACTTAATAAAGAATCTGCAAAGTTTATATAAATAATACACAGTAAATATTCCTAATATTATATAAAAAACACCTAAGATCATTGGTGAAGGTGTTATGTTATAAAGCAAACCCAAAATAAAAAGTATCCCCCAATCATCATAACGCCATTCCATTATTGCATAAATATCGTTTGCATATTTCAACGCATATTGATTGTATGCAGAGGCATCGGCCTCGCTGAATACAAATAAATTATTTCTAAGTTCTATTGATAAAAATTTATAAGCTAAAACACTTATTATCGAAAAAAAAGCAGTAATATATAAAATACTGTAAGGGTTATTAATTTTATGCTCAGAAACGATATATAATGAGCGGATAATTATAAAATAGAATATCCCATAAAAAAAATTGAAAGCTACCAATTGAACTTCTGCTTCAAAACCAACAAAATAGACTAATAAGCATACAAGTAAGTATATTATAATATATGCTAACAATACAATTTTAAATTGTTTCATTTTATTTTAGGAAATAACTACTGTATCTGTTGCACTATAATTTTGGCTATTTATGCTTAGTTCTAAATTTGTGTATGAGGCTACCAAAAATATATAATCTCTTTGTCTTTCATTCATGCGAGGATGTATACTTTCAAGCATCGATTTAACATGCGCTGAATTAAAAAAAGATGGATTACACTCCAGTAAATTAGTACTAATATTTTCATTAAACTGTTTAATCAAACCTAAGTTATCAATGTCTTCTGCAACCAAGTTTTTTTTAAATTTCTTTTTAATGTAGGGCCAAGTAATTTTAAGTTTCCCAATCATATTGTTTAAATCTATAGGTGCATAACCTTTACCCGTGGGTAATTTATATAATTTCTGACTGGTTAATTTAATTATTTCGGCATATAAGTATTGCCCTTTCATTCGCTTAAATGGATTGTGGGTAAAAAATTCGTTATTACATCCTGCAATATCGGTTTTGAGTAATTCCTTTATAAAAGTAAAGTCTAAAAAAGGTATCCTCACTTTCATGTATTTAAATTGGGCCGTTGTCCATGTTCCAAAAACTTTTCTAAATGTTTCTGTAAAAACATAATGATAAAAGGCATGGTTAGGGTTTTTAAAGGACTTATTAAAATCGCGCAGCGCTATAATCTCTTGCCACAATTCCTCGAACTCATTTTCAAATGCTTCGAAATTTAAAAACTTAAATGCCTCACTGTTTTTTAAACTTTTCTTTAGCTTATCTTCATCAGACTCAAGAAAAATTTCGACTAAAGCTTTAGAAGTAACTGCGCCTTGAATATGCAAGGCTCTAAATAACTCACTACCACAATAACCAGCCAATAGCACATTACTTTTATCTTTATTTTTATAGGCTAGGTATTGAAAATGAGGATAAAGATAGGCGTTGTAGCCTGGTGCAATTTGAAATATATCGTTTGCCATAAGGCCATAATCATTACCATAAACTTTACTCAACAAATCATACGGTTCATAATCAATACCTAATTCTTTTGCATTTAAAGCAGGGTTAACAACATCAATATTATCTTTTCTGCCACATGCAACTGTGTAAAATCTACTGCCATTTTTAATTGCATTTGAAACTATTGTACGACCATCAAAACCACTTGTAAAGGTAATACAGTTATTTTCGGCACTAAAGTATGGCTTACATTCTTCAATAAACTTTTCTGCAATTGCTCTAATTTTTTTTTGACCAGGTGTGGGGTTTTCGGGAAACAATGTTTCTACCTCAAAATGTTTTACAAATAAAATTTCATTTGCACTAGCTGATACATAATGAAAACTAGGCAAAAGAAAAACATCGTTAAAAATAGTTTTATTACTTAATGGATAATTAAACAAAAAACTTTCTAAAATAAAACCCTTATTCAACGCGGTGGAAAGATTCGCAAATTTTACCAAATGCAAAGTGCTGTTTGAAAAAGTTGTTTTATTTGCATCCATATAAATAGGCAACATAGAAAAGTAACTCTGATACAAGCAAAATCCATTGTTTTCAAATACAATTATCGTAAAAACTCCTTTTAGTTTACTTAACAAATCTAAACTAAATCCATTTTGATTAACAATTAGTTCAATATTAATTAAATCTCCTATTATAATTAATGATTGGTCTTTAAATTCTAATCTTTCAACAAACTTTTCGTCCGAAAAAAAGTTGTATCCACTTGTTGATTGAATAAATGGCAATGAAGCGTTACTATTCTTTGATAAAACAAAAGCCATACTTAGTTATTGGTTAAACAGTTGTAAATAATTATGCGCGCAAATACGCATATGAAATTTTTCGTTGAATTTAGTTACATTATTTTTTGCAATTTGCGCTCTTTGTTCAGCACTATATGCATAAAATCTGCAAATTGCATCATAAATAGCTTCTAATTGAATTGACTCACTTAAGGTTCCGTTAATACCATCTTGCACTAAAGATGGGATGCCGCCTACAGGTGTTGATATAATTGGCACACCTAAACTCATCGCTTCTAATATAATTAATGGCATGCCTTCCATAGATGATGTAAGCAACAAAGCGTCACAAATACATAAATATTCACTTACATTACTCTTTGAACCCACTTGATAAACATGTGCATAGTTTTTACTACTTATTTTTTGCCAGTTAACCTTACCAGGTGTTCTATCCTCTCCTACAATTGTTAACTCAGTTTTTATTCCATTATTATTAAGTTTATCAGCAATTTCAGCTGCTATATCAAATCTTTTAAAATCACTGTAATTACCAATGCATAATAGATTTAGTTTGTCATTATTTTTAATTTGCCTTTTACCTGCCAGCGGAATAATCCCATTGTCAATGGTGGTGAAATTTAATTTGCTAAAGCATTCTTTGAAATTTTGATTTATTTCCTTTGAAATACATACATGCGACCAATATTTAGCAAAAATATTTAAGGCTGCTATTTTTTTGTATATTTTTTTATACGCTGGAGTAATATCGTTATGTATGGTATGAACAAACTTAATGTTTTTGAAAAACAAAGAGGCAATAAAAACATAATTAAAAAGCAACAATGCATGCACATGAACTACATTCGGTTTTTGTTGTCGAAAAAGTTTCACGAATTGCCAAATGTTTAGTGGATTTAGCTTATGGTATTTTTTCAATACAATTTGCTTACAATTCTTAATTTGAATTGGAGGAATCATCCATGCTTCGTTTGGCTCAAGCGTGCATATTACCACCGTATTATTTATCGACAAATTATTACTTAGCTCTACTAAAAATTTTTCGGCTCCGCCATTGGCCAAACTTTTTGTTATTTGAAGTATTTTTAATTGCTTCATTATTTATATGTGAATTAAATATTTCAAATGATTTATCTTTTTTGATTTTAAAACATAGTTAATAATAACCTTAAAGAATTTAAAATAGAGTACTAAAAAATGGACAAGATTTTTAGAATACGTTCTCCAAAAATAAAACCTAATACTATAAACACTTAACTGAAAACTAAATTGTTTAGAACCATCGCTTGTTCTGCTGGCAGATTCAGAACTCAGTCTGTATGTTGCTGTTGTATTAGGCAAATATTGTATTTTATAATTAGCTGCAATTTCTAACCAAGTTGGCAAGTCTTGAAGTAACCAGTTTTTTTTAGCAAAGAAATCATAATCAGACGACTTTAAAAAAATCTCTTTTCTAACCAACACCGTGCAAGTTTGAATAAATAAATTTTCCATTAAATAATTTTCGAAAATCAAGCCAGATGGGAAATTAATTTTATGGTATTGATTGTGATTTTGAATTGTATTTCCTGTATCTTCATAATTTAAGTTTACATCGGTATGCACTAATGCAAAATCTAAATGGCTTTCTAAAAAATCAACTTGAATTTGAAGTTTGTTTGGATTGTTCCAAAAATCATCGCCCTCACAAAAGGCCAGGTATTTTCCTTTGCAGTGGGAAATTGCCTCTTGGGCATTAATTATTGCACCAACGTTTTTTGTCCTGCTAATAAACTTAATTATGGCAGGATGTTTAATTGCATATTGTTGTACGATTTCTTTTGTGTTGTCGGGCGAACAATCTTCGGCAACAATAATTTCAAAAGGAAAGTTGGTTTCTTGCATCAAAAGCCCATCAAGGTTTTGCGCAATAAAAGCAGCTTGCTTATAGGTAATTACTACTATCGAAACTAAAGGTGTCATTTTGAACTAATTTTACTGCCAATTTTAATTTTTGATAAATCACCAACAATGTTATCAAGCCTAACGAGCTCTTCATTAAACTTGAATATGATAGACTTTTCAAAAACCAATACAATTTGCAAGTGACTAAAATTATTACAAGCACCAACAAAAAAACTATTCGTTACAAATGCTGCACTAAAAAAAATAAATTCAACTTCGTTAACCAAAAATACAGAACCTTTAGATAGATTGCTTAATGCCTTACTTTTTTGAATAATTGAATCAGCACTCTTGTCTAAAGAAATGTATCTGTCTTTTTCTTGGTATGAATAATAAATCAAATCCTGATTAATATTTTGTTTTTGATGAGGCTCAAAACCTCTTGTATAAGCTTCGTTAAAAACTTTTTGCTCTGCAATAAATGACAATTGGTATAAAAGGCCTGCATCTAAATCATACGAAAATGGAATTTTAACTTGAGCTATAATTTCACCCGTATCAATACCTTCATCCATAATATGACAGGTAGCTCCAGTATCGCGCTTAAAGTAAATTGCCCCAATTATTGGGTCTTTCCCTTTTAAATCTGGCAAAAATGAAGGATGAATATTGATAAATATTTTGCTTTTTGAAAATGAATTTACATTTATAATAAACGAACATCCATTAGAAATTAAAACATCAAAATCTAAGGTACGCAACAATTCATGCATCTCTGCTTTAGAATTGATTGTGGTACTGGCAATATTAAATGATTCTATTTCTCGCTCTAAATAGGAATCTTTCATTACAATACAATGCAAAATGTTGAGTTTTTTATTGAGCATTTCTTTTAATACAAAAGATCTGTTGCCAATAAAAACGTACTTTAAATGACTTAATTCTTTAGCTTCCATTTTAAATAATAATTGAAGTTATTCTTTTCATATCGCTTAAATCATATCTTTGATCAATAGGGAAACATAGTATTGAGTCGTAAATATAATTACTATTATTTGTTTTTTCAACAAGCCCCGATAAAGGCCAAATAATAGGCGCGTATATGCTATTTTCAGCAAACTTCTTTTGTAAAGCAGTTCTAGTTTTGGTGTAAAATGGAAAATAGAGAGGCGCCACATTAGCTGGAAGTTGCGGAAAAATTGGCATTATATCTTTATGCAATAGATTGTTTAATATATATTGATAATTATTTCTGCGTCTATTAACGGTCTTGCTCCAGTTGTAATGTTTAAATCTTATGAAGGATGATTCATTCATTTTATAAATGCCTTCACTCCTATCATACAAATCTTCATTTTGATAAAATAAAGCTCTATATTTTTGTTTTAAATCTTCATTTGCATGCTCTACAAAGGATGATTTTAAAAGCGAAGCCTCATTAAAATTACCAAGTATAGTTGCCCTTGGTTCATTTGTAATTCCGTTGATATTAATTTTATGATTAGATAATACTAAACCTCCATCAGCTATTTCTAACCACTTTCTTAAGCTAATAACATAAAAATCTGATTCAATTTCTTTATGATCACTCAACCATGAATGCGTAAGGTCATTGGCAATTAAACACGCGTTATTAAGCTTATAATTAGAAACAACCTGCTCTATACCACAGTTTGTATCAAAGCCAAAATACGACTGTAGGAAAATAAAACTTGGCTTATGAATACTTAATTTTTGTTCAAAATCAGATAAATTAACAGATAAATCTTGGTTTATATCATAAAAAAACAATTGAAATTTTTCATCAGTAAATGGTTTTATAATTGATTCGCAAGTAAAAACAGGCAGTAAAACAATCTTCTTGTTAATATGATGCTGTTGTATTATAAGCCTAATGCCATCTCTGCCCGATGAAACATATTCAACATTTTTACACTGAGAAATTTTAACTAAATTATCATTGCATTCTTTTTCGAATACATTACCACTTGTTACCCAAAAATTACCCCCTATTTCGTCAAATTTTTTCATTTAATAAGTCATTTTTTTTTCACTCTGATAAATCAAACAGCCCGACCGTTCATTACTCTCTGTTACATTTTTTAATTCATTTTCATTTTTTTCAGAATAAACTATTTCACTATGCTGTGGCAGATGATCAAACACATTTAAAATTCGCTTATTTTCAAGTGACAAAAAGTATATACCTGAAAATTTATTAAAAGCAGGCGGCTCGTAAGTATAATTATTAGCACATAAATCTATAGCAGCTTTAACCATATCAATCCCAGTGGAGTAATATACAAGATCAGATGTTATGAAATCACCACCCAATCTTGAGCATGTTTCAATAACAAATATATCACCTTTACTATTTATTTTTATTTCAGTATGAGAAGGGCTAGCAGCTACCTTTAAAACCGACAATGTTTTTTCAACAATATTTTTTACTTTATTTAATGTCGCTTCATCTAATAAAGCCGGTTGATGGTGCGCAAGCTCAACAAAATAAGGAGGCTGTGTAGTTTCTTTTTCGGTAATAGCTATAAAATAGTGTTTTGATTTATCGGTTAAATATTCTACGCTATATTCTTTTCCATCAATAAACTCTTCAACCAAAACCTCATTCTTTTGCGAAAATTTAATAGCAATAGCTATCGCATTAGCCATTTCACTTTTATCATAAACCAGCGTTACTCCTCTGCTTCCTCCGCTGTCTATTGGCTTAATTATTAGTGGGCAATTAAAATCTATACTAACCTCATCTGCACTGCTTACCGATTTAAAACGGGGCACAGCTACATTGTTATCTAGCAAGGCATTTCTCATGGTGTATTTATTATCCATCAATTCGCCACATTCAGTCGAATTGCCCTGTAAACCTAATTTTTGAGCAATATAATTTACAGTAGGCAACGCAGATTCAAGAGAAAATGAGGTAATGCCATCAATATTAATTTCCTTACAGATATCAAGTATTTTGTCTTTTTCCTTGAATGAAATAGGATAAAATTTGTGTGCATAAGTCTTGCAAACGGCACCTTCCTCCCACGAAAAAACATGATATTCGTATTCTTCATAGGCAACTGCTCTTTTAAAGAATGATAAAAGTGGTTGATTGGCACCAATAACTGCGATCTTTTTTTTAGATTTCATATTCATAGTTACCCAAGTATTGTTTTGTTTGTTCTTTACCGCAATTCATTAAAACATCAAGCGTAGATAGAAATGGAAAAAACTCAGAAACCCCTGCTTGAACATATGAAAATGGTAATGTTTTTAAAAACTCAAGTTGAATTCCGTTACTTTTAAAAACTTCATTACTATACAAAGTCTTTCCCCCAATGTGATTGATGTAAGAGCTTGCCTCCATTGTTTTACAAATATCTATTATTCTTTCTTGTCCATTTAAATGTTGATTATGCAATAAATCTGATGCTGTAACAAGTTTTGTTTTAATATCCAAAAAACTTGCAAGCGACTTGTTAGCATTTATTACAAACTTCGAAAGGTTGGTACTTTCGTAATTTAATATGCCAGAAATAATTGGAAATACCTCCAAAAAATAGGGATGCTTTTTATAAGATAATTCAATAGTTTTTAAAAGTTTATCGGTTTTGCCAATACCAACTTCATTTATTTTTTTGTTTGAACTGGCACCCTCTAATGATAAGGTTAAATAATTTACTTCCTTGTTTATTATAATTCTATTTCTATTGATCCATCCGTTTTTTATGTAGTTTACATCATCATAAAATATATAGGTATCCACCAAATTCATAAGTTGAAAATAACCTATATAAGGCAAAAAATAAGGTTGCATTACCGCTAGTCTCATAATTAAAGCATTTTATTTTTAAAGATAAATCCCTTTCCTTTATTAAATAAACCTCTTTCGAAAATATACAGAAATAATATAAAAAACATAAAAAATAGCAAAGAGGTAACCAGTATTAAAACCAGGTGCTGGCTAAAAACAAACTTTAATGGATACAGCAAAATTGAAACCACAATCGAAAAAAGCAAAGGTTTTTTAAAATCTGCAATTTGCTCATAAAGCTTGTAATTAATAACTTTATTAACATAAAAAATATTGAGTGGTAAAAAACCAATCGTTAATACCAAGGTGCCTAAAATCATTGCATTTATCCCTAGCTGACTTGTGATGATTAGAGTTAGGCCAATAATTATTTTTTTTATTATTTCTAATTTAAGAAACAAATCGCTTCTGCCCATTACATTAAGAATATCTAAGTTAACTGCATGTATTGGGTAAAACATACCATACAAAAGCATTATTTGAAGCATGGGAACCAAAGGCAACCATTTTTCGGTGAGTAGTATAAAAACAATGGAACCACTTAATAAGTTAAATAGCATCATCAACGGAAAAACCAGAAGCGCCAATACCTTTATTGAATTTTTATAATAATACTTGAGTTTTACAGTATCATCCGAAAAGTTAGTCATAGTAGGTAAAAAAACTCTTTGTACAACCGAAGAAATTAAGCTTACTGGGAATTGCTGAAGCTGGTTGGCTCTGGTATAAAAGCCAAGTTTATTTGCCGAAAACAACTTAGCTATTACAGCATAATAAATATTATCAAATATGGCATTGAGTAAACCAGAAAAAAGAATATTTATACTAAACTTTCGCAATTCACTTATTGCTTTTAAATTAATAACTATTGAAGGCCGCCACTTACTTTTTAACCACAAAAAAATATTTAGAATCATGGAGCGCATTAACTGCTGCAAAACAAGCGCCCAAACACCAAAATTATTTAATGCCAATATATAGGCACAAATACCACTTATTAATGAGGCAGTAAGTGAAATTTTAGTTAAACTTTTAAAGTCAAGAGATTTAGTAAGCAAGGCATTTTGTATAAGCCCAAGAGAGGATGAAATAAGCAGCAGACCCATCACTCTTATTATATTTACAAGCTGAGGTTCATTATAAAAATTAGAAATGAATGGTGCTGTTAAATATAAAATACAATAAATTGATATCGCTAAAATCAGATTTACAAAAAAAACAGATGATTGCTCAGTTTGTGAAATGTTTTTTTTTTGAATAATAGCAGTAGTAAAACCGCCATCAATAAGCAGCTGAGAAATTGACATAAAAAATGCCAACATACTAATCAAACCATAATCTCGAGGTAATAAAACTCTTGCAATTAAAATCCCAATGGCAAATTGACTAACAGCCGAAAAAACTCTATCGAGAAGGCTCCATTTTATACTCTTGATTACAACATTAAAAGTCATTAGCTAGTCTCAATGTTTTTTAAAATCATACATATGTAATCAACGTCTTCTATGTTTAACGAATGATATAGAGGCAAACAAATAATCCTTTTAGAAATACTATCAGAATTATTAAGATCACCCGTATCATTAACATATGGCAATGAATTAAGTGAAGGGTAAAAATACCTTCTCGGAAAAATCCTATTCGCGTTTAAAACACTTATTACTTTTTTAAGTTGATCTTCTGATTCTAAAATTATAGGAAAGTAGGAATAATTATAGTGCGTATCATTGGTAATAAGTTGATATTGGCATGAAAAATTAACTAAATTCTTAGAATACCTTTCGCTCAATAGCTTTCTTTGATCCAATATACTTTCAATATAATTCAAATTTAAAACACCCATTGCAGCATGAAACTCAGAGTTTTTACCATTTATTCCTAATCCGGAAAAACTTTCGGGGCCATTGTGACCAAAGTTTCTTAATATTTCAAGTTGCTTAAGTAATATTTTACTGCCCGTAAAAACAGCTCCTCCCTCAACGGTGTGAAACAATTTTGTGGCGTGAAAAGAGGTTGTTGATATATCACCATAGGCAAAAACAGACTTGTTTTTATATTTGGTTCCAAAACAATGTGCGGCATCATATATCACCTTTAAATTATGCTTTTGGGCAATACGCTCTATGCTTTCAATATCGCATGGATTACCAAAAACATGCGTGGCTAAAATTGCGGTTGTTTGATTCGTAATTTTAGCCTCTATAAGCTCGGGATCAATGTTTAAAGTCAAAGGATCAATATCTACAAAAACTGGCTTGCAGTTTTCCCATACTATACAGCTCGTGGTAGCAACATAAGAAAAAGGTGTCGTAATAATTTCACCACTTAAATGCAATGCCTTAATGGCCAATTGTATCGCAATTGTACCGTTTGAAACATAGAGCAAATTTTCAAGCCCAAAATAATCCTTTAACTTATGCTCTAACTCATTTACAAGCGGCCCATTATTTGTCAACCACTGACGAGTCCAAATATTCGTCAATAATTTTTGATATTCTTCAATTGGAGGCAAAAATGGCTTAGTAACAGGAATCATAAATAAATTTATTAAATGTTTCTTTTTTGTTTAACTCTCAAATACTACTATTTTTTGGCTGTGCTACTAAATTTAAAGAATCTTTTGATTGCCCTAATAATCTTTTCAAACTTGCTCACTTTTTCTTCTTGTGCACCATATCCGTATCCATATCCATAACCGTAACCATAACCATAGCCGTAGCTTTTGTTTAAAACATCAACACCGTTTAATAAAAAAGCAAGATTTTTAATTTTCTTAGATTTATGAATATCATTAACAAACTCAAGCATTCTTTTTTCAAGGTAATTTACTCTTACTACATAAATGGTACAATCAGTATATTTATTAAGCATAAAGCTATCACCAACGAGCCCCAGAGGAGAGGTATCAACAACTATACAATCATAATTTTCTCTAGCAAACTTAAATACTTGTGCTACTTTCTCATGAAGCAAAAGTTCTGAGGGATTGGGGGGTATTGGCCCTGAAAACAGCACATCATACATTAGTTTTGAATCCTCTTTCTTAAGGATGTACTTGTTTAAATCTGTTGAATTATCTACAATATAATTGGTAAAACCTACGGAATTATTAACGTTAAGATAATTGGCTATTTTGGGATGTCTTAAGTCTAAACCAATAAGTAACGTTTTTTTAGCTGATAGCGCAAATGACGAAGCAAGGTTAATTGAAATATAAGTTTTACCCTCCTTACTTAGCGTAGAAGTTACGGCAATAACCTTTGATTTGCTCTCAATTGTATCTGTTAAAAAGCTTAAATTAATTCTTAATAACCTAAAGTATTCTGAGTAAATTGATTTATCATTTTTTGTAAGAAAATAATTTGTGGTTTCATTCAAAGGAATCTCTCCCAACTGAGGAATATCGTACTTATCAATATCCATTTTACCTTTAACCCTAAATTCCATCAAATCCTTAATAAATAGAATAATAAAAGGCAATAAAAAACCAATAAGAAAAACAATAATAAAAATTACTTTAGTATTTGGCCAAATCATACTGCCACTGCTAAATCCAGCATCAATAATTTTACTATTTGAAACATTACCTGAAATACTAATATTTGTTTCTTCTCTTTTTTGAAGAAGAAATAAATATAATGTTTCCTTGATTTGTTGCTGACGGTAAATATTTCTGAATTCTCTTTCAAATTTTGGCACCTGTGCAATTCGGTTTTGATTTGATTCTTCAGCTTTTTGAAAATCTTTAATTCTGATTTCTAAAGTTTTTTTCGTGTTTAATAAACTCTCAATTATACTGCTCTTTAATTCTAACAGCTGTTTTTCGTAGTTTTCAACAATTGGATTTTTTACACCCGCATTTTTTTTAATTCGGCTAATTTCTAATGATGTTTTGTTGTAATTAGCAATTAAACCTGCAATTGTTTCATCTTGAAGCCCC
Source organism: Bacteroidia bacterium (assembly GCA_044374175.1). Classification (GTDB taxonomy): domain Bacteria; phylum Bacteroidota; class Bacteroidia; order UBA4408; family UBA4408; genus CAIKXD01. Next base: position 8,739 of record JBILPB010000041.1, on the reverse strand, counting down.
ATGTTTGAGGGAATCAAAATATTTGAAGCGTTGGTTTTATCAAGTTCGCTAATCATTAAATTTACTAACGAAAGTTGACTACTGAATTCAATTATTTTGCCCTCACTTTCGCTTCCACTTTGAAGATACAGATTTGCTTCTGAAGAAATATCTGTTAATTTATTTGACCTTTTATATTGCTCTACTTCGCTCTCAACGTCTCCCAACTCCTGTGAAATAAAATTAATTCTTTCTGAGATAAATCTTGCAGTATTATTGCTTACCATGGCTCTGTCTTCAAGCTCGGCTGCTTTATGACTTGCTATAAGCTCATTAATAATGTCAATACCTTTTTGAGGAACAGAACATTTTAAATCAATAGATAATACGCTACCCATCTTGTTTACAGGCACAACTGATAAATTTGATAGTTGATAATTGACTGCGTCATCTAAGCTAATAATTTCAACTTTAAATTCTTTATCTAATATTCGTTCATTAAAAAATTTAGTAGCCGAAAAAACTATATAGCCACAATCAACTTTTATAGTTTTATCAAAACTAAAAGTGCCTAAGATTTCTTTGGTTTTGTATTTTGTAAGTATAAATTCTTTAACCGAAATTGGCTGTAAAGTCCAACTGCCTTGATAATCTTCATACTTGAGGGTATCGTTTTCTAATAATGTTATTGTAATAGGCGAATCCTTGTATCTTTCATGCAAAATAGGCCTTCCAAAACTAAAGTAAGATATGTTTAATTTGAGCGATTTTACAACGGAACTCATTATGCTCCGCGATTTTAAAATCTCAATTTCATTCTCAATATTCTTTTCTCCAGCAAAAATTCCAAGATCACGAAAAATTGACTCCTGATTAATTGTGGATTGTCCACTCTTTTCATCTCTAATTAGAACTCTTGCTGTTGCACTGTAACGTGGAGTTTGATATCTAATATAAACATATCCCAATACAAGAAAAAACACAATACTTATTACAAACAACCACCAATTTCTAAGATATTTATTAATAATATCTCTTAGGTTAATTTGATCATTTTCGTGCAGCTTAATCTTATTTTCAGTTTCCATCATATTAATTATTTACAAGTACAAAAATTGTTAATAGTACTGAAATACTAGAGAGAATTAAACCAACGTTAGATGAATTAATTAATGATGAATTAACCTTACTCCTGTTTGGCTCTACGTATACTAAATCGTTCTGTTGCAAATAATAAACTGGCGAATCAAATACTTTTGCAGAGGTTAAATCAAGTATAAATTCTTTTTTAACGCCATCTATATCACGAATTACTTTAACGTTATTACGCTTTCCAGTTATTAATAAATCACCTGCAATACCAATAGCTTCAAATATGGTAACATGCTCATTGGGTATGGTAAAAGTTCCTGGATTTTTAACATCGCCTATAACCGTTATTTTGTAATTAACTATTTTTAAAAGTACAGTCGGATTTTGTATGTATAACTCTAATTTTGATTTTAATAGCGAAATTACCTCACTGCGATTTAACCCAGCTAATTTTATTTTCCCAATAACTGGAAAATCAATATTGCCTTCGGGGTCAACAACGTAACCTGGTGAACTTGGAGCGCCTTGGGTATAACCTCCAACCGCAGCCGAACCCAAATTTGGTATATTAAATGGCCTAACTGCATCTGGTTCTATACCTAAAACTGTAATTGACAAAAGGTCACTAATTATTATTTTGGGTTCAAAATGTACATTGTTAGTTCCCTTAATTTGTGCACTATCTTGTAAATAAATTGTCTTTTTTTGAGTTTTACAACTAAAAAAAAACAAACAAAGCAGTATTATTATTAACGATTGTTGATTTCTATGCATTTATATGTAGTAATACGATATGATTTTGTTTTAACGATTTGCGCAGCAAAAGGTAAATTTAAATAATTATTAAAATGAACTAACTAACTCAATAGGTGCTAAAAAATAATATCCAAAATCAAAAATTACACTGCTTATCACTTTCATTTTTTTTTAAATTTTGTTCCTAAATATTGTTGCAATGTCATAATTTTGTCATAAAATTTTCGCAAAAGTACTATTTTTTATTTAAACACAACTTTGGCTGTTTGAGGCCGTCCACAAATACAAACTAAAATTCTATTAATCAATTCATTAAGAATCACCTAAATGCTCCAATAATGATTTTCAATGTCAAACACTCACCCACAAATATTTCGATACATTTATTTGAAGGTATGAAATAGATTTTGGCATGAAAAAAAAGAATTGGCCATGCGAAATTGGAATTTATAAAACAACGCTTAATTGGTATTATTTTCAAAAGTAATAAAATAGCAATACAACAATCAAAATAAACTTAGTCAATCAAAATTCAATTTTAATAGCCGAAGGTCTAATACACAACCTTTAAAATATTCATTTTTTTATGGCAAACTTATTAATTGTTTATTTTTTTAATATATATATATTTGTATCGTTTTAGGTGTAAATTAAGAATAGGTAAGTTCAGAATATTAAATGAGCGTGTAGCTCTAAACATTTTTGCTATTTTTTAATAGTATCCATTTTGTACTATAATTAAAACATTATGAAAAGTACTGTATTTAACTTTGATGGATCCATTTGGAAAGGTATTAATGGCGAGTTTTTTCCAAAACTTAAAGCCGATCTTGTTATCTGCTTTGGATCAAAATCAATACTAGCCGAACCTAATTTCTTCGAAAACATTCGTTCTCAATTCAATTGTAGTGAGATAGCAATCGCATCTACAAGTGGCGAAATAATTAATTCAAACGTACAGTCAAACAGCGCTGTTGCTGTTGCCTTGGAATTTGAAAAAACAAATATCAAAACTGCAAGTATTAATATAGCTGCCTGCAAAAACAGCAAAGAGGCTGGCACAAAATTATTAAGTAAGCTACCACAAGATGATCTTTGCTATGTGCTTATACTTTCAGATGGAAGCCTTGTAAACGGCAGCGATTTAGTTGATGGTGTAAATGAGAGCCTAAAAGGTAAAATATTAATAACTGGAGGTCTTGCGGGAGATGGTGCAGAATTTGTATCTACGCTTACCGGACTAAACAACAAGCCTGAGAAAGGTTTAATAGTTGCAATTGGTTTTTATGGAAAAAATTTGATTGTTAAAAACGGTTCAGAAGCGGGATGGGAGATTTTTGGTGTTGAAAAATCGATTACCAAATCGGAAGCCAACAAACTTTATGAATTAAATAATCAAAATTGCCTTGATATGTACAAAAGATACCTAGGGGATTCTGCCAGTAAACTCCCTGCGGCTGCTCTAAATTTCCCACTCTCTGTGCTAATTCCAGGAAACCCCAAAACAGTTGTTAGAACAATACTCAGTGTTTCAGAAAAAGAAAAATCAATGACATTTGCAGGAAATATGCCTGAGGGTTCTATCGTTAGGTTTATGAAAACCAATTTCAATTCATTAATGTCGTCTGCTGCTATTGCAGCAGACAAGGCCATTGAAAACAATAAAAAAGCACCTGATTTTGCATTGTTGGTGAGCTGTGTTGGTCGAAAAATTGTGCTAGGTACAAGAATACAAGAAGAGGTTGATGCTGTAAGCCAAACTTTTAAAGAAAACACGCCAATGCTCGGGTTTTACGCATATGGTGAAATAGCCCCTTTGGCTAATGAAAAAGAAACTGCACTTCATAATCAAACGATGACTATAACCACGTTTTATGAAATTTAATAAGCTGCTTAAAAATCAGATAAAAAAAGCTTTATCCGAAGATTTACTCGAGAATGAGGCGGTGTTAAAACTACTTAATGTTGTAAATGATACTTACAACAACTACGATAGTCAGTTTAATATCTTAGAAAATACGTTTAAAATCAATGAGGAAGATTACTCTGAATTAAATAAAAAATTACAAGAGAGTTATCAAAACCTCAACGATAATGTAAACAACAAACTTTTTGATGTTGAGCAACTAATACTAACTTTCAGCAACCTCGATAATGTTGATAGTTTGATTAATAATATTAAAAACCAAGTTGATAGAATAGCTGAAAATGATTCTTTTGCATTATACCTTTTCAACGAAGAAGAAAATAAACTGAAATTATTATTCGCAAAAGACTTTTCAGAATTAGATTACCAAATTGCCGAAAATACGGCAATGGACAGACATCCTGGGTTTGTGTTTTCAACGGGTCAAACTTTATTTGTAAATGATCAAAAAAATGATCCTAATCCTATTTCAGTTGATTTCAAAAATAACCAAAACACGAGCTCAAGAATGTATGTGCCCGTTAAATCAGGTGAAAAAATTATTGGCACTTTTGGTTTGCAAAGCTCAAAAAAAGGGGCATTCAGCCAAACTCAATTGGCATTATTAAAAGTTTTTACAGCACTTGCAGGCAACGCATATATCAACATAATCAAAAACAAGTTGATAGAAAAGCAAAATAAAGAAAATTCGATACTTTCTATTTTAGCAAAAAGCACATCAAACAATATTATTTATACCGATCACCATGGAAAGATAACATGGGTAAACAAGCCTTTTGAAAAAAGTACAGGTTATAAGCTTGAAGAAATTATTGGAAAAAAACCAGGAAGTTTTTTATGTGGCAAAGATACTGAACCGGAAATGTCGGCAAAATTAAGAAATGCCATCAATAATGAAGCTGAATGCAGTGTTGTAATTACTAATTATAATAAAGAAGGAAAACCATACGTTTCATCTATTCAAATAAGCCCTGTATTTAACGAAAAGGGAGAGTTGATAAATTATGTTTCAATTCAACAAGATGTAACTGAAATTGAAAATCAAAAAAAGATTAATGAGCAAAATGTATTAAAAATAATTCAGTCAGAAGAAAATTACAGTAACATCCTAAACACAACTACTGATATTATTATTACCACAGATGGTAAAGGAACTATAACTTTTTGTAATAAATCTTGGCAAAATAAACTTGACCAAACAAATGCAATTGGAAAAAACATTTCAAACTATTTCCATCCAAATTCTCAATCAAAATTAAGCGATATTTTAAATCAAATCTCTTCATTTAAACCAAGCGTTAAATCCGTTCAATTTTCACTTACAGGCAACGATGGTTTAAAATTAGATTTGGAAGGTCAAGTTCATTGTAAATACAAAAACAATCAACTGTTAGAAAATAATTTCTTTCTTAAGGATGTAACTCAATTAAATTTAATTAAGGAAAATGCGATCCAAAAGGAAAAACAAATTGAGCTTTTTAACAGTACTTTAATTGAACTAACTTCAACTAATTTTAATGAGTACAAAAATATTCAAGAAGTAGCAAAAGTAATTTGCAAAAAAGTGAGTATTTGTATAGGGGCAGACTATGTTTACATAGGTAAAAATGATAGTGAAAGTATAATCAATATAAATACCTATAATAGAAACACAAACAAAGATTACATAGGTTTAGATTTTAAGAAAAATGCTTATCCCGATTACGTTAAGTTGCTTGATAAAAAACTGTATTTCTTTTTAAATCATATTGATAAAAGCAATATCGTTCCTCAATCAATACTTGAAGAATTTAGCTCAGTAAAGTCAGCACTCAATATTCCAATTAAAATCAACAACAACCTGTGGGGTGTAATTGGTTTTGCCTTCAACTCAAGTTTTCATTGGCAAAACGAAAAAATATCTTTTTGTAAATCAGTTGGCGACATTTTTGGTACAATTGCAGCATCATTCGACATTAAGGACAACAATCAAAAACTTGAGAATGTACTAAACTCCTTAAGCGAAACTATTTGGGGTGTTAAACTTCCAGAGTATAAATTAGAATATATTAGCTCTTCTGCGCTTACACTCTATGAATACCCTCTAGAGGCATGGTTTAAAAATATTTCTCTATGGTCTGATATGATTCACCCCGAAGACAAAGAGGAAGCGCTCAAGAAAAGTGAAATGCTGTTTGTTAATGATGTTATCGAACAAGATTACAGAATTATCACTAGCAATAACAAAGTTAAATGGATTTCAACTGTTACCAGAATAATTAGAGATAAACAAGGCATTCCAATATTGATGACTGGTATATCTAAGGATATTACTGCAATTAAGGAATCACAGTTAGAATTACTCAACTATAAACAAGCCATCAATGAATCGGCCATTGTGAGCACAGCTGACCTAAAAGGAAATATTACTTTTGTAAACGATAAATTTTGCCAGATATCAGGCTATACGCATGAAGAATTAATTGGCTCAAATCACAGTATTGTTAATGCTGGCTACCACTCCAAAGAATTTTTTAGAACAATGTGGAAAACCATATCTGAAGGAAAAATTTGGAGAGGTGAAATAAAAAACAGAGCAAAAAATGGAACCGAATATTTTGTTGATTCCTATATTATTCCATTCGTTCAAAATGGAAAGCCTATTTCATACATATCTATTAGATACGAATGCACTGACAGAGTGAATGCCAGAGAAGTTTTAAAACAACAAAAAGATTTCTATGAAGCTATTTTGGATAATATACCTGTTGATATCGCAGTTTTTGATTTAAATCATAGCTACAGGTATCTCAATAAAGAAGCAATAAAAGACGATACGGTACGAAAATATATGATAGGCAGAAATGACTTTGATTATGCACAACTAAAGGGTTTAGACACAAAATTTGCTGAAGAAAGAAGAAAAAATTTTAACGAAGTAATTAATTCTTTAACTCCTATTTCTTGGATAGATGCTCAAGTGAAGGAAAGTAAAACATTTTACAAAGAGAGGCGCTTTTTTGTAGATAAAAAAAGCAATTCGGTAATTGGATATGGCGTTGATATTACAGATCTAAAACTAAAAGAAACCTTACTTCTAAATTCGGTTGAAGAGAAAGAGGCACTGCTTGGTGAAATACATCATAGGGTAAAGAATAACCTTGCCTTGGTGGTAGGTTTAATAGAAATGGAGGTTTTTGCGTCTGAAGACCAAAATCTAGTGGTTCACTTGCGTGAAATTTTAAGAAAAATAAATGCCATTGGATTAATTCACGAAAAACTATATAAATCTAATGACTTTTCAAGTATCGATATGCCAGGCTATATCAGAGATTTTGTTAGTTTATCCCTCAATTTATTTCAGAATACAACCGTCCCTAATTTTAATTATTTTTTCGATGAAATAGCACTTAATGCCAAAAGAGCAATTCCGCTTGCTTTGTGCATAAACGAACTTTTAACAAATAGTTACAAGCATGCATTTAAAAATAATGCTGCTCCTTCTATTAGCATTGGCTTAAAAAAACAGGACAACCTTATTATTTTAAAATATTCCGATAATGGAAAAGGCCTAGATCAAAATTTAGATATTACAAAGCTCAATTCACTCGGCTTTAAACTAATATTTATCTTTATTAAGCAGCTAAAAGCAACTTATGAAATTACTACTGAATTTGGCTTCTGCATTACTTTAAAATTTGCCCCTTAACTTCATCATAAAAAAAGTTTAAAATGTTTTTTATTAACTCATGTATTATTTTATGAAATAAAGAGTGATAGCAAGCTATTTTGAAATTAAAAACGGAAGAAATTCCAAGATATAAAAGCAGGATTAAGTTGATTATACCAATTGCATATATTTTTTTATTCAACTAAAAAATAAACATGCGATGGTTAATGCCGATACCAATTGAAATTATACCAATTGTGTTTATTATACCATTTGTATTTTTTAAATAGCCCAAGGCCATTTAATAAATTTACAATGGCTAATGCCGATATAACAAAATATAGTTCAATAAAATTGGACTATTTATTTTGTATAATCGGTATTAAATAGCCCAAAGCTGTTTAATATATTTACAATGGTTAATGCCGATACAACTTGAAAATAGTACAATAAGGCTTGGCCGCAATTGGACTAAATTGAAAGTGTAATCGGTATTACTACAATAAAACCATGCTTAATTAGACTAAATTGAAAGTGTAATCGGTATCAGATTTCCAATACGCAATTTGGTATAAACAAAAGATTTTGTAATACCATTGCGATTTATAATACCAATGTGATTTATAAATTATGCCAAAAATTTATAAATCTTACATTGGTAATGACAATCGGAGTAAAGTTTGGGACAAATGCCGTGAAACAAATTTGGGCCATTACTTATTTCACATCGGTATAAACTATACCAAAAATTTAAAATCTTACATTGGTAATACCGATTGATATTAAAGTTTGGGTCATTACTTATTTCACTTCGGTATAAGTTTGATACTAAGGCCTAGAGGGAATAAAATTGACAGATTGCTCCTATTGACATGTAGGCATGTGAAGATTTTTTATGACAAGATTGTACTTTTACATATTTAAATTTAACTTTAATTTAACACTAGTAATCAATACAATTGCATTGTTAATCGTTTTTTTTTTGATAAAAAATTAGGATAGTGTAACAAAAAGTTATACACTTGCACAAAAAATAAAGATGAAAAAAATTCTCTTTCTACTTACATTGTTATTTGTGTTAACAAATGCTGCTCAAGCGCAGTTAGGAGATGTAAAGCAAACGCCTTTTAAAAAATTTACCTCAAATTTTAAATTCGCTCCCAAAATATTAACTTACGGCTGGTCTATAATTGATGACAATGGAACTCCTTACCAAGATATTTTGGCTCCTAAATCTCACACAATTAACATTATTCCTTTGACTTTCAATTACGACATCTATTACAGGAAAGGAATATTTTTTAATCTAAAAGGCTCATTTTGTAATTTTAAAAAA
>JBILPB010000167.1:0-6298 GCA_044374175.1 Bacteroidia bacterium | reverse complement strand
AAAATAGAAGGAAACTCGAAATAATTAGAGTTTATGGTACTTTTTAGCTTTAGGGTTGTTGATGATTGTGCCTAAATTTGTGGTGTTATCTTCCATAATCCATAAGTATTCACCTTCAAATTGATAGTCGTAGCGGTATTCTTCGTGTTTTCTGAAAGTTAACCTGTAGCTAATCCATATTTGGCCATCTAAGGCATGAACTTTTGATTCCTCATTGAGATCTTTACCTAAGGATTCATCGCAAATTATCATCACGCCATCTTGAAATTCGAGATTGCAATTAGAAGGTAAAGCCCTTGAATTGTTGTTTGTAACTTCTTCCCACTTCCCGTTTAAAGGTGTGTCCCAAGTTTCATTCTTTTTACAAGAGCTAGCTGTTATAATTAAAAGAGATAATATGGAAAATAATTGTTTCACTGTTTAAATATTACTACAAAATTAAGTAAAAAAATAGACCCCATGCAAAGTTTTTTGACTTAACACCTATATGTTTAGATGAAATTATCAAACAGCATGTTAAACTACTTTAGGTTTTTAATTGAGGGCAATTTTCGTGTTTGTCATCGCAATTATTTCTTGTTCTAATTTTACCGCATTATCTTGTATTTGCTGGCCATCGGCAATTATTTTTTTTACAAATTCTTTATCATTTAAACCAACAGCATTAATTTTAACATTCATAAAAGCCCCAATAACACCAGTTCGCGCACACAGCGCTCCAACAGCAGCATCGGTAACTGAATTCGGGTTGCCATTTTCTACCATTTCCTTTAATAATTCCATACTTTTATAACACAATTCCATCACATTGAATGGTGTTATTATGGCGTATTTGGTTGCTTCTTGAATGGCCTCAGTTCTTATTTTTTTCTCATCATCTGTTCCTTTAGGTAAACCAAAAGCCATCATAATTTTATTAAAAGCTAAAGTGTCTTCATCTACTAGGCGAAGCATCTCTTTTTTTAACCCCTGCCCTTTAAGTGCCCAGTCACTAAAATATTTCCATTGTGCATCCCATCCTTTTTTGTGTGATGATAGATTTGCCACCATGGTACCCAATGAAATTCCAAGTGCACCCACATAAGCAGAAATAGATCCGCCTCCAGGCGCTGGACTCTCGGAAGCTGTTTCATCAGCAAAATCATTAAGCGTCATGTTTATCAAACGACTTGAAGATTTTTCTTCCAAAATATATTCAATAATTCTTTCAGCAGGATTAAAATCAGAAAGTTCATCCAAACCCATTGATTTTACTGCTATTTTGATTAATTCTTTTTCAGAAACACCTGTAGATCGTTGTTGTTTTTCAAGAAAATATTTACCAGCATCTAACATTGCTTTGAGTGGAATTAACCCAACAATTTCGGAACCTGTAACTCTAATTCCTCTTTCATTAGCTTTTTTACACACTTCGTCAAAAGCAATATGCACGGGTGTGATTTTGATATTGGTAAGATTCATGGAAATTTGTGCAATTCCATACTCTTCAATAAACCAGCCTATAGCCTTTACAGCTTTTAAAGTTCCAGGTATACTTAATGGATTGCCTGAACTATCTGTTACAATTTTACCTGTTATAGGATCACCTTCTCTTTTTACACGACCTGCTTCACGCACATCAAAGGCAATTGAATTGGCTCTTCTTGTTGAAGTTGTATTTAAATTTACATTATAGGCTACCAAAAAGTCACGTGCACCAATTACTGTAGCGCCTCTTTTAGGATCAAATTCATTTGGTCCAAAATCGGGTTGCCATGCTGTTTGTTTTATTTTTTTGAAAAATCCTTCATATTCTCCCGCTCTTATGATGCTGAGATTGCTTCTATTTTTGTTTGCTTGGGCTTCTTCGTACAAATAAACTGGAATGTTGAGCTCTGTTCCAACTTTTTTAGCAAGTAATTGAGCGTACTTTGCTGTTTCTTCCATACTAATATTACTTATTGGAATAAGCGGACAAACATCTGTTGCTCCCATGCGAGGATGTTCACCTTTATGTTTACTCATATCAATAAGTTCACCTGCTTTTTTAATTGCCTTAAATGCCGCTTCAACCACAGCATTGGGATTTCCAACAAAAGTTACCACTGTTCTGTTGGTTGCTTTTCCTGGATCAACATTTAATAGTTTAACACCTTCGGTGCTTTCAATTTCTGCTGTAATTTGGTTGATAATTTGTAGGTCATTTCCCTCACTAAAATTGGGAACACATTCAATAAGCTGAGTCATAGTATGAATTTAAAAAGGTACAAAAGTAAAAATACTTTGGTATTTGAACCAGGATTTCGATACTGAAGTAAAGTTAAATAAAGATGGTATTGTTATAAGCTAAAAATCCCCCTTTCTTTTGGAAAGGAGGTTGAATTTCTAAAATATCAGAAATTAGTTCTTTTTACGAGAGTCTCTTATCTTCTTAGCACCATAAATTGCGCAAGAGCCAAGAACTAATGATAAACCACCATCAATTGGGGTAACATTAGGAGGTAGTCCTGCAAACAAAGCAGCAGAAGACAATATCATCATTCCTGTTAAAAGAGCTACTGATAAAAAGTTTGATTTGTTCATGTTATATAGGATTAAATTATTTTTCTAATTGTTTATTGGCAAATGTATAAAAGATTTTTCAATCTGCAAATATTTTTTAAAATTATTTTGTTAACAATTATGGTAAGGTTGTTTAAATTGCAATTGTTTATTTGTTTAAACTTAATCAGTATTTATATCGATGGCCGTAATCCATGAATTTTTTTTCAAAGTTAATGTATACAAATTTAGCAACAAAGTAAGTGGTGATAGCACAAATCAAAACACTGAAAAAATCTTGGGTGGAATTTATTTGAGGTAATTTATTGAGAATACCAAAAAAACATAGGCCTAAAATAATTTGATGAAGAAGATAAATACTAAAGGAGTGTATACCCAAATTTACAAAAAAACTGAAATTAGTCAATTTGCTAAAAATGTTTTTATTGTCATTAAGCACGAGCAAGAGTAATAACATGTATATAACGCTAAACCAAGAATTAACAATATAGAGCGGCATATGCCATTTGCCGAGTGAAAATAAAATGGTTATTCCAAAAAGGATTAAAGTGAGGGCATAAAAATAATTCAAATACTTTTTGAAGAAAATTAGAAAATGCTCATTTTGATTTAACATTGCAACCACAATACCACCAAAAAGTGAATCTAACCTGCAATAAAGAAAGGATGAAATCCCATATTCTGTTGTTGCATTATAACGGAAAATTGGTGATAATACAATTCCTATAATGAGTATTGCAACCAATGTTTTTTTAGGACTGAAATAAATTAAGAAAGAAATTATTAAGTAGAATTGCTCTTCAACCCCTAATGACCAAGTTGGAATTAGCCAAGAGTTGCCTAAAAGATCCTTGATTCCCATAAAAATATTTTGTAGAAAAGTAAAATATACCCAAGTAGGAATTTTATCACTAAACCACCATGTTGTTCCTTTGCCTATACCAATACTGCAAATTAAATAAACAAGTATTATAACTAGAAAATACAATGGAAATATTCTGCAAATTCTTCTGATATAAAATGTTTTGAAAAAATGAGGAGATGTTTTGTTTTTCAATAATATACCCCCAAGTAAAAAACCAGAAAGAACGAAAAACATGTCAACTCCTGTGTAAAAATACTTAGTTAAAGACTTAAAAATTAAATTGAAAGTTGAGGAATTTGCACTTATTAAATTATTGAAATAGTGATATATGACAACGGCTAAAATTACAATTCCACGGAGCCCGTCCAATGAACTAATTCTATTTTTATTATTTTCTGAGAGTTTCATATAAAAAAACAATTCCAATTATGGAAAAACCTATGTTAAACTAATTTCATTAGTGCCGTCATTAAACATTGCAAATTTAATCTTAGTCCCGATAAAATTAGGAAGAAGTACAAAAGTAAAAACTATGAAATTAACCTTGCCACAAATTAAAACATTTTGATTTAATATGTCACAAAAAAAAGGATGACAGAAAGCCCGTCATCCTTTTTTTAGAAGATTAATCAAAAATTATTTCCTCAGAGCAACTTTCTTAACGATATTGCTATTGTTTAAGTTAAGCTTGGCCACATATATGCCTTCTGCAAATTTTGCAGTTGGAATATTGTGTTGCATTTGCCCTTTTGAAATGGTATTACTGTAAATTAACTTACCTGCTAGGTCAAATAATTCAATTGAAGTATTTTCTGCTATTCCTTCTGAGAATTTAATAGTGATTTGATTATTAGCAATTAACCATGTTGTAGTTTGATTGTTCATATTTTCAATACCAGTTGCAGAGGTTACACTAACAGGAATCTCGATAGTTTTTTCGCACTCACCATTTGATGCAGTGGCTGTAACAATATAATTGCCTGCAAGGTTGTAAATGTGATTAACATCATTTCCAGTGGCAGCTACACCATCGCCAAAGTTCCAATTAGTAGTTGATGATGAGCTTACGGCATTAAAGTTAATGTTTTCTCCTATAGTTGAATTAGAAGTAGATAAATTAACTTGCAAGTTTACAGCTGTTACATTTGAAATTGTAAAATAGTCAACACTAGTGAAACCATTAGCATGTGTAAATATAATTTCATAATTGCCTGGCAATAAATTATTAATGGTTTGCTGGCCATTAAAATTATTGATTGTGGCAATAATAACTCCTGTCTCATTTTTAACACTTACATTGATTAAAGATACAGAGTTATAAGTTAAATTAACTTTACCATCGTTTCCGTTTCCAGCACATGTAGCAGCTGTTACAGCAAGTTGAACAGCAGGTGTAAATTGAATAAAGAATCTTCCTTCATGTGTTCCAGCAGTTAAGTTAGCCGAGTACGAAGGATTGCTTCTTAAATTCTGCACAGTGCCTGTTTCTGCATCATATAAATATACCATAGCACTTGGCGCAAATGAACTTAAGTCAGTAGCAACAATTTGATGTAAACCAGCTGTTGATACTTTGATGCCTAAAGGAATTACTTTGTCCATATTAAATTCGCCAAGACCGTTCATGGCTAATTTATCATTACCTGCAATACTGTATACAAATGAATGATCTGTATTAAAAGGCAACAATTTTTTAGCATCAGTTAAGGCATCAAAATTATCGGTAGACATTGATGGCGCAAAGAAAATTAAGATTTCATCTTGACGGTTATCTTTAACTAGTTCTAATCTCAACACATCATTAACTACCGCTGGTTGGCTAAAGAAAGTAGGATTAAGATCAGTAGTTCTATCGGTATTAATGGCTTGAATTGCACCAGCCGTGTTAGCCTCAACAATAAATCCTTGGGATGAAGCGATAATGTTGCCAACTCCGTTTGTACCTAAAGAGGTAGCAATGTTATATTCTCCATAAGATCCATTGTATCCACCTGTGGTTACAAACGACTTATATATTGTTGATAGGTTAGTGTTATGAGAACGGAAAGAAGTCCAATTGATAGGAGAAGGATAAGGATTACCAATTAGGTTAAGACCATCACTTGCTTTTGTAACATTGTAGTTAATTGGTCCATTATTTACTTGCCCAAAGACATCCACTGTAGTATTACCTGGCACAACACATGCAAAACCTTTTAAAGGCGTAATTGGATCAGTAGTTCCAGTTGCACCAATATATCCGTAGCTAGCATTAGGATTTAAATTTGTTTCATCATATTCAAAAACTGTTGGAAGAACTGAGTATGTTCCACCCGGTAAAAATAATAAACCATCTACAGAAGAAAGAATAGTAAAATCATCTCGCCAGCCACTCACGGTGTTATTTACAAATGCTCCTGAAACTGGACTTGATAAGAAATGGTATCCTGAAAGTGTTCCAATTTTTCTTTCTACAAGCACATCACCAGTAACATTACCAGCGCCACTTCCATCAATTAAAGCAGTTTGAGTTGCTGTAGATTTTATTACTAAACCTCCATTTGAATTTAAGTTTCCTGACAATACTTTTAATTTTCCGGTTAAATTTATTTTGCCTCCTGCATTGATAGTAAATGAAAAAGCCCCTAAAGTTCCGGCTGTTCCGTCTACATTTGCATCAATATTAGCTACAGTTAATTTACCTGTTGCACCTACAGTTAGGTTACATGATTTTGCAGGTGTATTATTTGTTGAGGCAAATAATTTATCGGCAATGGTTAAATTTCCATTAACGGTAATATTACCGTTGCGATCTCCAGTTCCTGTTCCATCAATACCATCTATTGAAAAATCTCCCGTAGGATTTGTAAGAATTAAATTTCTTGTGCTATTAACAATCAAATTTAAAGTACT
>JBILPB010000249.1:0-3328 GCA_044374175.1 Bacteroidia bacterium | reverse complement strand
TGGCAAATTTGCTGCGTACGTTACCAACGAAATGGGTCAGTTGAAATTATTTGTTTACGATATTGACAACAAAAAACAAAGAAGAATTTACAAAGCAGAAAAGAAATTGGAGAGAATTAATGACTATTCCTATCCAATTATTGCATGGCATCCATCTTCTAAGTTATTAACTTTTGTGTACGAAAAGAAAGGTGAAGTAAATTTGAATTACTTTAATGTTGAAACAAAAAAAATAGAGAAGAGGCCTCCACTTTATAACTTCGAAAAAATATTAGATTTTAGTTATGGAGATGATGGTAAAACCTTAGTTTTAAGTGCTGTTCAGAAAGGTCAGACGGATATCTTTGTTTACAACTTAACTTCTAATTTTACTGAGCAAATTACCAAAGATTTGTATGATGATTTGAGTCCTAAATTTATTAATGGTGGACGTCAAATTATTTTTGCATCCAACCGTATTGATGACACCCTAAGAGTAGATGGAAAAACATTGTATCAGAAATTAGGTAAGAAAAATGATTTATTTTTGTATGATCATAAAAATAAGACAAAGATTTTACGAAGGGTTACTGCCACGCCTGATATTGATGAAAGTAGTCCTCATGGATATGGTAAAAATTATATCACTTATTTAGGCGAAAAAGATTTTGTTACGCAACGATTTGTTGCAAAATTTGACAGCGCCATAAGTTATGTAGATACAACAGAACATTACAGGTATTTTGCTACTTCTAAACAATCAGGTTTAAATTCTAGAAGTATTTTGATGCATGATGTAAACAACAATTCAAATAAACATTCTGAAATCTTCTTATATAAAGGGAAATTCAAATTGTTGGTTTCAGAACTTAAACCATTTGATGAGTTGGTACCCTCTAAGGATCAAGGGAAATCAGTACCTAATACTGAACAAAAAAGTAATGTTTCAACACCTGATGTAATTACAAGTCCGTCTGCGGTAAGAATTGTGGAAGCAGTTAAAATTCCTGATAACAGACCTCAACCTGATTTTTTGAAAAAGGGGGCTATTGATATTGGTAATTATGTTTTTGAAAATGAGAAAAAAGATTCTGTGAAATCGAAAACGAAAAGGCTTCCTGACACTTTAAGCGTTAAAAATTTTGAAGCGGCAAGGATTGGAAGTGGCATTACCGAGGACCCTTTTGTGTTGCCTAAGCAAAGAAATTATTTGCGCACTTATTCTATCGATCAATTGGTTACTCAATTTGACAATACCTTTTTAAATAACGGCTATCAAAGATACACAGGAAGTGCTGTACTCTTTAACCCAGGTGTTAATGGCTTAATTAAAATTGGAGCAAGTGATGTATTTGAAGATTTTAGAATAGTTGGTGGATTTAAACTAGGCTTTGATTTAAAAAGCAATGAAGTTTTTATAAGCACAGAGAACAGAGTTGGCAGATTTGATAAACAATGGATGTTTTATCGCCAGAGTTTTCCAAACACCGATGCTTTTGGTGCGCCAAAACAGCTATCTCATCAAATTAGATATAGTGTAAAATATCCATTTACTGAATTGGCTTCATTGCGCGGGTCGCTCACTGGTAGAAATGATAAAAGTACATTTTTAGCCACCGATATTACCAATATGCAAAAAAAATCAGAGTTTGAGTACTGGGGTATTGCTAAACTAGAATTTGTTTACGACAATACCAGAGCAAAAGGAGTAAATGTATTATTTGGAACACGCTATAAAATATTTGCCGAGTACTTTAATCGTATTGATGAATCTAGTAAAAACATTACAGTGATTGGTTTAGATTTTAGACACTATCTTAAAATTCATAGAAATTTAGTGTGGGCAAATCGTTTTGCTGCAAGTAACAGCGGTGGAACTCAAAAATTAGTTTACTATTTAGGAAGTGTTGATAATTGGATTAACTTCAGTTCTAATCCAACTTTTAATCCAGAGGTTCCTGTTGCTCAAGACCAGAATTACGCTTATCAAGCACTAGCATCAAATTTGAGAGGCTTTTCACAAAATGTAAGAAACGGAAATAGTTTTGCAGTTTTTAATTCTGAGGTAAGATGGCCTGTATTCTCTTATTTGCTGAATAGACCCATCAAAAATGAATTTATCAGCTCTTTTCAATTAATTGCTTTTGGCGATATTGGTACAGCATGGACAGGCAAATCGCCTTACGCAAATGATAATTCATTCAATATTCAAACCATCACACAAAACCCAATAACAGTAACAATACAGCGCGAACAAGAACCTTTGGTTGGTGGCTATGGTTGGGGTATAAGAGGTAAATTACTAGGCTATTTTGTAAGAGCCGATTGGGCTTGGGGTGTTGATGATGGCGAGGTAAAACCCAGAATTTTTTACTTATCATTAGCTTTAGATTTTTAATGTCTATTTATCATATTTCAATATTACTTTTTATAGGAATTTGTGCTGGTTTTTTAAGCGGTATGGTTGGCATTGGAGGCGGAATTGTAATTGTGCCTATGCTGGTATATTTTTTAGGATTTGATCAACACACGGCACAAGGTACCACTCTTTTTATGTTTCTTTTTCCTATTGGGATTCTTGGTGTTATGAACTATTACAATAAAGGCAATGTAGATATGAAAACCGCTGCTGTAATTTGTACCACCTTTATTATAGGAAGTTATTTTGGTTCAAAATTAGCGCTCAGTATTGATAAAGCTACAATAACAAAAGTGTTTGGATTTATTTTTTTAATTATTTCTTTAAAAATGATTTTCGGAAAATGAACGAAAGCCTGAAGCAAGAAATTTTAAAAATGGGTGAAGCTTTGCACAAAGAGACCGTTGAAAACAGACATCATCTGCATCAGTTTCCTGAATTGTCATTTAAAGAATTTGCCACAGCAACCTTTGTTGAAAATACTCTTAAAGAAATAGGGTTTACTGATATCAAAAGAATTGCTAATACAGGTGTTGTTGCCTTACTGAATCCTTCTAAAATTGATGAAAAAGTAATTGGTTTGCGTGCCGATTTAGATGCATTGCCTATACAAGAAACAACTACTGTAGATTATAAATCGAAGCACGATGGGGTGATGCACGCTTGCGGACATGATGTGCACACTTCCATTTTATTAACAGTAGCTAAAATATTATTTCAATTTAAAGATAAAATTACAGGAAATGTTAAGTTTATTTTTCAGCCGGGAGAGGAGCTTTTGCCCGGTGGTGCGTCTATAATTATTAAAGAAGGTGTACTCACGCATCCCAATGTTGATTTTTTAATTGCGCAACATGTTACACCTCAAATTGAAACTGGTAAAATAGGCTTTAAAAAAGGCTTGTTTATGGCTTCTACAGATGAAATATA
>JBILPB010000056.1:0-18513 GCA_044374175.1 Bacteroidia bacterium | reverse complement strand
GAAAAGGGGGACATGCTGCCATGCCCGATACTTATATTAATCCTTTATTAATTTCAAGTGCCATCATTTCTAAATTGCATCAATTTTTTATGTTGGATAAAAATGAAAATATAAAACAAATTCCAACAGTTTTAGCTTTTGGAAAAATAGAAGGTAATGGCGCAACAAACGTAATTCCGGATATAGTTAATATTGCAGGAACGTTTAGAACACTAGATGAAACCTGGAGAAAAAAATCTCATGAGTTAATTATTGAACTTGCGCAAAAAACAGCGCTAGAATTTGGAGGGCAATGCCAGGTGGAAATACGTGGTGGTTATCCATGTTTGGTGAATGATGAGCAAATTACTGCAAAGTGTATAAATACTGCTGAAAATATGCTTGGGAAAGAAAACATCATTGACTTGGATTACAGAATGACTGCCGAAGATTTTGCCTATTTTAGTCAGGTGAAACCTGTTTGTTTTTATCGTTTAGGCACAGGAAATTCATCTAAAAATACCATGCATAATGTGCATAACTCTAATTTTAATATTGATGAGGATGTACTGCGTTTTGCACCGGCAATTATGGCTTGCATGGCTATTGATATTTTGCAATAGCTTTTAAGGCTTAACTCAGAACAGATTTTATCCTTGCTAAATTGAATAACACTATACTTATAAAAATAGTGGAATAGCCAATAATTTGTAGTGTTTCGGTTACTTCATTAAAAATAATGGCTGCAACAATAAAGTTTAAAATTGGGTTAATATATAGTAAAATCCCCATTGTTGATGAGTTTATTCCTTTTAAAGCATAAAGGTTGAGCCATAAGGGAAGTATGGTAAACACAACCGCCAATATCAATACTTGAATATAAAAAGAGAGCTCATAGTTGGTATTGGTATTAAAAAATGGAAATAAGGGTAATAAGCAAAGCGCTGCAAAAACAAGCTGTATTGATAAAATGAAAAACTTATCGAGCTTATTGTTATTCCTTTGCGTTATCAAGTATAATGCGTAAGATAATGCCACAATTAAACTATAAATGAGATCAACAAGGTGATTTAATGCAAGTATAGTGCAACTGATAAAACTTATTAAAACAGCCAACCATTGTTGTTTGCTAAGTTTTTCCTTAAGAAAGAAATAAGCCAAAACTGTAGTAATAATAGGGCAAATTAAATAGGCATAGGAGGCCGCTTTAATGCTAATATTATTCATAGCATAAATAAAAAAGAACCAATTAAATGCCAAAAGCACTCCACCAGCAAGGGTAGTGATTGCGGTTTGATACTGCAATTTTGGACTAAGATTTTTAAAGGTACTTATATTGCTTTTTCTTAATTTGGGATTAACAAAAAGTAGTATAACTGCCATTATGCTTGCACTAAAGAGCACCCTATAAAATAAAATATCCATAGAGGGATAAATGTGCATTGGTTTGAGCAATAAACTAATAAAGCCCCAAATAATAAATGCAGCCAATGCTGATAAATAGTATTTATTCAAGTGTGAATTGTTTTGAGCAGACAAAACTACACGCAAAAATTGTGAATAAAAAAGTTAATGAAGATTTATTGTATAGCTTCGCAAGTATATTTTTGTAATTTTAAGTGCTAACACAATTTTAGGGAAAGCTGAAAAATAAATATTATTTTATATTGGTTTTAGTTGCCTCCTCGCTCTTATGGGCGTGCAGGCCAACGCGCTATGTACCCAATGGTCAGTTTTTATTGGATAACATGGCTATTAAAACCAAAAATTTAAATCTAGACAAGGATGAAATGATGGCTATTGTGAAGCAAAAGCCTAATAGAAAAATATTGGGTTTAATAAGATTTCATTTAGGTGTTTACAATTATGCGCATAAAGATACCAGCAAAAGATTCAGAAGGTGGTTAGAAAATACGGTTGGTGAACCACCTTTACTCCTGGATACTACGCTCACAAAAAGAACATCAGACCAATTACAACTGTACTTGTTTAAAAATGGTTATTTTAAAGCGCAAGTTAAAGATACCACCACCTATCGTAAGAAAAAAGCTTCTGTAACTTATAAAATAGTTGCAGGAAAACCTTACTTAATTAATAAGATAACATTTGATATTTATGATACTTTATTAAAGCCTATAATTTTAGCTGATACGGTTTTGAGTATTATAAAACCAGGCCAAATATACGCTGAAAGAAATCTTCAGGCAGAAAGGCAAAGGATAACTTCCAATTTAAGAAATAAAGGTTACTATCAGTTTGTGAATGAATATATCTACTTTGAAGGTGATAGCGCGTTAAAATCGAATAAAATAAATATCGAATTAACAGTAACCGACCGATATTTTGCAGAACCTATTATTACTGACACCACTTTCGTTGAAGCACATAAAACTTTTATTATTGAAAATATATACATCTTTCCAGAGTATTCACTGCAAAAAGAAATGCAGGATTTTAAGGATACTGTAAAAATTAGCGATCATGTGTTCTTCTGTTATAATAAGGAGATGAAATATAAAACCTCAACCTTATATAAACCCATATTATTTGCTCCTGGGAACTTGTTCTCACAAATAGATTTAGATAATAGTTATAAGCGATATAACAGTTTAAAGACATTTAAAACGAGCAACATCGAATTTGTTTTTACACGAGAAGATATGTATAAAGGATATCTAAATGCTTATGTAAAATTAATTCCTAGAAAAAAACAAACCTATTCTATTGCCTCAGAAGGCACCAATAGTTCTGGAAACTTGGGTGTTTCTGGTTCTGTTGTTTACCAAAATAGAAATGTATTTAAAGGTGCCGAGATATTTGAAATTAAATTAAGAGGTGGATTGGAAGTGCAACAATTGGCCGTTGATATTAACACACAAGCCGATAACCTAATTCCGATTAAAACTTTCAATACCGTTGAGATAGGCCCGGAATTTTCGATTACAACCCCTCGTTCAATTTTTCCTTTTTTTCCTAAAGGAACTTCACCGAGAAGCACTTTTACGGCATCTACAAATTATCAGAAGCGTCCCGATTATAGCAGGATTGTGGTTACTACTGCTTATAGTATTAATGTAAAACTGAATAATTTTGTTCAATTATTTTGGACCCCAATTGATATAAATTATTTATGGATCAATAAGAGCGCTGCATTTCAGGCTAGCTTAGATAAAATTAATGATATTTTAATAAAGCAGAGTTATTATAATTTATTAATTTCATCCGTAGGATTAAAGAGTAGCATCATCTATAGTAATCAAGAGTTAAAGGCACGTAAAAATCATACTTACATAAGGTTTAGTTTTGAGCCTAGCGGCAATATTATTAGTGCCTATTACAAATTAATTGGAAAGGAAAAAACAAATTTTGTAAATGATAATAATGATTCAATTTATGCCTACAGGGTATTTAATTTGGCTTACTCGCAGTTTATCAGAACAGAAATTGATCTTAGAAAGTATTTCGACTTTGGATTAAAAAGAAAGCTTGTTTTAAGAGCTGTGATAGGTACGGGTGTTCCTTATGGCAACTCCAATGCCCTTCCATTTGTAAGAAGTTTTTTTGCTGGTGGTACCACTGATATTAGGGCTTGGGTTGCCAGAACTTTAGGTCCTGGAACCTTTCCACGCGATGATGAAAATTCATTTGAACAAATTGGTGATGTAAAAGTGATGGGTAATGTGGAGTACAGATATAATATTTTTAAAGCCCTGAACGCTGCATTTTTTATGGATTTTGGAAACATCTGGATGATTAGACCCGATGCTGAAACTAACAGGATAGGTGGGCAGTTTAAATTTAATAAATTTTACAAACAGTTTGCCTATGGCGCTGGTGCAGGCTTGCGCTACGATTTTAGTTTCTTTATCATTCGTTTAGATTTGGCGGTGCCAATTCAAGACCCAGGGATTGTTGGAAGTGATAAATTATTTATTAAAACAGCAAAAATTAAAGATATTAGACCAAACATTGGTATCAATTATCCATTTTAATCTCTATATTTTTTGTGAAAGGGTGCGTAAGAAACACCAAGCATAAAACAGAAACTCTTATTTCTGTATCGGCTATTATCAAACACTAATCTATCGGCACTGCGATATTCTGTATATACATAATTTATACTTGCATTGGTGCCTAACCTATCATTAAACCAATACCTATAATTGAGCGCATATAATAAACTTCCTCGGTTGTTACTGCTTATTAATGTATAGTTAAATAAGGTAGGTAAGGCGGTTTGACTAACAGATTTTGTAGGTAATTCAGATGAAATCAATGTTGCCGAAGCAGGTAAGCCAAATGATGCGCCAAATAAATCTATTTGTAAACCAACTTCATGATGCACATTAAATCTATATTGTAAAGCAAAATAAAGATTGCCAAACAAATTAAAACTTTGATTAATAACCAGGGTATCCACTCTTTCTTCAATATCAGAAAAAGTAAAGGCAAACCAATTTTTACTCTTTTTTAGCACATCAGTTGGAGCTGTAGTGTATTGTTTTTGTGAAAGAAACGACAGTGTGGCATGCACCCCTATTCCATAGTAACAGTGTTTTTCTAAACCTATACTTTTGTATTTGATATACGAACTACTTGCACCATATCTTCCGGTAAAATATACACCTTTCATATCCCAAACCTTATGATGCGAATTCACATAGTTGATACTAGGTCGCCCTATGTAATCTATTTGTGCAAAGCTTGGGTCAATAAAAAAATAAAAAAATATAACAATAAAAAAGGCAATTCTAAAATGCATTAATTTGTATTTTGGGAAATTCTGTTTTAAACAAATGTATTTGAAATTTTTATTGCACAACAAATATCTTTATGTTGATTATGCTGCTGTTATAATTGAATTTTGATTTTGTTCTAGATCTGTTGCTTTTTTTTGGTGTCTTTTCTTTTAGCGTTTAAATCAGGTTTAATAAAATTAGAAGAAGTACTATAAACACTCCTCATAGTGATATAAGAGCTATGAATTTTAATCACGGATGGCCATGTTTCTGCTTTAAACCCTTTAGAATCAAGGCATTTAACAATTTCTTTATATTAACATGCTGATGTTTAAAATTAGTATTTGACTTAGCCTGCATCACATAATATATGAATTAGTTTTGATGATGAAAACTGTGTATTCTATCATTGAATTGATGATGTATAGTTTACAACATTATTTGTAAAAAAAAATCAATACAAAAAAGCATGCTTAGACATATCTTTATTTTATTGAATGTTGCCTTTTTAGCTGGCATACTAGGATTATATGGTGATAGTACAACTACCATAACCCAGTATGTACCAAACTCTGCACTAACTGGAACAGAGTTTATTGAAGAAATTGTAATTTCTAAACCTTCCAAAGTAAACAGCTTTGCAAAGTTTGAACAACAATTACCAAAAGGAATGGTTGCAGTTGGTATGGATATCAAAGGAGGAACGCTTACCCAAGATGAAAATAATCTTGTAAAAATTATTTGGTATAAAATTTCTGACCTTGATCAGTTTACCATTAAATTAAGAATTTTGGTTGACCACGAAACAAGTTTAAATGAATATGCCTTGAGCAGCAGGTTTGCTTATCTCGAGAATAATGCAAGAAATACAGTAACTTCTGCAACCTCTAAAATTATTATCGAAAAGGGTGCAAATCAACCAATTGATGAAAATGAAAAGGAACTGGCAAAAATAGCCGATACCACACTTCATAAAGCATTAACTGATAATATTGATAAAATGCTACGTGAGGCAGGTGTTGCTTGTACACAAGTTTCAGAAATGCTATCCAAAACCGAAGTTAAAATTGATGTAAGAATTGTGAAAGGTAAAGTAAGTGGATTTGCAAAAATTGAAGAGCCGATTTGCGAGGGCGTTACAGCAATTAATATAGAAAGTGGTGGCGGAGTTTTTTCATTTATTGATGGTAAACTAAAGTACGTATGGACCGACCTACCTGCCAATCAAAATGTAACAGTAAGTTTTAAATTGGTTAGAAATAAGGAGGCAGGATGGTTGAATAGATGTACTGTTGAGGGCGATTTCTCCTATTTAGAAGGTGAGAAAAGTTTACGTTGCAATTTTAATTCCATCACCGTAGATTTTGAAAAAGGTATAACTGTTTCTAATGTCCCTTTGCCTGCTGATACTGCAGCTCAGATGGCTGTAAACGAAAATAAGACCAGTAATACAGATCAAAATAAATCTGTTTCTGTTAGCAATGAAAATGAAAGAAATGCTCCTCCTACACAAACAACTACTGAAAAAAGTATAGAGGAAATGCATGAAAAAAGTAAAGATGCCAATGAGGCAAAAGCAGAGCCAGTAATAGCAGCAGAAGTTAAAACAGAACCTAAAAGTACTGATAAATCAGAAACTGCTGTTAAAGAAGAAGTAGAAAAGGCAGTTGCGAATGAACAAAAACAAACATCTAAAGAAAAACAAGAGGTTATTGCAGCGGCTAATAATAACGTAAGCGCTCCTATGGCAGGCTTAGTTTTTAAAGTGCAGGTTTGTGCCACACACCACACAGTAGATGCTACTTTTGTAAAAACAAATTATAAACTGCCAGAAGAAGTGATGCAGGAAATGCACGAAGGCTGGTTTAAATTTACTGTGGGCGGTTATGGGCAGTATGCCGAGGCCAGAAATAAAAGAGAGAACTTAGCACCATATAATTTACCAGGTCCTTTTGTTACGGCTTATAACAATGGTAACAGAATTACTGTGCAAGAAGCATTGATGATTTCAAAACAACAATGGGTTAAATAGGGTAGTTTAATTCACTTAAAAAGCCTTTAAGTATTACACTTAGAGGTTTTTTTTATTATTACCATGATAATTTTTTAGGAGCAAGGCTATAACTTCCTGCGTTTGAATTCACTTCAATAGGATAATCTTTAAAATTCCAATCTTTTGGGCTGTTGAAATAGTGATATGCTAATCGATTAGCGGTCCATTCTGTCCAACAATGCATATGGTTATAAGTAGCGTCTTTATTAGCCTTTCTGGCACTATTAATACTGGCTGTAGCAATCTTGAAAAAGAAGAAAAAAAAGCCAAATTTTTTTCTTTGCAGTATATGTCCAAATTCATGTCTCAATAAATCTGTATTATTTATATCCGTAGGATGAATGAAAATTCCGATACCGGGAATTGCAATAGCGGCACGTCTTTTAAGTACTCCAACAGTTGAGCAATAAACCCTTGTATTTTCGAATTTAAACGACATTAATTTCTTTCAATTTATATTTATTAACCTTTTTATAGTACTGATGCGTTGTATATATTCAGTGTAAAATTTAAAAGGTTAACCTAACATAATTAATTTAGGAAAAAAAAACGTGCAAATCAACTTAAGACTTGCACGTTTTTTTAAGTGTTTATTAAAAACAATTTATTTCTTCTTATTTACTTTAAATCCTTTGTCAATCATCAATGCATCAGTATTTGGATCATGACCTCTGAAGTTCCTGTAGGCAGTTGCTTCATCAATAGTTCCACCCACACTAAAAATATTATCGTATAAACGTTTAGCCACTTCTTTATCGTAAGGACCTTTACCTTCAGTAAATGCTGCAAAAGCATCTGCACTTAACACATCACTCCAGCAATAACTATAATAGCCAGCAGAATATCCATCACTACTAAAAATATGTCCAAAAGCAGGCATGCGATGTCTCATTACCATTTCCTTTGGCATTTTTAAAGCAGCTAAAGTTTCTTTCTCAAAGGTTTTAGCATCAATTTTTTTATCACCAGCCAAATGCAATTTCATATCTACTAATGCACTCGATAGCGCTTCAACAGTGCTAAAACCAGTATTAAATTTAGAAGCATTGTTAATTTTGTTGATCAACTCTTGAGGAATAGCTTTACCTGTTTTGTAATGCAAAGCAAACTTATTAAGTACTTCAGGTGTCGATAACCATCTTTCCATCACTTGAGATGGAAACTCCACGTAATCAGTAACTGTGTTTGTTCCTGATAATATTGGATAAGTTACATTTGAATTTAAACCATGCAAGGCGTGTCCAAATTCATGAAACATGGTACTTGCATCATCCCAAGAAATAAGCACGGGTTCACCTTCTTTTCCTTTAATAAAATTACAATTATTAGATACAATGGTGGTAATATCGCCATTCAATTTTTCTTGCTCTCTGTAAGCTGTCATCCAGGCGCCAGAGCGTTTTCCATCACGCGCATAAGGATCAAAATACCACAATCCAATTTGCTTGTTTGTAGTTTTATTTAGTACTTTATATACACGAACATCCGCATGAAACACAGGTACATCATTAATTTGCTCGAATTTTAAATCAAATAGTTCGCCAGCAACATAGAAAATAGCTTCTCTCATTTTTTCTAATTGCAAATATTGTTTTACTTCATTTTCATCAATATCATACTTAGCCTTTCTAACTTTCTCAGCATAGAAGCGATAATCCCAAGGTTCAATAGTAATTTTTGCACCTTCTTTATCTGCTAAGGCCTGCATGTCTTTTACTTCTTCGTGCACTCTTTCAACGGCAGGCGCCCAAACTGCTTCTAATAATTTCATCGCATTTTCAGGGTTTTTAGCCATTTTGTCTGATAAACGCCAATGTGCATGTGTTGGATAGCCTAGTAATTTAGCACGTTCTGCTCTTAATTGCAATATTTCAGGAATAATGGCATTGTTATCATTGGCATCGCCATTGTCGCCTCTGCTAATAAACATCTTAAATGCCTTTTCGCGCAATGGTCTGTTTGTTGCGCCTGTTAAAAATGGTTCTATCGATGAACGGGTGTTAGAAATAATCCAACTGCCTTTTTTGCCTTTCTTCTCTGCTGCATCAGCCATAGCAGCTTTAAAATCATCAGGCAAACCATCTAATTCTTTAACATCAGTTACTTCAATAAATTTATCACCTTCATCGGCCAACTGGTGTTGGTTAAACTTAGTAAACAAACTTGCCAGTTTTTGATTTATTTCGGCTACCCTGGCCTTTGATTTATCATCTAATTTTGCACCAGCCAGTACAAAATTGGTGTAATATTTATAGCACAAACGTTGTTGTTCTGGCGTTAGTTTTTCTTTTTCAGGAGAATTGTAAACAGTTTCTATGCGCTTAAAAAGTGCAGTGTTTTGGCTAATAGAATCAGCAAATCCAGCAATACGTGGTTCTAAAATTTCTTGAATTGAATCAAGCGCTGGTGAGCCCATACTTGATTGCCAAACATAATACACAGCTTCAACTCTTTTTCTGGTAATACCAGTTTTTTCCATGGCCTCAACAGTATTTGCAAAAGTTGGTGCCTCTTTGTTTGATGTAATTAAATTTATTTCTGCTCTTTGCTCAGCAATAGCAAATTCTTCGGCAGGTATAAAATCTTCAATTTTAACTTTGTCAAATGGAGGCAAGCCATTGTATCGGTCTTCCCATTTTTGAATTAGTGGATTTCCTTGCTGTCCTTCATTGGTCATTGTTTTTTCTTCTTTTTTTGAATTACATGCTACAGCAAATAGGCTTATAGCAATTAAACCCAATTGAATGGGTATTGAGAATAGTGTTAATTTTTGCATTGTTTTTTACTAATTTAGGTGGCGAATTTAAGCAAAATGCTGAGTTGTGGGTTATATTATTTTGAATAGGGCTAGCTAAAGAAACTTGTGAAATGCTAATTGATGATTTGGCTCTTTTAAAAAATGGGTTTAAAATACAATAATAGTACCGATATAACAATTGGTCAATAAAATTGGACTATTTATTTTGTATAATCGGTATTTTTGGTATAATTTATAAATCACATTGGTATAAGCTAAAAACTCATCAAATAATCTCCATTTTTTTCATCAAAAAAGTAGCACTTTTATTCTTACAAATGCCATCTCTGAGTTTATAATCAAATACCAATTCATTGTTTACAATTTCAACTTCAAAGCAATTGTTTGATAAGTTGTTTGGATAAGTTGACGTAATATTACAAACCTCCAAATCATGCGTGGCAATGGCTCCAATGGCTTTTTTAAGCACCATTTTTTCTACCACTTTCACTGTTCCTAATCGCTTGTCATCAGAATTCGTTCCCTTTAATATTTCATCAAGTAAAACAAAACATATTTGCTGGTCCAGCTCATCCATCATTTGTTTAAGTCTTTTTACCTCCGCAAAAAAGTACGATTCACTATCTGTTAATGAATCACTCATTCTCATAGAAACAATAACAGGCAATGGATGCAGTTGCGCTTTACTTGAACAAACTGGTGCGCCTGTATTTGCAAGCACCATATTTATACCAAGCGTGCGCAAAAAAGTGCTCTTTCCCGACATGTTTGAACCTGTTAATATGATAAAGGTACCTGCGTTAAAATTTACATCATTACAAATCCTTTTGCTTTCATGAATAAGCGGATGTCCGCAGTTTTTGAAATCAATTTTATAGTCATTATTGATGGATGGAAAGGTAAATTCTTTATTGTTAAAGCTAAAATTTGCCAGTGCGTTTAAGGCTTCAAACTCTCCTAAAATATGAAGGTACTTTTCAAAAAGGGGAGCATTCTTTTTTTTCCATTTCAATAAATTACTGTAAACACCTAAATGATAAAGCAAAGCACCATTGAAAAAAACTGCACCAACAGGGTTTTCCAAACTGCTTAAATTATTAAATAGTTGCGATAGTTTTTTAAATTTAAGATGCACAGCTTCTCCTTCATAAATTAATTCTTTCTTAAGTTCTAACAGATATTCAGCTTGCATTTCTTCTTCATATATTAATTCAAAAATGAGTGCGTATTGTAAAATAGTTTCATGAATTTTTTCAGAAGAAATCAATTCAGTTTTTACATCTTTAATATAGATGGCCAAGACGATCAAATTCAGCAGGAAGCAGGTGTTTGCTAAATAGGTGTAAAGAACGTTTTCTGTGTAATAAGACATGGCTATCATGCCAAAAAATAAAATGGGCATCAACACCCTCAATACTGTTAAAAATATATGTGGTGTTTTAATGGTTGTTTTCGACCAATTGATGAGTTTCTTGTAACCTTCTTGATCCAGTTTGGCAAGTTTGGCTTTAGCGTAAAATAATTGTCTGTAGGCTATTTTATTTGCCAATTCCTTAATTGCAGCTTGATGCCTAACAATTTCAACATGTAAGGTGGGGGTTGAAAGTTTATGCGCCAATGTTTTTTCACCACTTGGTGTGGCAGTTCTGTTTATATGTTGAAATAGTGATTTTGGTCCAAATATGTCAAGATCATAGGTATATAAGTGTGCGGGATCAATATATTCTTTTCCATCCTTAAAGGGAATTTCCTGTTGATTTATATAGTTAATTTCCTCCATGTTAATTTCAACCAACTTTTGCGCAACATTTCTTTCATATTTTATTTTTTGATGTTTTTGTAACAAGGCTATAAATCCTATCAATAAAGCAAACGCATACATTAAATCAATAGCTTGGGTATTTTTTATGAATTGCCAAACACAAAAAATGATGAGAACAACGAGTGCTAATCTAATAATAGCAATAATGCTGAATTTGTTTTTTAACTTTAGGTAATTTACTTGATGTGTTTCTTTTAACTTTTCGTAATGCAGCATTCGATTTATTTTATGTACTAATTTGCCTGCAAATATAATCCGCATTTGATAATGGGTGAGGTATTTATTTCTTTCAAAAAAATAAACCATTTTCAAATCATGAATTATCAATCAATTACATTACTTCTTAATATTTTGATTATTTACTCTAAAAAAAAATGGGATTGGTCTAAATCAATAATCGATTAACCTTAATTTAACGTGCATTCCATTTCATTTTTACTATATTGCGACTGAAATTCAAAAATATTTATGTTTCACGTTTGTATTTTTACCGATTCCAATAACCAAAAATTTATTCCTGTTGGCGGTTTTTCACAGGCCGAAATACAAACTAATCTTAGTAAAATTGTAAGTGCTAAATTTACAAATAGAACTTTCCCTAAACTAGTCATTTTCAAATCTTATTTGATGGATGAAGAAGGCGAAACTTATTTAATTTACATTTCAAAATTGGAACAAAAGGATTTAGCAAATTTGGTTAGTTCAGAAAATGTTACCTTTTCTGACCAATCAAAACACCTTGTTAACCAATAATCGGGAAATAAAATCAATTATTTTTTGCAATTATTACTCATTTTGAATAATTAATTTACCCCAAAAAGCGTTTTCTAGTCTGATTCCTTCTTTTTTGTGCATAAATTGACTCAATTTTGTATTTTTTTTTAAGCGGTTAATATTCAATTTGGTAAAATTTAATTGTTATTCTATATTTGCGGGCTTTTAAAAATTAATAGAAGTAAAATAATTGATTTCACTTTTACAAGATACAAAGTAACAGATAGATATACAAAGTAACAGATAGATAATAACAAATAATTATGCAGAATAAAGGAGCCATTAGATTTTTTGCAATTGCCTTAGCAGTTGTATGTATTTTTCAATTGTCGTTTACACTTATCACCAACAACATTGAAGGTAACGCCAGTGATTATGCCACCGATAGAGTAGCAAAAAACAAAACAGAAGGTATTAATAAAGATTCATTGTTTGAAGTGTATAACAAGCGCTACATCGATTCAATTTCTTCGGTGCCGGTTTACAATATCTTGTTAAAAAACTATACTTATCGTGAGTGTAAAGAAAAAGAATTGAACTTAGGGCTAGATTTACGTGGTGGTATGAACGTAATATTAGAAGTTTCTGTAGTTGATATTGTTCGTTCTATGAGCAATTTTAGCACAGATAGTACTTTTAATCGTGCTATTAATAACGCACTAAAAGCACAAACAAATAGTCAAAAAGATTATGTTACTCTATTTGCTGAGGAATTTAAAAAGGCAGATCCTAAAGCAAAACTTGCTACTATTTTTAGTACTTTAGAATTAAAGGATAAAGTTAAATTTGAAAGTAGCAACGAGCAAGTTATTGAAGTAATTAGAAAAGAAGCCGAAGATGCTGTTGATCGTTCTTTCAACATCTTAAGAACGCGTATCGATAAATTTGGTGTTACCCAACCAAACATTCAAAAATTAGATATTTCAGGTAGAATCTTAATTGAATTACCAGGCGTTAAAGATAAAGAGCGTGTACGTAAATTATTACAAGGTACTGCAAACCTTGAGTTCTGGGAAACTTACGATAACAAAGAAATTGCCGCTAAATTAATTGATGCTGACAAAAAATTGGCTGTACTACTAGGTTTGAACAAAGACCAAGATTCTGCAAAGGTTGAAACTAATGATAGCACTGCAGTTGCTGCTTCCACTGAAGTCAAAGATACTACAACGGCCAAAACGGAAGAATCATCACTTGTAGATGCTGCTAAAAAAGATTCTAGTGCAAATAAAATAGCAACCAACGATTCAATCTCTAAGAAAACAGCTAGTCCATTGTTCGAATTATTACAGCCAATGTTAAATCGTACTAAGGATGGTTACATGCCTTCTGATGGTCCTGCCATTGGTATTGCTGCAGTTAAAGATACTGCAAAAATTATGTCTTTATTAAAGAAACCACAAATTAAATCAATGTTCCCACGTGATTTACGCATGTTGTGGACTGTGAAATCATATGATACTGATGGTAAATTTTTACAATTAGTGGCTATTAAAGCTAAAGGTCGTGAAGGTCGTGCACCATTAGCTGGAAATGTAATTACCGATGCAAGTGGCGATTTTGCTCAAAATAGCTCTAAAGCAGAAGTAAGTATGACCATGAATGCAGAAGGTGCTGAAACATGGAGAAGATTAACCAAAGATAATATTGGTAAAAGTATTGCTATTGTATTAGATGACTATGTTTATTCTTTCCCCACAGTGCAAGGCGAAATTGGCGGTGGACGTTCTTCTATCACTGGTAACTTTGATATTACTGAGGCGAAAGATTTAGCTAACATTTTAAAAGCAGGTAAAATGCCGGCTAGAGCTAAAATTGTTCAGGAAGATGTTGTTGGACCATCATTAGGTCAGGAAGCCATTAACGCTGGTTTACTTTCATTCGTGATAGCTTTATTGGTAGTGCTTGCTTTCATGGCATTTTACTATAATCAAGCAGGTTGGGTGGCCGATGTGGCTTTGTTTGCCAATGTATTTTTCTTGATGGGCGTACTTTCATCATTAGGTGCTGTATTAACTTTACCAGGTATTGCTGGTATAGTACTTACTATTGGTCTTTCGGTTGATGCAAACATCTTAATCTTTGAACGTGTGCGCGAAGAATTGCATGGTGGTAGTTCAATAAAAAGTGCCGTTAAAGAAGGTTATAGAAATGCAATGTCTTCAATTATCGATTCAAACGTTACTACTTTAATTTTAGGTATTATATTATATGTATTTGGTAATGGACCTATTCAAGGTTTTGCAACTACCTTAATTATTGGTATCTTAACTTCATTGTTCTCTGCCATCTTTATTTCAAGATTAATTTTTGATAGCATGTTGGAGAAAAATAAAGTTGTTTCTTTCAGTACCAAGATGACAGAAAACGCATTTAAAAATATCAATATTAACTTTGTAGCGAATAGAAAAAAATACTATTTATTGTCAACGGCAATCATTACGCTTGGCGTAATTTTCTTTTTGAAAAGCGGTTTGAATTTTGGGGTAGATTTTAAAGGTGGTAGAAGTTATATTGTGCGTTTCGATAAAGATATGACAACCACCGAAGTGCGAGAAGCCTTGGCAACAAGTTTTGGTTCAGCGCCAGAGGTAAAAACATTTGGTAAAAGCAATCAGCTAAAAATTACCACAGCTTACAACATCGAAAGTACTGCCGATAATGCTGATGAAGAAGTTGAAAGCAAATTAGAAGAAGGTTTAAGCAAGATTAAAGATATGCCAGCACACAAAATCATGAGCTCACAAAAAGTAGGTGAAAATATCTCTGACGATATTAAACAATCATCAATTTGGGCCATGATTATTTCATGTATATTAATGTTCCTATACATATTTATACGTTTCCAAAGATGGCAGTTTGGTTTAGGTGCGGTTGCGGCCTTATTACATGACGTTTTAATTGTACTTTCTTTTTATGCCATTTTTAATGGTGTATTGCCTTTCTCTTTAGAAATAGATCAGCATTTTATTGCAGCTATCTTAACTGTAATGGGCTATTCAATGACAGATACGGTGGTAGTGTTCGACCGTATTAGAGAGTACTTAAATTTAAATAATAAAGTAGTTTTGGTTGGTGAAGAAAGAAAAAGAGTGATCAACTCAGCTTTGAACTCTACTTTAAGTAGAACCATCAATACCTCTTTAACCATCTTCTTTGTGTTATTGGCCATCTTTATATTCGGTGGTGAGGTAATCAGAGGTTTCTCTTTTGCCTTGTTAATTGGTATCGTAATTGGTACTTATTCTTCTATTTGTATTGCAACACCAATTGTAATTGATTTCGACAAAAAAGGAAGCACAGAACCTAAGCCAGTAGCTTAATTAATATAAAGAATTGAAACTTTGAAAGCCTTCTCTAAAAAAGAAGGCTTTTTTTTTGAGTCATTAAAAGTTAGGCAAATTGAAATTGTGGCATTATATTTGTTTGTCCAAAATTCATAAATCAATTTCATGAAAAAAGCACTATCATTTTTATTTATTGGCTTTACCTTAGCCACTTTACAGAGTTGTACACAAGAAGAAACTCCCACAAAATTGGCAATGCAAGGCAATTGGGAATTAGTTTCTGCAAAAGATGCAGCAGGTAACGATATTACCTCTCAAATTGCATTCCCAGTTACAGCTATTCAGTTAACAGATGACAACGGTATGTTGGGAACACAAGGTCCAATGTTTACGCGTGTTGTTTATGGCGATAGCAAGTGGATTGAAGTTTCTGCTAAAATTAAACAAGTTTTTGATTATGCCAATTTGCGATTAAACACAGGTGAGTTTTTTGTGGGTGAAAATGTGCAGCAAACTTTTACAGTAGAAGCCAAATTGCAAGCAACTGCTGCCGTGGGTGGAGTGCTTTCAGATATTTTGCAATTAGTAGGTGTCAATACAAGTTTCTTTCAGCAAGTAATTTATCATAAGTTTACTAATGTTAGTGTTTCATTCCCCAATAATAAGCAAAAAGAAGGTTTTTTAGCTAGCAACAACAAAAATGATGATGCCTACAACACCATGGTTTGGGAGTTTACCGACAATACTCAGGCTTTTTATAATTATAAAGATGCAAATGGAAATAGCATTATTTGGAACGGTTTTCCGGTAGCTAATTTTAAAAGAGGAACCTACACTTTCCAAAAGTTTACGACTGGGTTAAACGATTTTGTGAGATCTAAACAATAGTTTAATTTAAACCATCTTGCTTTTTTGGGCCATTGTTATCGAAAGTGTAAGATTTGCTTGGCATTCACTTACTGCTAATAAATTACGCACTTTTCTTTCTTTATTAGGAATCACAATAGGTATTTTTTCAATCATCACGGTATTTACTGTGGTAGATTCTTTGGAAGCCAATGTTAGAAAATCGGTAGCTTCATTAGGTGATAATGTAATTTTTATTCAAAAATGGCCTTGGGAATTTGGTGGCGATTATCCTTGGTGGAAGTATTTAAACAGACCCGTTCCCACGGTAGAAGAAATGCCTGAGGTCATTAAAAGAAGCACTTTAGCAGCCACAGGCGCTTTTGTAGCCAGTACAAATAAAACCGTAAAATATCGAAATAATAATATCGAAAATGTAGATTTAAAATGTGTATCGCACCATTTTGATGAGGTAAAATCTTTTGAAATTATTGAAGGCAGATATTTTACAGAGCAAGAGAGTGCAAGTGGTAGAAATAAAGCCATCATTGGTTTTGATATTGCCATGAATCTGTTTGGAAATACGGCTGGCATTGGTAAATCAATAAGTGTTTTAGGTAAAAAGTTTGATGTAATAGGTGTTTTTGAAAAGGAGGGAAGCAGTGCTATTGGTAACTCAATGGACAATGTGGTGTTGATTCCAATTAATTATGCCCGTAACATTCTTGATTTACGTAGCGAAAGATTAGATCCAACCATTTATTTAAAAGCTAAACCAGGTGTAAGCAACGAAGCTTTAAAAGATGAAACCACAGGAATTTTGCGCAATGTGCGAAAGCTAAAACCTATGGCCGATGTTAATTTTGCACTCAACGAAACCAGCATGCTCACCAAAGGTTTTGACAGTATTTTTATGGTGATAGGCCTAGCGGGATGGGTCATTGGCGGCTTCTCAATTATTGTTGGTGGATTTGGTATCGCCAATATTATGTTTGTATCGGTAAAGGAAAGAACCTCATTGATTGGTATACAAAAATCATTAGGGGCTAAAAATATTTTTATACTTACTCAATTTTTAACCGAGGCGGTTATTTTAAGTTTACTGGGTGGCATTATAGGTTTGTTAGTAGTTTTAGGAGGTTTGTTTTTAGTAAACCATTTTCTCGATTTGGGCATTGCGCTCACCACTTCCAACATTATTTTAGCCCTTACCATTTCAATTTTAATTGGTGTAATTTCTGGCTTTATTCCAAGCTATACTGCTTCACAATTGGATCCAGTGGAGGCCATGAGGAGTTGACAATTCAAGTCAATAAACTCATTGGTTTTCATTATTTTTTCCTAAACCACTTCTTATTTAAATAATAAGTCAACCATGCTGTGCCACTTCCAAGAAGAGCGCCTGCAATTAAATCAGATGGATAATGCACACCCAAATACATTCTGCTATACGCCACACCACCTGCCCACGTATAGGCTGGCACAGCCACATACCACTTTGGATAAAATAAAGTTAAAGAAGTGGCAATATTAAACGCACTGGCCGTATGTCCTGAGGGCATAGAAGGTGTTTTTTCTTTTTCCACAGGTATTATTTCAGGATAAGTAGTGTAAGGTCGGTCGCGGTTCAAACTGTATTTCAAACCTATGGCCATGGCGGTGTTTAAGGCAATTCCTGTGGCGATACATAAACCAGTATTAATATGATTTGTATCTTTATTTAATAAGCCAATGGCAACAAAACTCGATGGTGTTAATACTAATGCAGGATAAACTGAAAATGAAAGGCCTGTTTGAAATTTTTCGTATTTGCTATTTCTTGAACCACTTATTTTCTTGAGTAAATTGATATCTGCATTTTGTGCAATTAAACAATTACCAAGCAAGCAAAGTGCAAAAATATTGCTGTAAAAAAAAGTTTTCACACTTATTTTATAAGGCCTCTGCAATGGGTGTTTTCTCCTATATTAATTCGATCTGAGGCAGCTAATAAAGCTTTAGATTCGGCAATAAATTTTTCAGTTATTTCTTTAGTGATGTCATTAAATTCTATACAATAATCCATTTCTCCTTCTCTTCCCCAGGCCGCTTTATTGATAACAATTTTTACTTTGTTTATGGTTTCAAAGTCAGTTACAAAAGCATCATATTTTTGGCGTATTTTAAAATCAGTACCTGCCCCTTTACTGATAAATGAAACTGTAAATCGAAATATTTTTTTATCATCTACAATGGTTGTTGTGTTTTTCTTTTCT